>DATMXS010000340.1:0-12744 GCA_035561355.1 Bryobacteraceae bacterium | reverse complement strand
GCCTTGTTATAGACCGAAGAGCGGGCCGAGGCGGCCGCCAGATGGGCCGAAGGCACTTCAATGGCAATCGGGTCCTCAAAGACGTTGACCACTCGCCGTCCCATTGAGGTGATCCGCGCGTACATGTTGACCATCGCCTTGGCGATGCCCTCTTTGTCGGTAAACTGCAGGTCCTTGTTCTCGAGGAGGACCGTGATGTACGTCAGCACCGTCGAGGTGGTCATCCGGATATAGTCGGCACGCACCTTCACCGGAAGCAGGTTGTACGTAATGCGAGTGTTGACGACCGATTCGAGATCCTTGTACTTGACCGCTGGAGGCTTTTGTAGCTTAGCGAACTGCTCCAGACGCTCGAACTGGTTCATGCGGGAGGGCAACGGCGAGTCGCCGGTGCCGAGGTGCGTGCCATCCGTGCGGTTGAAGCGCTCGTCCTTGCTTGTGATGCCCATCTGCTCGTAAAGGGTGAGGCCGGCGCCCGGAACATGCAGCAGGGCGTCCTTTTCGGACGGGTCCATGGTCATGCGATACTCACCGGTCATGGTCGGATCGACGAATTCGATATTGACATCCGTGCCGATCCCCTCGATGTAGCGATACCGCCACTTCTCGAATGGATATGTAGAGGTAGTGCCGCCGCCCTCTTCCATCGGGCGCTCATAGGTCCCCCCCGAAGGGTGCGATTCGGTTTCATCTGCTGGACCGAAGGTGATGTAAATACGACCGCGGTCAGTTTTCCAGCCGGGAATACCGGAGGCAAACCGCTCATTCGCATAGGCGATACGGCGATAGTGCTCTTCCTTGTACTCGTTCTCAGCCGAGTCCGGAGTGGGGTCGCGGCGCAGCCAGAAGCTCTCGATGAACTGGTCTCGTTCCTCGTCGGTAGAGAGCCGCTTGAAGGTCGCCCGCTCCTCGTCCGTGATGATGTACGTGACATCCTCGGAGAGCCATCGCCGGAACGGGGTCTCCAGTTCCTTCCGCAACTTCTCAGCGCGCTTGCGTTGCTCCTTTTCAGAAAGCGGCTTGGCGATCGTCTCGCGCCGGGCCGGTGCCTTTTCGGTCTTCTTGTCCGCAGCCGGGGCGGTCTGTAGGGTCACGGCGAGGCCGATCACCCAAAGCCAGACGGACAACGTCTTCATACACCTCTCCTGCTACCGAAATTACCGCAGCGCCCCTCCGGTCTCCCGGTTGGCGCACCGATTGCGCACGGCTTCGGTTGCTCGAAACTACCTAATTTTAGTCTTCCGGAGGGGGACCGTCAACCGGGCGAATACCCGTCGAGCTCGCTTCACCAACGCGCCTCCCCGCCGGCTGACCGCCCTCCCGCGCACCCGGAAGTGCAGTACCATTTGCGCTATGATCGGCCGATTCGGTTGGATGCTCTGCGCGCTCACCGCGTTTCATGCATTTGCGCCCGCTGCTGACCGGCGCCACGACCTCGATAACCTCCTGAAGATCCTGCCCCCGACCTCTTCGAAGATGAGCGGGCGGATCAACGCCCAGGACCGCACCTGGGAGGACTGGCTGCGCCGCACGGGCGAACTCCCACCGGATTTCGACCTCATGCCCTCTCAGCCCATGCTGCCTGATCCCCTCCATCACGCGGCAACCCCGGCACTTTGGGCGAAACGGAAAACCTGGATTCATCAGCAATACGAAAAATGGGTGATCGGCGCCATGCCGCCCGCCCCCGGCAACGTCCGGGGCACTGTGACGTCTGACCGCAGCGAGGGTTCCGTTCGGGTGCGCGAAGTCCGGTTGGAGTTCGGTCCCGGTCACCGGGCCACACTCAGGCTACAAATCATAACGCCGCCGGGCAACGGCCCCTTCCCCGTTTTTCTCACGAATCATCTCCGCATGCGCCCTTGGGTCAATACCGCGGTCCGGCGAGGCTACGCCGCCTGCATCTACCAGGCTCTCGACCCGATCTACGGCGCCGAGGACGATTCCGACAAGTGGATCGAGGTCTACCCCGACTACGACTGGTCCACCATCGCCCGCTGGGCCTGGGCCGGCATGCGCGCCGTTGATTACCTGGTAACGCTGCCCGAGATTGACAAGGCCCGGATCGGCATCACCGGCCATTCCCGAAACGGGAAGCAAGCCCTGCTGGCCGCGGCCTTCGACGACCGCATCGCCGCCGTGGTCGCGTCGAGCGGCAATACAGGCGAGTGCACGCCTTGGCGGTACACCACCGACCCCTTCGCGAACGAGTCCATCGAACAGATCACAGGCTCCTTCCCTCATTGGTTCCACCCGCGCCTGCGGTTCTTCGCGGGGCGCGAGCACAAACTGCCGGTTGACCAGAACCTCTTGATGGCGATGGTGGCTCCGCGAGGCCTGTTGATGGCCTCAGCTTACTCCGAGGCGCAGGGCGCTTCTTTCGGCTTCGAGCAGGCATACCGGTCCGTGCGCAGCGTTTATCAGATGCTCGGCAAACCCCAAAACCTTGGGCTCTCGCTCCGGGCCGGCGAGCATGCGACGACCGCCGGGGATATCGAACGGTATGTCGATTTCTTCGACACGGTGTTCGGCCGGAAGGCGTTCCCGCCGGAAGAGACCTGGATGCACGGCTACACTTTTGCCGGTTGGCAGGCGCTCTCCGGAGAACGCTCCGCCCACCCGCCCAAGGGCGATCTTCGCGAACGGCTTCGCTGGGCGCTGGGCGATGAGCCCCCGGCAGTCCCCTTTCCTTTGGTGAAAACGCTCGGCCGATCCGCCCGCACCAGCGAGGGATGGCTTGCAGACCTATACCGGCGCCCGCTGACGATCGAAGGCGCCCGCGCAGCCGCACTCTCCTTCGGGGACGATCTAAAAGGCGACCTCTACGTCCCGGCAAACGGCCCCGGTCCCTGGCCCGCGGTAGTCTGGCTGCACGCCTACAGCTATCCGACCGGGTACTCGCGGTATGCCAAGGCGCCGTTCGAGGCTCTTATCCGCCGCGGTTTCGCGGTGCTGGCTTTCGATCAAATTGGCTTCGGTTCACGCATCGAGCACGCACGCGAATTCTATCGGCGGTATCCGCGTTGGACTTTAGGGGGCAAGATGGTGGCGGACACACGTGCAGCCGTCGAGGCTCTCGCGGCCCTCGATGCGATCGACTCCAAACGCATCGCTGTCGTCGGCTACTCGCTCGGAGCCAAGATCGGGCTGATAACTGCCGCTCTGGATGACCGTATCGCTGCCGCCGTCGCGATCGCCGGTGTCGAATCGCTGCGCAATCCGTCGCCGGAGACCGAGGGCCTGCGGCATTACTCGCACCTGCACGGACTCATGCCGCGCTTCGGGTTCTACCTGGAAAACCCATCCGCGCTGCCGGTGGATTATGACGAGATCCTTGCCGCAGCTGCGCCACGGCCCGTCCTTGTGGTCGCCCCGGAGCTCGATCGATATGCGCCTTTAGACGCCGTGCGCGCGCTCGTGACCTCGGCGCGGGAGCAGAATCCCGCGGTGGACCTCGAAACACCGCTCGATTTCAACCGGCTCTCGCGTTCCACCCAGGAGCGCGCCTTCAACTGGCTGGCGGGCAAACTGGGGCTGTAGCCGGCACGCCCGACTCGAACACCGCAATGCGGTACAAAGGAACCTATGTACTGGCTCGGGATCGACATCGGCACCGGCGGTTCGCGCGCGTTGCTCATCGACGCGAAAGGCAACGTGAAGGCGGGCTTCACCGCGCCTCACGAGGACATGCGGATGGAGCGGCCCCTGTGGGCGGAGCAGCGGCCGGAGAACTGGTGGGATGCGGCAAAGGCGGCCGTTCGCGGCGTACTCGCGCAGGCGGGCGCCACGGGTAAGGACGTCAAGGCCATCGGACTCTCCGGCCAGATGCACGGACTGGTGCTACTCGATTCCGCCGGCCAGGTGATCCGTCCGTCGCTGATCTGGTGCGACCAGCGCAGCCAGCCGCAGGTTGATTTTGTAAACGCGAAGTTGGGCAAGCAGCGCGTGCTGCAATTCATCGCGAACCCGGTGCTCACCGGCTTCACGCTCCCGAAACTGCTCTGGGTGCGCGACAACGAGCCTGCAAACTTCGAGCGTGCCCGCAAGGTGCTGCTGCCGAAGGACTACGTCCGTTACTGCTTGACGGGCGAGTACGCCAGCGAAGTGTCGGACGCCTCCGGCACGGCGATGTTTGACGTAGTGAACCGGCGGTGGTCCTTCGACGTGATAGACGCGCTGGGGCTTGATCGATCCCTGCTCCCTGCGGTTTATGAATCGAGCGAGGTAACCGGCATTGTGAGCGCGACTGCCGCGGCGGCCACGGGCCTCGAACCGGGCACGCCGGTTGTCGGCGGCGGCGGCGACCAGGCATCCAGCGCGGTCGGCAACGGCATCGTGGAGCCGGGCATCGTGTCTGACACCCTGGGCACCTCGGGCGTTGTGTTCGCACATATGGAGAAGGTGGCCTACGATCCCGCTGGCCGCGTTCATACGTTCTGCCATGCCGTGAAAGGCAAGTGGCACGTGATGGGCGTCACGCAGGGCGCGGGCCTCAGCTTACAGTGGTTCCGCAACCAACTGGCTCCGGGGATGGATTACGATGCCCTCACGGCCGAAGCAGCCACGGCGCCCGCTGGCTCCCAGGGGCTCTACTGGATGCCCTACATGATGGGTGAGCGCACGCCGCATCTGGACGCGATGGCGCGCGGCGGTTGGGTCGGCATCACGGCCAAGCACCGGAGAGCTGACCTGATTCGCGCCCTGCTCGAAGGCGTCAGCTACAGCCAGAAGGACTGTCTGGAAATCATCGAGTCGCTCGGCGTCGAAGTGCGGTCGGTGCGAGCGTCCGGCGGTGGGGCGCAGAGCCCGTTCTGGCGGCAGATGCTCGCGGATATCTTCAACAAGCGGGTGGTTGTGTTGGAAACACAGGAAGGGTCGGCCTACGGAGCGGCGCTGCTGGCGGCAGTGGGAAGTGGCGAGTATGCGTCCGTGCCCGAGGTTTGCCGCGCGGCGATTCGCGAGGTGGAATCGGTCTGTCCGGCCGAGGCGGATGCCGCGGCGTACGGCAAGTTCTACCAGACTTATAAGGCGCTTTATCCGGCACTGAGGCCGCTGTATCCGTCGATGTAAGCGCAGCAGCTAAACTCATGAGCATGGGGGCATACTCAGAAGTGACGCCCCTGCCTGCTCCTTCCTATGCCGCAATACGCCGATGTCAGCCTTCCGGTACCGCTCGACAGGGCATTTACGTACGCCCTGCCGGAATCCCTGCGCCATCGCGTACAGCCGGGCTGCCGCGTGATGGCGCCGTTCGGGGCGCGCAGGCTCCCGGGCGTTGTCCTGAGCGTGCATGACAACCCGCCCGACGCTGAGACTCGGGAAGTCTTGCGGCTGCTGGATGAGGAGCCGGCGCTCGCCCCGGAGTTGATCTCACTGGGGCGTTGGATCGCAACCTATTACTGCGCGCCGCTCGGAGAGGTGTTGCGCGCCATGATTCCCCTCTCGGGCGAGATCCGCAAAGGCAAGAACTACACGCTTACAGAGAAGGGCCGCGATGCGCTGCGCCAGCTCAGCTTCGACGCGACGGATGACGACCCGCAGGTTGTCCTCATGCGTATGCTCGAGTTCCGCAGCCTTTCCGCGCCGTACCTGTTGAAGAAGCTGCCGGAAGCCCGCAACGCCCTGCGCGCGCTCGAAAAGAAGGGGTTCGTACAAACCGAATCGCTGGAAACGGACCGCGATCCACTGCGCGCCCCGGCGTCGCGCCTGCGCGTTGAACTATCGTTAGCACGGCCCGAAGGCAAGCTGAAAAAGGCAGAGCGTGAACTGCTGGCGTATCTGGAATTGCACCCTGGCTCTCATAATCTGAAGGACCTCGAAGTCGCTGTAAAGAACGGCGGACAGGCGGCGCGCGCACTGGCACGCGCGGGCGGACTTTCGCTGAAGCTCGAAGTTTCTGCTCCGGCGTGGACGCTGCCCGACCGCGAGCCGCACATCCTTAATGAGCGCCAGCAGGAGGCATACGACGCGATCCGCGCAGGCGTCGAGTCCCGTGAGTTCACACCATTCCTGCTGCACGGCGTGACCGGCTCGGGCAAAACGGAGGTGTACCTGCGGGCCATTGACGCCGCGCTGGCGGCCGGCCGTAGTGCGCTTCTGCTGGTGCCGGAGATTGCGCTCACGCCCGCGATGGCCGCCCAGTTCTACCAGCGCTTCGGGGATCGCGTCGCCATCCTGCATTCGGCCATCGGCGATTCCGAGCGCGCTGAACAGTGGCGGCGGATCCGGTCGGGTGCGGCCGGGGTGGTGGTAGGAACGCGCTCCGGTGTGTTTGCGCCCGTGAGCAACCTGGGCCTGCTGATCGTAGACGAGGAGCACGACGGGAGTTACAAGCAGGAGGAGAACCCGCGCTATAACGGCCGCGATGTCGCGGTGGTTCGCGCGCAAGCCGCAAGGGCGTGCGTGGTCCTGGGGTCGGCAACTCCGAGCCTCGAGAGCCGTCAGAACGCGGAAAAGGGAAAGTATACCCTTCTGAAGCTGCCGGAGCGCGTAGCGGACCGGCCGATGCCGAAGGTCGAGATGATCGACATGCGCGAGGAGTTCCTCGA
Source organism: Bryobacteraceae bacterium (assembly GCA_035561355.1). GTDB lineage: Bacteria > Acidobacteriota > Terriglobia > Bryobacterales > Bryobacteraceae > DATMXS01. The sequence goes on along the minus strand of DATMXS010000340.1, from coordinate 6,196 downwards.
GACTCACTCGCACGGGGTCTTCTCGCGACGGCTGCTGGATGAGATCGAGACACGCCTGGGAGCGGGCGAGCAGACCATGGTGCTGCTCAACCGGCGAGGGTTTTCGAGTTTCGTCGCGTGCCGTTCGTGCGGCGAGCGGATTCAGTGCGTCAACTGCGCGGTGACGCTCACGTATCACCGCCGGGACAGGCGCCTACTCTGCCATTACTGCAACTATGCCGCTAAAGTGCCCACGCACTGCCCTAAGTGCAACAGCGAGCACGTTTATTTCCTCGGAACAGGCTCGGAGCGCGTCGAGGACGAACTGCACCGCCACTTCCCGGTCGCCCGCATTGCGCGGATGGATCGTGACAGCGTGATCGGGAAACGCGGGTTTGAGAGCATTCTGGCGAGCTTCCGTGCAGGCGAGTACGACATTCTGGTCGGAACCCAGATGATCGCGAAGGGTCACGACATCCCTAACGTGACGCTGGTGGGCGTGGTCTCGGCTGACGTCGGACTCGGCATGCCCGATTTCCGCGCGGCGGAGCGGACGTTTCAGTTGCTCACTCAGGTATCAGGGCGCGCAGGACGCGGCAACCTGCCGGGACTGGTGCTGATCCAGACCATCAATCCCGATCATTACGCGGTCCGCCTCGCGGCGGCGCAGAATTACGAGCTCTTTTTCGAGAAGGAAATGCAGTTTCGACGGGCGATGCGATACCCGCCGTTTGCCGCGCTGGCAAACGTCCTGGTGCGAAGCCGCCAGCAGGAGGAGGCCGAGCGGATGGCCGGTGAAATCGGGACGCTGCTCACGCCGCCGCCGGAGGGCCTTAAGGTTCTCGGCCCGGCCGAGGCGCCGGTTCCGCGTCTCAAGGAAGAGTACCGTTATCAGGTGTTGATCAAAGCCGCCAGCCGGAAGCGCCTGCGGGAATTTCTGCTTCTCATCCGGCAGCAAGCCATCGACCGGAAATGGCCCGCCACATCGCTCGTCATTGACGTAGACCCGCTCAGTCTGATGTGATATTCGGCCATGCGCGGCTTCGAAACGATGGAAGCCAATCTCCGCGCCACCCTCGGCGTGTTCTCGCTGGCGCGCCCTGACGGTGAGACTCGCTCCGAACCGGGACTCGCACTGATCTCGTCGGGTGTCAACTACTCGATGTTCAATGCGGCGCTGCTGACGGAACCCGTGAGCGCTCCGGCAGCACTGCGCCGATGCCTCGAACGCGCCGAGGCGTACTTCTCGGCGAAGCGACTGCCGTGGTCGTTGTGGCTCTGCACGGACTGGCTGAGGGAAAAAGCGGTCGCGTCCGCCGAACGCGAGTGCGCCGCCGCCGGAATGCACTTTGTGACCGATCTGCCAGGCATGTCAGCAGAGGCCCTGAAGCCGCCCTGCCGCGCCCTGCCTCGGCTGGAATGGCGCCGGGTGTCTGACCGTGAGACCCGCGAAGACTTCACCCGTATCATGTGTCACGCATTCGGCGTGCCCTATTCCGTAGCGCACCAGATCTACGAGTCCGAGAGAACATGGCGAGGCGGCTTGGCCGGCTACGTCGGTTATCACGGCAATTTTGCGGTCACGAGTTCGGCGGTTTTCGCGGAGGCAGGCGTCGCGGGACTCTATGCGGTCGGCACCCTCCCGGCGCATCAGCGCAAAGGGTACGCGGAAGCGATGCTGCGCATCGCGCTTGAAGACTCCTACGGCCAGGCCGGCATCACAGCCACCGTCCTGCAATCCAGCGCAGCCGGCCATAAGTTATACCAGCGTCTCGGATATCGCGACATCACGCGTTACTGGGTCTTCGCCCGCACGTGACTGCCCGCCCCGTCCGGGACTGAATCGCGCAGGGCGCAGGCGGGCATAAACAAACACCCTTTTCTCCCTTGTCTTTCAACGCGCCGGACCGCAACAAAATCCACACGACAACGCGAGCCTTCGCAACTCGATAACTCCTTCAGAGGTTCAGGAGGGCATTCATCATGACCAACGTATGCAGCCGGTGCGGCGCGCCTGCGGATGGCGTTTCAGCATTCTGTGGGCACTGTGGAACTCCTCTCCGCCGCACGGAACCGATGCCGGCGCAAATGCCGGCCCCCGCCGGCAAGAAGGGCAGCCCGTTGGTGAAGGTTCTGCTGATTGTGTTGGGCGTTTTTGTCCTCTGCGGCGCACTGCTCGCAGCCGGGCTCATCTACGCCGGGTTCAGAATCAAGAACAAGGTCGAGCAGACGGCCAGGCAGCACGGCGTCGATTTGCACGAATTGGCGAACCCGGGTAAGGCAGCCCGGCGTGTGGACCCATGCACGCTGCTGACCACGGGGGAGGCCGCGGAGATTATCGGAGTGCCGATCGAGCGCACCCAGCGTGAGGAGTCGGGCAGCAGTTCTACCTGCCACTATTGGGGCGTGCCCGCGAAACCGGAGGAGAGCCGGGAACAGATTTCCAGATCGCTCCAGGCGATGGAGGCGACGCCCAGCGGCGACCGCCGCAAGGGCATGGAAGCACTCGAAAACGTTACCAAATCCATCCTGGGCGGCGTGACTGGGCAGTCGTATTTCGCGGTGCAGGTGGATTGGGAAGGGGGAAAGGCTGGGGTGGCCGCCCTGAAGCTGATTACCGCAGCCGAAGGCCCGGACATGGCGGCCAAGAATGTCGCGGGAATCGGCGATACAGCCGCTTTCGGTCCGCTGAACTCTACATTTTTGTTCTCGAAGGGGGCAACCGCCGTACAGATCGATCTGCGGCTGCTGCCCGACGGCCGAGAGAAGGCGCTCCGCATGGCGAAGCTGATAGAAAGCCGGCTGTAGTTCACCTTTCAGACTTCAGCTCACCGCCGTCAGCTTGACGCGGCGCGGGACCCCGATAGCCGGCCCGCTCCGCTGAACGCTGACAACTGAAAACTGCTTTGAAAGCCCCCTTACTCCTGACCATTGTTGGACAATGGAAGCTACAGCTGCGGATCGTTGCGGCTTCGGCTGAGGGGTACCGGCGTTTGCGGGTCGGAGGGGTGATTCCGAGTCTGCTTCCCCGATTTCCGAGGGCGGCAGGTCCAACACGGAATCAGTCATGCCCCACAGAAAAGAACTTGTCCGCTATATCAACCTGAAGCTCGCGTCACTTGGACAGCCCACCTGCATCCGGGCGTCGGACGCGTACTATCTGGAGCTTGCCGGTCCGCTGCTCCGAAGTTTCCAGCAGAAGGACCGGCTGCTCGCCGATCGGCTCTGTCCGGTGGACTCCCGCATCCAGGCGTTCCTGGATGCTTACCTGGCCGGGTGCTCACAGGAGGCTCCGCACCTTCCCGCGAACACCTTCACCCTGGACCAGCCGCACCTCGCGCGAGAGATGTCGCTGCCCGAGGACGGTGACACGTTCGTCTCTCCCTACGTGCACTCGTACAGGGTCTTGCAAGGCGTTTTGCACAACCCGAGCAGCGATCGCCGCACCACTAAAGGCGTATTCCATGTGGTCGAGGGCGGGTTGCCAATTCCGGATGATAAGCAGGCCGTTCCGAAGCAGGTGTTCGCCGCGCTGCTGGCTGCGGCCCTCGCTCCCCCGCTGGAACTCCTGACGCTGCCGTTCACAGCGAATCAAAACGATCCGGCCCGCCTGTTCGTTTCACTGTTGCTCCGTCCATTAGTGTGCCCCGCGACCGGACCCGACCCTGAAAAGACAATGGAGCTGCGGTTCTTCGCTCCCGCGAGCCTGGTGAGCAACCTGGATTTCGTCGAGGGGATCTTCGGCAACGCGGGCGACCCGTTTCTGCCGGAGAATGACGCAGCCCTGGACCCCATGCACTGGACTGGACACACAGGATGTGTTGTCCTCGCACCCCATTTGGCGGGGTTGAAAAAGCGAGATCTCGGGCTGCCGCGTTTCGCAGACGCCACCGAACGCCAACGCCGCGATGGCATGTGCTGGCGCGACGATGACGAGCTTTACAACGACGGGAACGCGTTCAAGGCGAGCTGCCGGGACGAGCGGGGCGTGATGGTGACCATCATCGCCGACAACTACTTCGGCTACTGCAAGAAAGAGGTCAAGACCCAGATCAGTTACGCCGCAAACCTGTACGGAATGTGCGAAGAGGAACACGCCGGAGGCGCCATCGCCTTCGCGTCTTACGTCCTGGGCCAGGATTTCTACGGCGGGCGGACAGTGGAGTTGAACGACACCAGCTATGAACAGGCCGTTGCTCTGCTCGCCAACGACGTGGAGTGCATGCCGGAGGGCTACGGCATCGACCGGAACTATCCGGACATCTTCTATGTGCCTGCCGACGCCGAATTTGCGCTTCGCGGCGAAACAGTGGAGTGGCGGCGTGACGGCAGCGCCAGCCGCCTGACGCTCCGTGCTGGCGCGGAGTACATCCTGCCTTCCGGTTACCGGGTCCGGCTGGAAAAGCAGGCCGGCGGCACGCACTGGCGCCTGATCGGAACACGGGCGGACAGCACGCTGTGCCACAAGCCCAGCACCGTGTCGGGGGGCGGCAAGTCCGAGATCTCGAAATCAATCTCGAACGCGATTTTGAAGGGCCCTATCTTCGTCAAGGATTACCGGCGGGATACGGAGTACGTTGACCAGATTCTGAAGCTCGATTTCACATCCATCTATCGCGAGCCGCCCGATGCGCGAGCTAAACGGCCTCTGCTGAGCCCGGAGCGCTCGCTCGGCAGCGTCATCAAACTGCTCACGCCGTCGCCGGACTACAAGGACGAGTACAACGCCTGGCTTCGCGACTTGCCGCAAACCATTCGGCAGTTCGTCTGCGTTCTCAAGCGGTACTACCGGCCGGAGTGGGGCGACGAGTGGCGGCGGCACCTCACGGTGGACCGGGTCAATGGCTTCCCGGGCCACGAATTGAAGCTGGATAACGAAAACTTGACCGGAAATTATCTCCGCGTCGGATTCGACACCGACGGCTCCTGGCGAATCTTCAAGCTGCGGCCGGACTTCCATCCGGCGGAGAAAGTGCAGGTCGAGGACGACATCACGGCCTCAGTCGTCGTTCCGGCCGAGACTTTGGAGCACCTGGACCCCCAATATCAAAACCCGAGTGTCAAATTGGTCCAGAACTGCGAGGCGCTGCTCTTCCAACGCCCCGATGACGCCATCCACCGCGGGTTTGACAAGCAGGCCGAGGCGGATATTGCGGGGCCCGGCGTCTTCCTCTCGAATTTCGAGCCGCTCAGCGTGGACCAGGCGCGAGCCATCGTGGATCACGTGGTCGATTTCGACAGGTTCACGGAACCGATGAAGCGCGTGCTCGAGAAGGCTGCGTATGAACCGGAAACCGAGTGGGTTGTGTCCTCCGCCCATCCGCGCGTGGTCGATGGAAAGCCTTCCAGGAATCCCCGGTATCTGCAACGTCGGCCGGACCTCGCGAATCCGCGGCTGAGCTACCTCGCCAATGTTTCAAGCCGGCTGTACCGCGAGGCTCCACGCTCAAAGCCCTTGCACTTTCCGGTGAACGCGGTCTTGGCGGGGCGGCGCGGGAACCCGTCCGAACCGGGCGTTCCGCCGCTGGCGGCATACAGCCCCATCCACTATCAGGAAGTGCCCGAACTGTTCATGGACTTCATCTGCAGTCTGACCGGAAAGTCCCCCTCGACCACGGGATTCGGTACCGAGGGCGCCCTCACGAAGCGGCCGTTCAATGCCCTGCTGCCGGTCATCGACGTGAATAACGCTCTCGTGGCAGCGATCTTGACGGGCTATGCAGGTTTCACCTCCGCAGCCGGCTGGGTAGGCCCCTCGTACCGCATAGACCACGACATCAGCATGCTGGTTCCCGAGTTGTGGTGCCGGATGACGGTGGCCGAGCGAGATCCTGCATTTCTCATCGAGAACGGGTATCTGGAGAAGCTGGAGGACTTCGAGTATGAGGGTAAACCGGTCCTTGCCGGCAGGCTCGGATACCGGATCACGTCGCTTTTCGTGGACCGCTTCTTGGGCAGGATCTTCGAGACACCGGATACGGTTCTTCCAGAGGAATTCCTGCGGCCGGAGACGCAGAATCCGGCCATGTTTGCGGCTGGCGTGGAGGCCATTGTAGAGGCTCAGAAGCGGGTGGCGCTGGAGTACTTTCAAGACGGCAGCGTCGAGGCGGCGTGTCCTCCAGTGAAGGCGCTTTTGCACATCATGGCCCACGGCGCCTTCGAGGGCATGGGGATTTCCGACCCGCGGCTCCGCTCCATGTTCACCCGTGACTCCTTG
>DATMXS010000339.1:0-14399 GCA_035561355.1 Bryobacteraceae bacterium | reverse complement strand
CCGGAAGTGGAACCTGCCTGCGTCGTCAAGGCGGACGCCTATGGTCACGGAGCCGTTGAGGTATCCCGCGTTCTGGTGCGTGAAGGCGCACGCTGGCTGGCCGTCAGTTCCGTCGAGGAAGGGGTCGCACTGCGCCAGGCGGGTGTTGACGCACGCATCCTCGTCATGGCGGATTGCTTCCCATTCAACCGTCCCGCGTTGTTCGAATGTAACCTGACGCCGGCTGTGCATTCTCTCGATGACCTGCGGGACCTCAATGCGTACGCCCGCGCGCACGGCCGCAGACTGGCGTATCACCTCAAGCTCGATACAGGCATGGGACGGCTCGGAACGCGCGCGAACCCTGACGATATCGCGGCCGCGATCCGCGACGCCCCCTGCCTCGATTGCGAGGGACTCATGACGCATTTCGCGTCATCATCGGACTACGCCAGCGCCCAGACCGAGCGCCAGATCGCCTGCTTCGACCGGACTGCCAGCGCGCTCATGGCGAAGGGCATTGCACCGCGGTATCTCCACATGGCGAGTACGAACCCGGTCGCCTATGGACGCCATGAGGCTTGGCGGACCATGGTGAGGCCCGGCCACGCTCTGTACGGCTATATCTCGCCAGTACGAGGTGCGGCGCCCGAACGCGTTCTCGAAGTCCACCCTGCCCTCAGGTGGAAGGCTGGAGTGCTCGCTGTAAAGGACCTCCCCGCAGGCGCCGCCGTCGGCTACGGCAGCATGTTCCACACCCAGAGAGCCACACGTATTGCGATCCTTGCTGTGGGTTATGCGGACGGCCTCTCACACCGTTTGGGCGGCCGCGGCTTCGTCATAGCATGCGGGAAGCTCGTCCCCATCGTCGGTGCGGTGTCGATGGATCTGACCACGATCGACGTCACGGACTGTCCCGAGTTGAAGCGCGGCGCCGCGGTCACGCTGCTCGGCGATGAAGGAGACGTCTCCATCAACGCGCAGCAGATGGCACGTATGGCCGGCACAATCTCTTACGACATCCTCTGCGGCATTCGCACCCGCGTCAAGCGATTGTACGTTTAGGGCTACGCCGCCTTTGGCCCCACCTGATTCAGCCGGCGCGCCGCACGGCCTCCGAGCACCCTGAGAGCGCGGCCCACGGCCGTTCGGGAGCTTACCTCCGTTCCGCTCACCCTGCCGGTTGACCCGCCTTCGGCCACGGGCAGCAGCAGCGAATTTGCCATCGCCATCAGCTCCGCCGTAAGCCCCGGAAAGACGCCATGGAGCAGTGCGAGTGCCTGGGCCGGCTTCGAAAGCACACGCTCCGACTGACCGCGCCGCGCCGCCGCAACGATCTGTCGCGCTGCGCGCCGCGCGTTCATCGATATGCCGGGCATCGTGGCGCCCATCCCGAACCAGTTGAACTCGCGCTCCTGCCTGCCCTTGAAGAATGCGTTCAGAAACGAACCGGTGCGCATCAGGCCGGGGACGATAGTCACCACCTTCACATTGTGCGCCCGCATTTCAGCATTTAGCCCTTCCGAGAACGCGACCGCCGCAAACTTCGCGCAGTTGTACGGGATCAGGTGCGGCACGCTGACCTTTCCACCGATCGAAGTGATGTTGACGATTCGGCCGCGCTGGCGCGCCATCATCGCGGGGAGCACCTCGAGCGTCGGGTACACGGTCCCCCAGAACATCACCTTCATAGCCTCTTCAAAATCGGCAGCGGTCATGCTCTCGATCGGACCCACTTGAATGATGCCGGCCACATTGCAGAGGATGTCAATGCTTCCGAAACGCGCCCGCGCCAAGCTCACCAGCCGTTGCACCTGCTCACGATCGCCAACATCACACGGGATCGCGAACACCCTAGCGCCGCGCGACTCCAGGGAGGCGCGCGCTCGTCCCAATTCCTCCTCGTTGCGCGCGCAGATCACAACACTGCAACCCTGGCGCGCGAACTCCTCGGCCAGCTCCAGGCCCAGCCCGCGGGAGGCGCCGGCGATCAGCGCGACTTGCCCCTTCAGGCTGTAGCGCGTGTCGTTCCAATACCAAGCCGCTGCGCCGAGTGCAGCACCGAGCCCGGCGCCGAGCAACAGCGCTGCGTCCGAATCATTACGGCGCCTGCGTGCGAGCGGGTTCCTCATGTTCGATTGGGTTTCCTTTCATGCTCTCGCAAAAATTCCTCTACCTGAGGATTGTCATCGTCTTCAGCATCCATCTGGCGTTCCGGTTGCTGGAGTTGGTCAGCCTGCGACTTCTTGGTGCCGCCTTTGCTCCGCTCCGAGGGATTCTTGCCTTTCTCGCTCACTGGAATTACTCCTAAGCTTTCCGTTTACCCGCCTCCGCTCCCTCACAGTCGCGGCACGGTTAACTCGTCGTCTATAGCCGGCTCGCGCGCTTACGCCGTCCGTTTCTTTGGTTCGCGTTCGTGCTCGTGTTGACGAAGCGCTTCATCGATGACCTGCTCATCACCCTCGGCGGTATCGCCCTGCGGTGTGGGCCGGTCCATCCGGTCTCTCATATCATCTTTCTTGGCGGCCGGCTTCTTTTCACGTGCTTTCTTTTTCATGTCTCTCTTCTCCTTTGTGATACGAACCATTCCGCGGATCGAGCACGCACTTAATGCACTCGTCCTCCTTGTCGCGGAAGATCTGGTATGCGTAGGGAGCGTCGGCCAGCGTGAGGCGGTGGGAAATGACAAACGACGGGTCCACTTCGCCGTTAACAATGCGATTCAGCAGGGGCCGCATGTAGCGGTGCACGTGCGTCTGGCCCATCTTGAGCGTCAAGCCTTTGGCGAACGCGGCGCCGAACGGGAGCTTGTCCACCAATCCTCCGTACACACCAGGTATGGAGAGAGTGCCGCCCTTCCGGCAAGCCTGGATGGCCTGCCTCAGCACCGCTGGCCGGTCGATCGAGATCCGAACGCTCTGTTTCGCCTTGTCGTACATGGCCACCGGACCCGTGCCGTGTGCCTCCATCCCGACTGCGTCGATGCATGCGTCCGGACCCATGCCGCCGGTGTGCTCCTTTAGGTCTTCGATGACGTCCGGCGACTTGTCGTAATCGATCGTGATAGCGTCGGCGTGGCGCTCCGCCAGCCTCAGACGCTCGGGGAAGCGGTCGATAGCGATGATCCGCTCCGCACCTAGCAGGCGTGCGCTGGTCATTGCGAACAGGCCGACAGGACCGCAGCCCCACACGGCCACCGTGTCCCCATTCTGGATGTTGCAGTTCTCCGCCGCCATGTACCCGGTGGGGAAGATATCGGAAAGGAACAGCACCTGCTCGTCCGTGAGCTGACTCGCACCATTGGACACCTTTAGGGCGCCCACGTCAGCGTACGGCACGCGGACGTATTCCGCCTGTCCGCCGGCGTAGCCGCCATACAAATGCGAATAGCCAAATAGCCCCCCGGAGCCGTACCCGTACATCTTCTCGAGCATCCAGGCGTTAGGGTTCGTGTTGTCGCACAGTGAGAACATCTCCCGCTCGCAGAAGAAGCACGCTCCGCAGGAGATCGCGAACGGCACCACTACCCGATCGCCTTTCTTCAGATTCTTGACCTCGCGGCCCACATCAACCACTTCGCCCATGAATTCATGGCCCAGGATGTCGCCCTGCTGCATCGTCGGAATGTAGCCGTCGTAGAGGTGAAGGTCTGAGCCGCAGATCGCGGTCAGCGTGACACGCAGGATCACGTCCCGCGCGCTGACTAGGTGGGGATCGGGAACCGTCTCCACCCGAACGTCATTCTTGCCGTTCCAGCAGACGGCCTTCATGCCCCACCTCCGCCCCCCGCCATCCAGGCAGGGGCATCACTTGCCGGGAAGGACCCTTCGGATCCTTCCTCCACGGGTGACCCGCGCCGCATCATCTCGCTTCGCGGCCTGTCCGATCCCCAGAGAGTGCGCCTTGATTCACCTCGGCCCGAAGGCTGCCCTTCAGTGGTCGGGACTTCACCCGTTTCCATGATTTGCTTGAACCGCGTCAGGTCCTCGCGAATCATCTGCTCGGGCTCGCTGCCGAACAGCTTTGCGATGTTCGCCGCGACTTTGCCGCCCGGCGGGTTGTACTGAACTTGTACGCGGACGACTGTGCCCCGTCCCGACGGAGCCTTCTCGAAACGAACCGAGCCGGCGTGGTCGATAATGGCGCCGGAACCGCGCCACCCGATCAGTTCGTTTTCCCGCTCCGCGGTGATCTCGGCATCCCACTCCACTGTGCGGTTACCCGCCACTCGCACTGCCCAGTGCGAATGTGTGCCATCGGACACCTTGACCCAGTCGAGATTGCTCATGAACCGAGGCAGGTTCTCGAAATTGCGCCAGAACCGGTACAGTTGGTCGGCCGGCCGGTTGATCGTCACCGAGCGTCGCACCTTGACACCGCGCCCGTACGGGAGGCCCTTATCGAGTGGCGATTTGACGCCTAGAAACTCCATCAGATTGCGATCGCCGGTCATGCCCAGCGTGGCGTAATTGGCGCCGGCAAGCGCCACTGGCCAGCCCAGGATTCCGCGCCGCTTCAGGCCCCAGTAGAGGGCGGCGGCGCCGCCGGCCAGTGTCGCCCAACGCTGGGCTCCCCCGACCCGGTCTCGCTGTTTCTCAATCTCCATTCCGAACGCTCCTTTGCCTGGCGTGATCTCAACCACAACAGAACCCAAAGCAGAATGACTGCGACCTCAGCCGCAGCGTCCAGGAGGTAAACAGGAGGGATGCGTTCCGCGGCGACGTAGACCACGTCGATTGCCGTCAGGCCGCATGCGGCTCCGACGCCCAAAGCATACACTTCGCGCGTGATCGCCCTGCGCCAGCCGGCCATGATCAGTACGCCGCCCATGACCGCCACCAGAACGCCGACGGTCTTCACAAGCCACACATCGCGCTTCGGTCCCGTGACGGCCTGAAACGTGACGTCGCTCAAGAGCGGCCAGACTCCCGCGGCGACATAATAGACGCCCTGGAAGATAGACAGCCATGCCAGAGGATCGGCTCTTGACGTGTGCGAAGGTGGCGAGTGCATCCCCATGCCCTAACCAACATCAGCAGGCTCCCAGCCGCCCGCTCTTGCCTCTATTCTAGTCGCATAGTCCGGCTCGCGCGATACGATGGTTTCATGCGCCTGCGCATTCTGCTCGCTTTGTTCGTTGCCACGCTCGGCGCCCGCGCCGACGAAGGCATGTGGCTCTTCTCGAATCCGCCTATCCAGGCATTGCAGCAAAAGTACAACTTCAGCCCGACAGCTCAATGGCTGGAGCACGTTCAGAAGTCGTCGGTCCGCTTCAACAGCGGCGGCTCCGCTTCATTCGTCTCGGCCGACGGACTGGTCATGACGAACCACCACGTCGCGCGCGATTGCGTCCAGAAGATCAGTACCAAGGAGAAGGACTACATCGCGACCGGATTTTACGCAAGGAACCGGGGCGAGGAGGTGCGCTGCGCCGACGAGGAACTGAACGTGCTGATGTCGATCGAGGACGTCACGGCAAGGGTGAACGCCGCGGTGAAGGCGGAGACGGACCCCGCTGCGATCACCAAAGCGCGTAACGCCGCGATCAACACGATTGAAAAGGAATCGCTCGATAAGACGGGGCTCCGCAGCGATGTCGTTACTCTCTATCATGGCGGCCAATATCACCTGTACCGCTTTAAGCGCTACACCGATGTTCGCCTGGTGTTCGCGCCCGAGCAGGCCATTGCGTTCTTCGGCGGGGACCCCGACAACTTCGAATTTCCGCGCTACGATTTAGACGTCGCTTTCTTCCGCGTGTATGACAAGGGCCAGCCCGCCCGTGTCGAGCACTTTCTCAAATGGAGCGCCGCGGGTGCGAAGGACAACGAATTGATCTTCGTCTCCGGGCACCCTGGGCGCACTGACCGGCTGAACACCGTTGCGCACCTCGAGTTCATCCGGGACGTCACGAATCCGTACACGCTCAACTCTGTCCGCCGGCGCGAAATCACGCTGCAGAACTACAGTTCACGGAGCCTCGAGAATGCGCGCCGCGGTTCGGACCTGCTGTTCGGGTATCAGAATTCGCGCAAGGCATACCTCGGCATGCAGGGCGGCTTGCAGGATCCGTCCATCATGAATCAGAAGGTCTCGGCCGAAAAAGAACTCCGCGACCGCGTGATGAAGGATCAGAAGCTTAGTGAGCAGTTCGGCGGTGCGTGGAACCAGGTCGAGACCGCCATCCAGCACTGGCGCCCCCTTTTCTTCCAGCACCGGCTTATCGAGATGGGCGCTGCTTTCAACAGCGAGATCTATGGCATCGCCAGAACCCTGGTGCGGGCCGCAGAGGAGCAGCGGAAGCCGAACGCGGAGCGTTTGCGCGAGTACTCCGAAGCGGGCATGGAGTCGCTGAAGGACCAGCTCTTCTCGCCGGCGCCCATTTATCCGGATCTCGAAATCGCTCGCTTGGCCGACTCACTCTCGATGGCGGCGGAACTGCTCGGCTGGAACAACCAGACCGTTCAGGCCGCACTCGCGGGCAAGTCGCCTCGGGAGCGCGCCGCGGAGCTCGTAAATGGCTCCAAGCTGATCGATGTCGCCGTTCGCAAGAAGCTCTTCGAAGGTGGCCTGGATGCCGTGAAGGCGTCGCAGGATCCCATGATCAAGCTCGCGCTCGCGGTAGATCCTGGGGCGCGCGAACTGCGGCGGACGTACGAGTCCCGGGTGGACGTCCCGATGCGCCAGGCCTACGGCAACATCGCTCAGGCGCGCTTTGCCGTCTACGGCGACAAAGTCTACCCGGATGCGACGTTCACCTTGAGGCTTTCCTACGGAACGGTGAAGGGCTACGTCGAAAACGGCGAGAGCGTACCATGGACCACCGTCATCGGCGGCGCATATGAGCATGCCGCAAAGCACGGCAATAAGGAGCCGTTCGAGTTGCCGAAGAGCTGGATCGAGGCCAAGCCGCGCCTGAAACTCGACACGCCGTTCAACTTTGTCAGCACCGCGGACATTATTGGCGGCAACTCCGGGTCGCCGGTCGTGAACCGCAATGCCGAGATCGTCGGAATCATCTTCGACGGCAACATCCAGTCACTCGTGCTCGATTACATCTATACAGACGAGGAGTCGCGCGCGGTGGCTGTACACTCCGCCGGTATCGTCGAAGCGCTGCGCAGCGTATACAGGGCGGACGCGCTGGTGCGTGAATTGACTGGCGCAACCGCCGCCGCGGCCGGCGCTCGCTAACGGAACACGCGGTTGGAACACTTGATCTCACAGGTGCTCCAACCCTCCATATAATGCAAAATGGCGGACTCCGAAGAGCCCGCCCGTATATGCGTTTCGATTGATGGCGCCGGGCGCTACACGTCCAGGTTGCGAACGTCTAGTGCGTTGTCCTCGATGAACTTGCGGCGGTTCTCGACGTCTTCACCCATCAGCGTTGTAAAGATCAGGTCAGCCTCGACTGCGTCCTCGGACCGCACTTGCAGCAGGGTGCGTTTATCCGCGTTCATCGTGGTCTCCCAAAGTTGCTCGGCATTCATTTCGCCGAGGCCTTTGTACCGCTGCACCTGCGCGTCCTTCATGCCTGCAGCCTTTACGTGTTCCAGCAGTTCGCGCCAGTTCTCCCGCGTTTCTTTTGCGTTGTCTTTGATCACGGTGAATGGCGGACGGTTATTTTGCGCGATCTGGCGTGCCAGCGCCCGCATCCGCTTGTACTCTGGAAGAGCCACCAGTTCGGTGTTGATGCACCGCTCCGCATGCCCCGCCTCCTGATAGCACACCATCCATGAGGAGTGCTCCTCATCGCGCTTCAGCACTGGCTTCAGATCAAGTGCCACAAGCGCGTCCGCGAGCGGCTGCACGTTAGCCTCTTCACTGAAATCGGCTTTCGAGTCGATCTTGAGCTCAGGACGCGCCAGGATCTCTACGATCCGGGCATCGCGCACCTTCCGGTCGACGCGCGTGAACTGGTGCCCGTACTCGTCCAGGCGGTTCAAGAACTCGCGTAACTCTTGCCCTTCGAGCCGTCCCCCCGCTGTTTCCACCGTGACGTTATCGGTCGCACGCCGCAGGAGCTCGCGCAGGAATTCCTTCTCGTCCTTGATGTAAACGTCCCGCTTGCCTTTCCGGATCCTGTACAGCGGCGGCTGCGCGACGAAAATGTTGCCGCGACTGATCAGCTCCCCCATCTGCCGGAAGAAGAACGTCAGCAGCAGCGTGCGGATATGCGAGCCGTCGACGTCGGCGTCGGTCATGATAATGATCTTCTTGTACCGCAGCTTGGCCGCGTCGAAATCCGCATGGATCCCGGTACCGAAGGCGGTGATCATTGTCCGGATTTCCTCGTGACCGAGCATCTTATCCGCGCGGGCCTTTTCAACGTTCAGGATCTTGCCCCTCAGGGGCAGGATGGCCTGATACTTGCGGTCGCGGCCCATCTTCGCGGTGCCACCGGCCGATTCGCCCTCGACGAGGAACAGTTCACAGCGCTCCGGGTCCTTTTCCTGGCAATCCGCCAACTTGCCGGGCAGGCCACCCGAATCCAGCGCGCCTTTCCGCCGCGTGAGGTCCCGCGCTCGCCTGGCCGCATCGCGAGCGCGGGCCGCGTCGATCGCCTTGCCGACGATCTTTTTCATCACGGCCGGGTTCTTATCGAAATACTCTCCCAGCTTGTCGTTGATGAACTGGACGACGTGCCCACCGATGTCGCTGTTCAGCTTGCCCTTCGTCTGACCTTCGAACTGCGGCTGCGGCAGCTTGACGCTCACGACCGCAGTCAGCCCTTCGCGCACGTCGTCGCCGCTCAGGTTCTCCTTGACGTCCTTGAACAAGCCGCTCTGCTGGCCATATGCGTTGATAGTCCGGGTCAGCGCACTTCGGAAGGCGCTCAGGTGCGACCCACCGTCCACAGTGTTGATGTTGTTGGCGAAACTGAAGATGTTCTCGCTGTAGCCGTCGTTGTATTGGAACGCGATCTCCATCGCGAGCGTTCCGCCGCCGTTCGGCAGTTCCCGAGACCCCTCGAAATAGATCGGCTTCTCATGCAGCACGACCTTGCCCTTGTTTAAGAGCTTGATGAATTCGCCGATACCGCCCGAATAGAAGAATTCGTGCGTCTTGGGCTCTACATCGCGCTCATCGGATAACGTGATCTTCAGGCCCTTGTTGAGGAACGCCAACTCACGGAGCCGCTGCGCCAGGGTGTCATAGCTGAACTCCGTCACCTGCATGATGGTGGTGTCGGGCTTGAATGTGATTTTGGTGCCGGTCTTCCGTCCGGCCTTGCCCTTCTGCTCCAGCGGGCCTTGCGGGACCCCCCGCTGATACTCCTGGATGTAGGTGTACCCGCCGCGCCAGATCTCGAGCTCGAGAGCTTCGGACAGCGCGTTCACGCAGCTGACGCCTACGCCGTGCAGTCCGCCCGAAACCTTGTAGCTGTTCGAATCGAACTTGCCGCCGGCATGCAGGATCGTCATCACGATCTCAGCCGCGGAGATGCCGTAGTCCTCCTTGATGTCCACCGGGATGCCACGCCCGTTGTCCACCACGGTTACCGAGTTGTCGCTGTGGATGGTTACCTGGATTTCGGTGCAGTACCCCGCGAGAGCCTCATCCACCGAGTTATCCACCACCTCATACACCAAATGGTGCAACCCGGTTTCGCCTGTCGAGCCGATGTACATCGCCGGGCGCAGCCGCACGGCCTCCAGTCCCTCGAGCACCTTGATGCTCGTGGAATCGTACACGTCGGCTCCGTTCACAGTTGGGGTTTCGAAATCCTTTGTTGCCATTCACACTCCTGAATACTTCTCTGTCGCGGGTTGTGGCGCCGTTGCCGGCGCCCCCCCGTAGGCGGCGTCAAATCCGCATTGGCATCACGACGTAGCGGTATGCGTAGCCGTCGCCAGCTCCGCCTGGCCGCACCTCGGCGGCGCTATGAGGGTCCTTGAAACAAAACTCGACCTCCGCTTCAGCAGTCACGCGGAGGAAATCAAGCAAATACTGAGCGTTGAACCCGATGTCGATGCTCGGGCCGTCATATTCCACAGGTACGCTCTCCTCGCTCTCACCCGTTTCGGAGATCGAAGAGTGCACTTTCACTTCGCCGGGGCACATCTGCATCCGGATCGCCTTTGAGCGTTCGTCGGCGAACTGCGCAACACGCTCCACAGCGGCGCGAATCTCGTCGCGCTTCAGCGTCACGGAGACTTTGTGATCTTTGGGCAGAACTCGCTCGTAATCCGGGAACGTCCCTGTGAGCTTGCGGCTGATCAGCAGACGATCGCCCAACTCAAAGAACAGGTGATTCTCGTCACCGGCGAACTTTACGACGGCATCCGGGCCCGCTTCCTGGGCGAGCTTCAGAATCTCGCTCATCGCCTTCCGGGGAAGCAGAGCGCGGTACGGGGCGCTGATGCCCGGCAGTTCAGCGCAGCTTTCGACGTGCGCCAGGCGATGTCCGTCTGTTGCCACCATCAGCAGCGTGTTCAGCTTGAGTTGCAGGAGCGCGCCGTTCAACGTGAAACGTGACTCTTCGGCAGAAATCGCAAAAATCGTCCGGCTGATCATGGACGCCAGGACGCCGACGGGGATTTCCGCCAGTGGCTCCGGCATTGCGGGCAGTTCGGGAAAACTTTCCCGGGAGATGCCTGCAATGCGAGTGCGCGACCGGCCGCACGTCAGGCTCGCCCAATGGTTTTCCAAAAATTTTACGCCCACCTCGGCATCCGGCAGTAGGCGAACATAATCGAGCAGCCTGCGAACAGGCACAGTCCCCGACCCTTCACGCGTCACGCGGGCCGGACACGATACCCGGATCCCGAGTTCCAGATCGGTGGCAGTCAACTGCACGCGGTCGCCCGAGGCTTCGATGAGTACATTCGAAAGAATCGGAATCGTCGTCCGCTTCTCCACAACCCCTTGGGACAGGTTTAGCTCCCGGACCAGGTCGGCTTTGGTTACCGTGAATTCCATCGGATCGATCTCCGTCTATAACGCTCTTAAACCGCTTTTTAAGATACCAAATACAACAAACACCAATGGTAGGAGCTGTGGATTTGTGGGTTTCTCTCTAAATTATACAAAACTCTTGCAGTTGGCCGCCACCGGCAGTCTGGAAAACCCGGTGTGAAGCTGCGGACAAAAGGGTCCGGATGGAATCCTCCACAGGGATCCACCGCTTTTCTCAGTAGGCTGTTGTGGAAAACTGTCTAAAGTCATTGTAATGTGTCCATTAGCCTCTGGATGCACCTGTTCAAATCTTCATCCTTCTGCCGCAGCTTTTCCACCACGTCGATCGAATGCAGCACGGTGGTGTGATGCTTGCCACTGAAGGCCCTGCCAATCTCCGGCAGCGAGGCCGGCGTGAGCTCTTTTGCGAGATACATCGCCACTTGGCGCGGACGTGCGATCCGGCGCTCGTTGGTCTTCTGCTTCAACTGCACCGGCGTGAGTCCGTACTCGCCGCCGACGGCCTTGATGATGGACTCGATCGAGATCCGTTTCTCACCGTTCGGCACCAGGTGCTTCAGTGCCTGCTGCGCCATCGCGACCGTAATCGGGTTTCCTGTGACGGACGACTGCATCGAGAGCTTCATCAGCGCTCCCTCGAGTTCCCGGACGTTCGATTTGGCCTTGGTGGCCAGGAAGTACGCGACTTCGTCCGGCAACTCAATCCCCTCCGCCTCGGCTTTCTTCCCGACTATCGCCATCTTCGTCTCGAGATCTGGTGGCTGAACGTCTACGGTCAGGCCTGACGAAAAACGCGACCGCAGGCGTTCGACCAGTCCGCTGATCGCGTTGGGCGGTGAATCGCTCGTCAATATAATCTGCTGCTGCGCGTCGTACAGTTCGTTGAAAGTGTAAAAAAATTCGTCCTGAGTCGCGTCCTTGCCGCCAAGAAACTGCACATCGTCCACCAGCAGGACATTGGCCGTGCGGTACCGTGCATGGAACGAGCTCATGCGGTTCTGCTTCAGGCACGTGATCATCTCGTTCATGAACCGTTCCGCGCCTGTATAGACGATTCGCGCCCGGTCCTGCCGGTCCAGCAAAGCGCGTCCCACAGCATGCATCAGGTGGGTCTTGCCCATCCCGACTCCGCCATATATGTACAGCGGGTTGTACTGGACGCCCGGTTTTTCCACAACCGCCTTCGCCGCGGCGTGCGCAAACTGATTGCACGCTCCCACGACGAAATTGTCGAACGTGAACTTCGGGTTGAGTCGGTAGTCTGGCTCGAAACCGCCCAGAGCCTGCCCGTTCCCGTTCACCGGTGTCGTGGCGCCTTGACGGTTTGCCTCGTAAACGATCTCGCGGATCGGCAGCCTCAACTCCCGGACTGCGGACCACACCGCTTCCGAAAGTTCCTGCTCGATGTATTGCCGAACGGCGTCACTCGGCACACCCACGTAGATCGCGCCATCCTGCGCCTCCCGCAGGGCAGTCCTGCCAAACCAGTTTTCAAAACTCTCCGCGCTCAGTTGCGAGGCCAGCTTCTGTTTGATGAGTTCCCAAGCGTTCATGAGTTTTGCCTGCTGCCGCGGTGCGATTCCGGAGACACACACACCGCAAGCAGAATCAGCACACACCTTTTCCACACTTTTCCCACAGCATGTGGATATTTCACTTCGACCGTCTGTATTGGATCCTGGACGCCAGCCGGGCGCCCACCTCAAAAAAGGCGGTTCCGGCCTGATCACTACCTCGGCGGCGATTCAGCATAGCATAACCGCCCGCCGAGACAACAACAACTTTATTTTTTCGTAAGTCTCTCAAAGTCCAGCAGTTATCAATCGCTACCCCGTAACATTTCCACCGACTTCTGTCCGTGCGCAGGCCCGGCTGAAGTGAAGTTGACATACAGCCGCGCAAGCGCGAAAATGAAGCACTGAACGCGGGAGTAACTCAGTTGGTAGAGTGCGACCTTGCCAAGGTCGATGTCGCGGGTTCGAATCCCGTCTCCCGCTCCAGCCTCCCTCTCCTTTCTCGAAGCCTGTGCGCCTCCGTGTGGAAGGCTCCCTGTGTCTGAGCTAGCGTCGCAGGTAGAGGACTACCTCCGGGAACTCGAGCGCGAAAATGCGTCCCCCCACACGCTTCGCTCCTACGCGTCGGATCTCCGCCAGTTTGTCGAGTACTTCACGCCCCCTGGTGCTGAAACGGCGCAAGCGGCCGGCATTGACGCGCTCGCCATGCGCGAATGGCTGGGATGGCTTTACCGCCAACGGCTCAGCCCCGTTTCGACGCGCCGTAAACTCGCTTCGGTCCGGTCCTTTTTTCGGTTCCTCGAGCGACGTGGCGTCATTGACCTCAATGCTGCCCGGCTCGTGCAGTCGCCCAAAGCGCCCAAAACGCTCCCGCACATCATGAATGCGGAACAGGTCAACAGTCTGCTTGATGAAGTGACGGCGGAAACCCTCCAATGCGCCCATCCCGAGCGTGACCTCGCGATTTTAGAGCTTCTATACGGCTGCGGGGTCCGCGTGAGCGAACTCGTCGGCCTCAGCCTTCCCGACCTCGATATGGAGGAACGCTGGATTCGCGTCAGAGGAAAAGGGCGCAAGGAAAGGCAGGTTCCGTTCGGGTCAAAAGCGGCCGCAGCGCTGGAGCGCTACCTCGCCGTGCGGAATGGGGTCCCTGTCCAGCCTGCGCTCTTTCTGAACCACCGGGGCGGGCGCCTCACCGATCAAGGCGTGCGGGGCATCGTCAAACTTTACGCAATTGCGCTCTCGGGAGACTCGTCAGTGCATCCGCACAGCTTCCGGCACGCCTTCGCAACGCACTTGCTTGCCGATGGCGCCGACATCCGCGCTATCCAGGAACTGCTCGGGCACGCTCAGCTCTCTACCACTCAGATCTATACCCAGGTAGCACTGACCGACCTGATGGCTGCCTACGACGATGCTCATCCGCGTGCGAAGCGCCCGAAGCCGGACACCGCTTAGGGCGTCGGCGGCGGGCCGAAGCCGCCCGAGCGCAGAATCCTCTGCCCGTCCGGGCCGGTAAGGAACTCCAGGAACCGGCGCGCCACCTCGGCCCTCTTCGAACCCCGGACCGCCGCACCGGCCTGCAGCACTGGAGTGTACAGCTCAGCCGGCAACAGCACTCCTCCACGGTCGTGTATCAGCGACCATGCCGTCAGTGTGACCTCCGCGTTCCCGCTTTCCGCGTACTGCAATGCCTGCCGCACGTTTTCCCCGTACACCACCTTGGACTCCACTTTGGTCCACAGCCCGGCCTCCTCAAGCGCTTCCCGCGCAGCCACTCCGTAGGGAGCATGCGCGGGGTTTGGCATGGAGACGTGAACCACGGCGTCGCTGGCGAGCTCCTTCAGCTCTTTCACTTGATGTCCTCGAGACCACAGGCCCACGCGCCCGACGGCGTATACCCGTACGGTGGCGGCATCCAATCTGCCGCTCTGCGCCATCGCGCGCACGTATTCCTGGTTCGCCGACAGATACACATCGTAT
>DATMXS010000338.1:0-6604 GCA_035561355.1 Bryobacteraceae bacterium | reverse complement strand
GCAGTGAGCGACGACGGCACAACAGTTAACTTCCAGTTGACGTACCGGGACCTCGCCGGCGGACCCGCCACTGGTGCTCACATCCACTTGGGGGCTCCCTGGACCAATGGTCCGATCGTGGTCCATTTTTGCGGCACCGGTGGGAAGCCTGCCTGCCCCGCCGAGGGAACCGTGGAGGGCAGCTTCACAGCAGCCGACGTTCAGGCGTCACCGGATAACAACCTGGGCGCCGGTGACCTCGCCAGCCTCCTCCGTGCGATGAGGGCCGGTGTTACGTACGTCAACGTCCACAACGCCATGTTCCCTGGCGGCGAGATCCGAGGTCAGGTGAAGGCGGTTCACGACCGGCGGGGAAAGCACGACGACAAGGACAAAGACGATAAGGACAACGACAACGACCGAGGGACGAACAACTCCGGCCGGAATTAGACACCGGTGGGCGAAAAAAGAGGCCCGCCGGAGCTTAATCCAGCGGGCCTGTCTGACATCCCTACAGCGATAGCTAGAAGCTGTAACGCAGCGAAAGCTGCAGGTTCCGCTCACTGCTCTTGCCCGTCACCTTACCGAAGGTGGCGTTGGTAGGATCCGTTCCAGCGCCGCTCCAGTTGGGGTGGTTCAGCCAGTTGAACGCCTCAGCCCTGAACTGGAGGCGGTGGCTCTCGGTGATGGGGAAATACTTGAACAGCGCCAGGTTCCAGTTCTGGAACCCCGGGTGGTGGAAATCGATCGAATTCCGGTTCTGATTCGGAAGCGTGCCGTTCGCGGGCTTGGTGGCCCAGTCCTGGCCATTGACTTTCGGATTGAACCAGAAGTTCGGGTCACTGGTGTACTTCCCGTCCGGGCCCGCATTACTGAACTGCTCCTGATGCGTTGTCGAGCCGTTCAGGTTCCACGGCTTGTTGTTGGTCGAGCCGATGCCGAGATAGTCGTCGCTGCGAGCGATCGTGAACGGCGTGCCGGTCTGAAACTGCATCACGCCGGATACCTGCCATCCGCCGAGAGTCGTCTTCAACGCCCTGGACGAAGAACCGGCGAAGAATGGCATCTCGTAGATGAAGTTCGCCACTGCCACGTGCCGCGTGTCATTGCCCGATTTCCCCCAGTTCAACTGCGGGTTGTAAACATCAATGAACGCATCGCGTTGGGCGGAGGCGTTATCCATCGCTTTCGATAACGTGTAGGCGAAGCCATAGCTCAACCCGGACTTGAAGCGCCGGTTTGCCTCGAGCTGGATCGCGTGATAGGTGCTGCGACCCGAGTGCTCTTCCATGTTGATATTGGCGAAGCCCTTGTATGGCCGCAGGTACGCAACGTCATACTTGAGCTTGCCGTTATCCAGGTTTTCGGGCCGGTACGTGGTTCCAGTCGGCAGTTGGTTCAGGTCCCTTTCGCGAGCCAGATAGTTCCCTGTGGTCCCGACATAGCCAACCTCGAGAGTGGTGTCAAAGCCGATCTCGCGTTGATAGCTGAGATTCCAGTTGTACGCGCGTGTGACCTTGTATGCCGGGTCAATGGTCATGAAGAACTGTGGGAACGCCACTTGCGCCGCACCGCCGGGATAGTCCGCAATGCCGTTCGTCACCGAGACCATCGGCTGCCACGGCGGATTGCCGCCGAGGAAGACGTTGTCGTATACGCCTGGACGCGCCATGAAACCGCCGAAGCCGGCACGGATCACCTGCTTGGACGTCATCTGGTACGCCAGGCCGAAGCGCGGCATCACGTTGAACTGGTTCGGAGCGGGATACGGACTGCCGCCGGAGAGCAGGCGGTCATACTCGCCGCTGTCGATAGCAGGAACGCGGCCCTTGCCGGCCTCCGGGAACTCCTTGCCAGGGATCACGACGCCGTTGAAGCGGTCGCCGCTCAACACCGCGCCCGTTTTCGGGTTCTGAACGACCGCCTTTGACGGATCGTACTTGTCCGGGCGGAACACAGCGATGTTGCCCCAAAGAGACTTGTAATAGCCATTCATCCAGGTTGCACGCGCGCCGATTTCGAGTTTCAGCTTGTTCGTGACACGCCAGGAATCCTGGCCGAAGAACTCGAACATATGGCTGCGGTACGGCGTGAAAGCGCGGGGGCCGATCTCCGCATATGCCGAGAACAGGCCCATAGCCGCGTTCGCCAAGCCGATGCCCGTGCCCGGCGCGCCGCCCGGACGGGTGTCGTTGAACTCGAAGCGGCCGTTCTGGTTGTTCGTGCCGCCCGGAACACCCGACACGTTGATCTGGTCGAAATCGTTCTGGCCCGAGCGTTCCCAGAGTGCCCCGAACTTGAACGTGTGGTTCGCGTGGATTTTGGTGAAGTTGTTCGAAAGCTGGTAGATCGGTCCGGTGGAACTGGACGGATACGGGCCGCCGTCGATTGTTCCCACGTTCGGGATGACGATGGTCGGCACCTTGTCGTAGATCTCTTTCCTCTCAGGGAAGATGTACGGGTAGTTGATACCGCTTCGCGAACGCAGGTACCGCTCGCCCTCGCGATCGACGCCAATGATGACGCGGTCCACGGACCCGGAAATCAGGAACTCGTTGATCATCGTGGGGCCGAGCGTCCAGATGTGGCCCACACTGGCGGTCTTATTCGGGCGGTCCCAGTCGGTGATGGCGTAATCGAAGCCGCTGCGGAACGCATCCAGCGCCTTCCAACTGTAAACTGCGTGGCGGAACCGGATGACCTGGCTCTGCGTTGGGTTGTAATCGATGGCGACAGTATCCTTGCGCTGGTTCTGCCAGTTCGGGCGGACCTTGTACCAGTTATTGTTGCCCTGGTACAGGCCGGTTGGCGAGGGGTACGTGCGCAGGAACGCAAGCCCATTGGCGCTGAGTTCGCTCTGGGGAATGATGTTGCCCGGGTAAGGCTGCCCCGTTGCGGGGTTGTTGATCACCTTCGCGCCGCTGTAGAAGATGTTCGGGCTCAGCAGTTCGCTGAAGTTGCCCTGCCGCATCAATTCCGTCGGCACGCGCTGGTAACTGATATCTTCCTTCCGGTACCGGACCCACTCCTGGCTCCACAAGAAGAACAGCTTCTCGCGGCTGGTGTTGAATACTTTCGGGATCATCACGGGACCGTTGATGTTGTAGCCGAACTGGTTGAAGCGGAAGGGCGCCGCGAAATTCGTGGCCGCATCCCGGTTCCTTGCCCAGCTATTCGCGTCCAGTTGGCTGTTTCGGAAGTACTCGTACAGCGTGCCGTGGAAATCCTTACCGCCGGATTTTGTGACCATGCGAACCTGGCCGGCCGCGGAGCGCCCGTACTCGGCGCCGTAGTTCGCTGTGAGGATCTGAACTTCCTGGACCGTGTCGAGGTCCGCGGTGCCGATCGAGATGCCGTTCGCGCGCGTGCGGATGCCAACTGCGCCGTCAAACGTGATCAGCGAATCCTGCGAGCGGCCGCCGTTGATTGTCAGGCTGCCGGAGGACAAGCCGAAGTTGAATCCATTCAACGCGCCGCCCCGGACGCCTGGCTTCAACAGAGCCAGAAAGAGCGGATTGCGTCCGTTCAGCGACATGTTCTGAATCTGCGTCATATCGACCGTCTTGCCGACGGTTGCCGACTCAGTATTCAATTGCGCGACGCTGGCCTCCACGTTGACGCTCTCGGTCAACTGGCCCACCGCCATGTCCACAGTTACGGAAATCGGGATCGCAGCCTCGAGCTTGTTGCGGGTTCTGGTGAATGTCTTAAACCCGGGAGCCTCCACTGCTACGGAGTAGTAGCCCGGCGCGAGGTTCGGGACCGTAAAGAAACCGGTCTCATTGGTGGTGGTCTGGCGTTCGAAGGCCGTGCCCTCGTTCTTGACGACTACCTTTGCATTTGCGATGGCCGCGCCACTCGGGTCATTCACAAAGCCGGAGATGGTGGAGTTATCTGACTGCGCGAACGCGGGCAGCACCAGGAGAAGCACGGCCGCGACTAAGGCCACACTCCTGATTAAAGCGTTGAATCTCATCCTTGTTTTCTCCTTGGATTCAATGATCGCGGCCTCTCCGTAAGGAATGGTCACGCGCAGGGCTGGGAGACACACAAACGCACACGTATGCCAGCGGTCCGGCAGACTTGTCCCACCCGTCGCTAACGCCATAAGTCCTGGCGGAAAGACTACCCCAAACTCATGCAGGCAGAGGGTCCGGCCCCAAAAAGAGAGGGCTCGGCCTCAGCCTCCTAGACACCCTGTGGCGATAGGATAAGCTCTTTTTGTCCAAAAAGGAAGAGAAAACACGAGCGGGAACCACCGTGCGGTGGTTTCAGGACAAGAGCGAATTCGGAAGTGGGCCTAGCGTCCGCCAGCCCGCGCTGGGACCTGTACCCGCCTGGCGTCAGCCCGACCTACTGTTTGAAGACTCGCGTCAGGTGCGGCTGATCCGCGACAGCTGTGTGCTCAGCAATGTCCGCCAGGGCCGCGTTGGGGCGTTCCAGTTCGCGCGCCGCGCACTCGACGCGTAGCCGCCGGATGTAATCGCCAACGCTTCCCGGTAATGCTTTCGGAAGTGCTGCGCCAGTGAACCGGATGCACGCCGGCGTCCTGCGCCAGGTCTTCGAGCCGCAGTTTTTCCCGGAAGTGCTGGTGCACCGATTCGTGGGCTTGCTCGAGCCACTGCGGAAACTGCCCCTGTATTCCGGCGCCATGATCGTGTTGGACGCAGCGGAACAAGGAACGTTGGGTGAGCCAGAAGCTTTTGACCTCCGAGAGGCCGAAAAAGCGGAGGCGACCAGAGGAGCCGAGCAGGGCAAAACCCACTTCACCTCGATCCCAAAAAAGCGTATTCTAGTGCCAACAGGGGTACTCGAGGGGACGTAACATGCAAAAAACCAGAATCGCTATAGGTGTAGCAACGGTGTGTCTGCTCGTCACCACAGCGTTTGCGCAGTCCGACAGCTCCCAGATATCGGGATTCGTGAAAGACCCGTCCGGGTCAATCGTACCTAACGTCACGGTGACGGTCACGAATGAAGCGACTAATCAGGAGCGGAAGGTTCAGACAAACGAGTCCGGATACTACGTTGCCACGAACATCCGACCCGGATTTTACACCATCTCGGCCGAGGCGACGGGTTTCAAGAAGTTCGTGAAAACCGGCAACAAGCTCGATGCCAGCCTGCCGCTGACGGTCGATGTCACGCTGGACGTCGGCGCGGTTACCGAGACCGTCGAGGTAGTGGCATCTACGGCAACGGTGCAATCCGACACAGCAACGGTCGGGAGGCTCGTCGAGCGCTCCCAGATCGAAAACATGATGCTCAACGGCCGTAACCCGATGTGGCTGGCGCAGCTCAAAGCGGGCGTCCGCAGCGGGCAGTCGCTGGCGCGGTTCAACTACGATTTGAACAACGATCTGCAAATCAACGGAGGGCGCACGCAGGATTTCGCCATGTCCTTTGACGGGGCGGTCGCAATTCGCACGCGCGCGAACGGCACGTCGATCGGGGTGGCGGACGTGGACACGGTGCAGGAGATCCAGGTCCTCACGGCCAATTACAACGCGGAGTACGGACGCTCGGGCAGCGGCCAGGTCCGCATTGTCACGCGCAGCGGGACCCGCGATTTCCACGGCAGCCTGTACGAGTACTTCCGCAACAACGTGTTGGATGCGAACTCCTGGGAACGAAATCGATCCACGAACCCTTCGCAAAATGAGAAACCGCCCGCGCGGAAATTCAACCAGTTCGGGTATATCGTGGACGGTCCCGTCTACATTCCGGGCGTCTGGAACACGGATCGAAACAAGCTGTTCTTCCTGTGGTCGCAAGAGTGGGTGCGGTTTCGAGAGGAAGCCACGGAAACGTCAACAGTTCCCACCGCACTGATGCGGGAAGGCAACTTCTCGGAGCTGCTCGGGCCCAACACCTTCTTCAGCACACCGCGTACCATCAACGACCCCGATACGGGTCAGCCGTTCCCGGGAAACGTCATCCCGGCGGGCAGGCTAAGCTCTAACGGCCTCGCGCTGCTGCGGGCCTACCCGCTGCCGACGCCCGGTTTCATACAGGGCACGAACAACTTCATCCAGACGCGGCCGCAGCCGACCAATCAGCGGAAAGACACCATTGCGCTCGATTTCAACCCGGTGGAGAAGCATTCGTTCCGCTTCCGTCACCAGAATTACAGCTGGAAACGTTTGGACGCTTTTCGCGGGGGCCTGGACCGCGCAGTCACGGACTGGAACCGGCCTAACAAGACGGCTTCAGTCAACTACGTCTGGACTGTCTCGCCCACAATCGTCAACGAGTTCCTCACGAGCGCCAGCATAGACCGCGTCTACATCGGTGTACAGCGCGAAGGCGGGCGCTTCGAGCGATCGAGGTACGGAATCGACTATCCGTACATCTTCCCGGAGCGTAAGGAGATCTTCGACAAGATTCCGACCGTCGCCCTGGGCACGCCATTTCGCGAACTCGACGGCGGGCCTTACCCGGCGTTCTCTTCGGGGCCGATTTACGTGGTCTCCAACAACTTCACGAAAGTATTTTCCAACCACACGTTCAAGGTCGGCGCCCTGTTCGAGCGTTCGGGCCAGAACGACTTCGACCAGATCAACGTCACCGGCGTTCCCGGCGGCACCAACAATCAGAACGGCCGGTTCTCTTTCACCGACAACCG
>DATMXS010000337.1:0-13077 GCA_035561355.1 Bryobacteraceae bacterium | reverse complement strand
GCACTGGAGGTATTCAGGACTGTGCAATCCACTGGTCAGCCTGAAATGGCCTTTAAGGTAGGCGCCGGTTTCATTGAAGATATGGAGTACGGGGTCCGACACTGCACAATTATAGGGCATTCGCGCTGTGGCGCGCGCGCTACGAAGGTGGCCGGTTGTCCGCCTCCGGACCATCCGTTGAGGTCATCGCGTGACTGAGTTGAACAGGTGCAGTCCAGGTCGGTAGAGCTTGCTTTTCTCCAGCGTCCCCTCCTCCTCCGCTACACTATCCTTCATCGCTACGAACTCAGCCATTCTCCTCATCGACGCACCCGACCGGCGCGGGCTTGTCGCTACGGTCTCGGACTTTCTTTACCGGCATGGGGCGAACATTCTTCACGCCGATCAGCACATCGATACCGAAGCCGCGCTCTTCTTCATGCGTGTCGAGTGGGCGCTTGACGGCTTCGACGTTCCGCTTTCAGAATTTTCCAGCGCGTTCGACCCTGTCGCTGCGCCGCTCGGCATGAACTGGCGTCTCGAGTCCTCTGCCGACCGCCCCGCAGCCGCGATCTTCGTCTCCCGGTACCTGCACTGCCTCGCAGACCTGTTGCACCGCTACCAGAGCGGCGAACTGGCTTGCAGCATCGCGGTGATCGTCAGCAATCATCTCGACGCCCAGCCGCTGGCCGCCTTCCATGGCATCCCGTTCCATCACGTTCCTGTCTCAGCGGGCACGAGATCCGACGCAGAGCGACAGGAGAGCGCCCTTCTCGAGCAGCACGGCGTGGATCTCGTGATCCTGGCTCGCTACATGCAAATCCTGTCGCCGGAGTTCGTGGCCCGCTTCCCGCAGCGGATCATCAACGTGCACCACTCGTTCCTGCCGGCCTTCATGGGCGCGAGGCCGTACCATGCGGCCCATTCCCGGGGCGTCAAGCTGATCGGTGCGACGAGCCATTACGTCACCGCGACCCTGGACGACGGTCCCATCATCGAGCAGGACGTAATGCGGATCTCGCACCGCGACCAGGTGGACGACCTCATCCAGAAAGGGCGCGACCTGGAGCGCATCGTGCTCTCTCGCGCCGTTCGGTGGCACCTCGATCGCCGGATCCTCTGCTATGGCAACAAAACCGTCGTCTTCGACTGATCGTTTGCCCCGTCAGTGGCGCGCGCTTTTTCTTCTGCGCGCCGCCGCTCTGGCCGCTCCAGCCAGGTGAGTGATTCTTAACCCGTTCTCCGCCCATTGAACCTGTGGCCCCAACATGCTGAAATAGGAGTTACACACCCTTCCGCCCGGAGGACTACCGATTGAGTACTGCGTATCTTGCCCTGGAAGACGGGACCGTCTTCGAGGGCCGCAGCTTTGGTGCGCGCACGGAGAGAGCCGGTGAGGTCGTTTTTAACACCGCGATCACCGGCTACCAGGAGATTTTTACTGATCCTTCCTATTCCGGACAGATCGTTGTCCTGACCTATCCCGAGATCGGCAACTACGGCACGAACGCCGCTGATGACGAGTCGGCGCGCCCCTATATCGAAGGGCTCGTAGTCCGCGACTTCTCACCCATCGTCAGCAACTGGCGCAGCGATCAGAACGCAGGTGATTTCCTGTCGGCCGCCGATATCCCGGTGGCCGCCGAGATCGACACCCGCGCCCTGGTCCGCCACCTCCGGACGCGCGGCGTCATGCGCGGCGTCCTCTCCACCACCAGCGCGGATCCCCAATCACTCGTCGCGAAGGCTCGATCGATTCCCTCCATGGCCGGTCTCGACCTCGCCACTCGCGTCAGCACCGCGGAGCGCTACGAATGGTCGAAGGGCGTCGAGCCCTGCTCCCCCTCCGAGCCCGTCGGCGATAGCGCGGCGGCGACCTATCACGTCGTCGCCTACGATTTCGGCATCAAGCACAACATTCTGCGGCGCCTCGTGCACACCGGCTGCCGCGTGACCGTGGTTCCCGCACTCACGTCTCCGGAGGACGTGCTCGCCCTGAAGCCGGATGGCATCTTCCTCTCGAACGGGCCCGGCGACCCCGAACCGCTCACTGCCCAGGTCGCCAATGTCCGCAAGCTGATCGGGAAGAAGCCGATGTTCGGCATCTGCCTCGGCCAGCAGGTCCTCGGACTCGCGCTCGGCGGCCGCACCTACAAGCTGAAATTCGGGCACCGGGGCGCGAACCACCCCGTGCTCAACAAGCTCACCGGAAAGGTCGAGATCACGTCGCATAATCACGGGTTCGCCGTCGATCCGGAATCGCTCGACCCCGCCGTGGTCGAACTCACGCACTTCAACCTGAACGATGGCACGCTCGAAGGGTTCCGCCACCGCAGCGAACCGGTCTTTTCCGTGCAATACCACCCGGAAGCCGCACCCGGGCCGCACGATTCGCTCTACCTCTTTGAAGATTTCAAGCGGCTCATGAAGGAGGGCAAATAGATGCCCCGCCGCAATGACATCCACAAGATCTTGATCGTAGGTTCGGGGCCCATCATCATCGGGCAGGCCTGCGAGTTCGATTACTCCGGTACCCAGGCCTGCAAGGCGCTCAAGGCCGATGGCTATGAGGTGGTGCTGGTTAACTCGAATCCGGCCACCATCATGACGGACCCGGACCTCGCAGACCGTACCTATGTCGAGCCCCTCACGGTCGAGTACGTCGAGGAGGTGATCGCGCGCGAACGGCCCGACGCGCTGCTCTCGACGGTGGGCGGCCAGACCGGCCTCAACCTCTCCGTCGCGCTGGCCGAAGCCGGAGTGCTCGATAAGTATGGCGTTGAGCTGATCGGCGCAAAGATCGAAGCAATCAAAAAGGCCGAAGACCGCCTCCTCTTCAAGGACGCGATGAACAAGATCGGCCTGGAGACGCCGGCCTCCGTTCTTGTCAATAAGGTCCAGGCCGGCCTGGACTTCGCGGCCAAGTATGGGTACCCCGCGATCCTCCGGCCTTCGTTCACGCTCGGCGGCACCGGCGGCGGCATCGCCTACCACCGTGAGGACATGCTGGAACTGCTGGAGCGCGGGCTCGACCTTTCCCCCGTCCACGAGGTGCTCGTTGAAGAGAGCGCCCTCGGGTGGAAGGAGTACGAGCTCGAGGTGATGCGCGACCTCGCCGATAACTGCATCATTGTCTGCTCTATCGAGAACTTCGACCCGATGGGCGTCCACACGGGTGACTCCATCACCATCGCCCCAGCCCAGACGCTCACCGATCGCGAGTATCAAATGATGCGCGACGGCGCGCTGCGCTGCCTTCGCGAGATCGGAGTGGATACCGGCGGATCGAACGTGCAGTTCGCCATTCACCCGCAAACCGGCCGCATGGTCATCATTGAGATGAACCCGCGCGTGTCGCGATCCTCCGCTCTGGCGTCGAAGGCTACCGGCTTCCCGATCGCAAAAATCGCGGCGAAACTTGCTGTCGGTTACCGCCTCGACGAGATCACGAACGACATCACCAAGAAGACCCCGGCCTGCTTCGAGCCCACTATTGACTATGTCGTGGTGAAGATTCCGCGCTGGCAGTTCGAGAAGTTCCCCGGCGCGGACACCACCATCGGCACGCAGATGAAGTCGGTCGGCGAAGTGATGGCGATCGGCCGGACGTTCAAGCAGGCGCTCGGCAAAGGGCTGCGCTCACTCGAGACCGGCAAGTCCGCAGCGTCCGAAGTCTATGACAAGGAACTCATCCCCGGCAAGCTCATCACGCCCAACCCGGACCGCTTGCAGTACATCCGGTTCGCGTTCCGCAACGGGTACACGGTCGAGCAGGTCCAGGAATACACCGCCATCGATCCCTGGTTCCTCAGACAGGTAAGGGAGACCGTCGATTACGAGCGCGACATGGAAAGCCTCTCCTCCTTGGGGAACGCGCTGGACTTGGTAAGCCGTGAACAGCTCCGCAAAGCCAAGCGAGATGGCCTCTCCGATAAGGTTCTTGCGCGCGCATGGAACACTACCGAACTCGCAGTGCGCGAGAAGCGCAAGGCGCTGGGAATCACCGCAGTCTTCAATCGCGTCGATACCTGCGCGGCCGAGTTCGAGAGCTTCACCCCTTACCTCTATTCCTCGTACGAAGGCGAGTGCGAGGCCGAGCCCTCCACGCGCAAGAAGGTCATGATTCTCGGCTCCGGTCCGAATCGCATCGGGCAGGGCATCGAGTTCGATTACGCCTGCTGTCACGCGTCCTTCGCGCTTCAGGAATTCGGCGTCGAGTCGATCATGGTCAACTGCAACCCGGAGACCGTCTCGACCGACTACGACACCTCGGACCGCCTCTACTTCGAACCCCTCACTCTCGAAGAAGTCCTGAACGTCTTCGATACCGAAAAGCCCGACGGCGTCATCGTCCAGTTCGGCGGTCAGACGCCGCTTACGCTCGCGTTGCCCCTGAAGGCCGCCGGTGTGCCCATCATCGGCACGGATCCAGAAAACATCGATCTCGCCGAGGATCGCAAGCTGTTCGGTGCGCTTCTTGACCAACTCGGCATCCCTTCGCCGCCCAATGGGACCGCCACCAGCGTCGAGGAAGCGTGTGCAGTGGCTCGCTCCATCGGCTATCCGGTGCTCGTGCGGCCGTCATACGTGCTCGGCGGGCGGGCCATGGTGATCGCCTATGACGAGGAGACTGTCCGCCGCTATATGCGGGAGGCCGTCCACTTCTCGCAGGAGCGTCCGGTCCTGATTGACCGCTTTCTGGAGAACGCCACTGAGATCGATGTGGACGCCTTGGGCGATGGCGAGAACGTCCTGGTCGCCGGCATCATGGAGCACATTGAGGAGGCAGGCGTGCACTCGGGCGACAGTTCCTGCGTGTTGCCGCCGTACTCGCTGTCCAAGGACGTCATTGCTACCGTTCAGGACTACACCGAGAGACTTGCGCGCGCCCTCAATGTCATTGGGCTCATGAACGTGCAGTACGCCGTTCAGAACGGTTCGGTGTATGTGCTGGAAGTGAACCCGCGAGCCTCGCGCACTGTGCCATACGTGAGCAAGGCCACTGGCGTGCCGCTTGCAAAGATCGCCGTCGGCCTGATGATCGGCTATAAGCTGACGGACTTCGTCGCGCAGCCCGCGGGTGCGAAAGCCCACCCGGCGGGCGCCGGAGGCCCATTCCCGCTTCCGCCCATTGCCGCGCCGCTGCTCCCGCAATCCTCCGGATGCCTGAGCGTCTCCCAATTCTTCGTGAAATCGCCCGTATTCCCGTTCAACAAGTTCCCGGGTGTCGACCCCGCGCTCGGCCCGGAAATGCGCTCCACCGGTGAAGTGATGGGTGTCGGCCTCGATTTCGGCGAGGCGTTCGCCAAGGCGCAGTTGAGCGCCGGCACGCCGCTGCCGGACAAAGGCGCCGTGTTCATCAGCGTGAATGACCGCGACAAGGCGGTTGCGATTGAAGTGGCGCGCGCATTCGCCGAACACGGGTTCCAAATAGCCGCGACCCGCGGCACCGCGTTCGCCATCCAAAATGCCGGATTGAAGTGCCGGACGGTACTCAAGGTGAATGAAGGTCGTCCCAATGCTGTCGATCTCATGAAGTCCGGTCAGTTGCAGCTCGCGATTTATACCGCGACCGGCGCTCATTCGTTCGCGGACGAGAAGACGATCCGTCGCACAGCAGTGTTGTACCGGGTCCCCTGCATCACGACCATCGCCGGTGCCCGCGCCGCTGCTCAGGCCATCGTCAGCCGAAGCAGGGATCCGCTCCGCGTGTGGAGCCTTCAGGAGATTCACTCGGGGGAAGGGAAGGAAGCTGCGGTCTAGGGCTTCGGCGCCGTTCAAATAGGGCGGCGGGCGGCGAACCAGACCCACTGAGTGATCCGGCTGGCGACCTCTGGGCATTCCGAAAATTGGCGTAGAATAACCCGATAGCCAAATGGAGCAGTTTTTGGTACAACGGTTTGGCTCGGGCAGGTCGATACCGCTCTCGAGTCCTCCACGTATATGAAGGGAGCCCTAATGAGACGTACTGGAATCCAAGTCATCGGCGACGTTCCTTGGGGCACGCATTTTTGCCAATTCTATGAAAATGAGCAGGATCTCGTCGATATTCTCGTCCCGTATTTCAAGGCCGGGCTCGAGAACAACGAGTTCTGCATGTGGATCACTTCCGAGCCGCTGCGAGCGGAACAGGCGAGCGCCGCGCTTGCCGCAGAGGTAGGCGACCTCGACGAGTACATCCGAAACGGGCAAATCGAAATTCTGGACTACAGGGAGTGGTACACGGTAAGCGGGAGCTTCGACTCAAGTCGCGTGCTCCAAGGGTGGGTGGAAAAAGTCGAAGCTGCGAGGTCACGGGGCTTCGACGGCCTGCGCCTGACCGGCAACACATTCTGGCTGGAGAAGTCCGGGTGGAACGACTTCACCGAGTACGAAGCAGCCGTGGACGGCGTGATCGGCCAGTATCCAATGCTGGCGATGTGCACCTACAGCCTGGCCAAGTGCGGCGCCGTCGAGATTATGGATGTGGTCAGCAACCACGCATTTGCGCTGATCAAGCGTGCGGGCGAATGGCACATCATCGAAAGCGCGGAGCGGAAAAGGATCGAAGCCTCGCTGCGTGAGAGCGAGGAAAGCCTGCGTTCGGTGAACGCCGAACTGGAAGCGCGCATACGCGACCAGTACCGGCAGCAAGAGTGGCTCCGGGTTACGCTGAGCAGCATCGGCGATGCGGTACTGGCAACCGATACTGCGGGAAAGATCACCTTCCTTAACCCCATCGCGGCGGAACTGCTGGGCTGGGCGCAAGACAAAGCACTGGGTTTGCCCGTTCGCGATGTGCTCCACATCATCGACGAACAGACACGCAAACGCGGTGAGGACATCGTTGCGCGCGTCCTACAGGAACGGTGCGTGCTTGAAATGGCCAATCACTCGGCTCTCATCAGCCGGGATGGGCGCGAGATTCCGATCGAGGACAGCGCGGCGCCGATTCAGGACAGCGCCGGCAACTTGGCCGGTGTTGTGCTCGTCTTCCACGATGTCACCGAAAAGCGCCGCGCCCAACAGGCAGTCCGCGAAAGCGAACAACGGGTCAGGTTGAAGCTGGACGCCATCCTTTCGCCCGGAGGAGACATCGGCAAACTAGACCTCGGGGACATCGTCGATGCCCGGGGCATTCAATCGTTGCTGGACGATTTCTATAAGATGGCCGGCATCCCGATGGCCATCGTCGACCTGAACGGCAAGGTCCTGGTCGGTGTCGGCTGGCAGGAGATCTGCACGCGCTACCACCGCGTACATCCCGACACGTGCAAGAACTGCATCGAGAGCGACACGGAACTCTCGGCAGGAGTCCTCCCCGGCCAGCATAAGTTGTACAAATGCAGGAACAACATGTGGGACATTGTGACGCCTCTCATAGTGGGAGGCGAACATGTCGGCAACCTTTTCTCGGGGCAGTTCTTCTTCGACGACGAGCCTTTGGACCGTGAGTTCTTCAGATCACAGGCACATCGTTTCGGCTTTCCTGAAGCGGATTACCTTGCGGCCCTGGACTCCGTGCCGCAACTGAGCCGTGACGCCGTCGAGACCGCCATGTGCTTCCTCATGAAGCTCGGCCACATGCTTTCGCTGCTGAGCTACAGCAATCTCAAGCTGGCGCGGTCATTGGCGGAACGCGATGCCTTAACTGCTTCGCTCAAGCGGAGCGGCGAAACCCTGAGCCGGGCGCAGGAGATCGCTCATCTTGGCAGTTGGGAGCTGGACCTCGCGAGCGATCGCCTTTCCTGGTCGGATGAGGTGTACCGGATCTTCGGCTTGCAGCCACAGGAGTTTGGCGCCACTTACGAGGCTTTTCTCAAAGCGGTCCACCCGGACGACCGCGCCGCCGTGGATGCCGCCTACTCTGGTTCGTTGAGCGAACGGAAATCATCGTACGAGATCACGCACCGGGTTGTGAGGCGGAACACGGGCGAAGTCCGCTGGGTCCATGAAAAATGCGAGCACATCCGCGACGCCTCAGGCAGCCTCATGCGCTCCGTCGGCATGGTGCAGGACATCACGGAGAGCAGGCAAGCAGAGCAAGAGTTGCAGCAGGCCTTCCAGCAGCGCCGTTTGGCTTTGGAAGCGGCTGAAATGGGAGCCTGGGACTTCCGGCTGGACACAGGCGAAGTCTGTTGGGACCAGCGCGCCCGCGATATGTTCGGCGTTGCCGCAGGCGACCAGATCAAATACACGGAGGCGATCTCGCGCATTCATCCCGAAGATCGCCCAATTACCGATCAGGCGGTGAAGGAGGCAATTGCTGGTGCCGGCGGCGGGGCATACCACCGGGAGTTCCGGGTGGTTTGGCCGGACGCGTCGGTACACTGGGTGGCCTCGCTTGGGCGCGTGTACTTCGAAGGACAGGGTCAGGAGCGCCGGGCGGTGCGTTTCATCGGCGCGAACATGGATATCACGGAGCGCAAACGAGCGGAGGAAAACCTCCGCCAGGCGCAGAAATTGGAAAGCATCGGTTTGCTTGCGGGGGGAATCGCGCACGACTTTAACAACCTGCTGGTCGGAGTGATCGGGAACGCGAGCTTGGCTCAGGATATGATCCCTTCCGGGAGCCCGGCTCTGAAGGTGCTGAAACGCATCATTGAGGCCGGTGAACACGCTGCGAACCTCACGCGCCAGATGCTTGCATACGCGGGCAAGGGGCGGTTCGTCCTCGAACCCGTCAACTTGTCTGAGCTTGTCCGCTCGACGAGAGCTCTGTTGCAGAGCTCGATCTCGAAGAAGATCACTTGGCAATTTCATCTCGAATCCGTGATTCCGGCCGTGGAATCGGACCCCGGGCAGATGCAGCAAGTTCTCATGAATCTCGTCTTCAACGCAGGAGAGGCGATCGGTACCGCTTCGGGAGTTATATCGATTGAAACCGGCGAACGGACCGTCGATGCAGCGTACATCACGCGCGAGTTGGACGGTTGGGCCGTCGAACCGGGGCGCTACGTGTTCCTGTACGTGAGCGATACGGGTTGCGGAATGGACCAAGCCACAATGGCTAAGGTCTTCGATCCCTTCTTCACAACGAAGTTCCAGGGACGTGGGCTCGGCTTGGCTGCTGTTGCCG
Organism: Bryobacteraceae bacterium; assembly: GCA_035561355.1. GTDB lineage: Bacteria > Acidobacteriota > Terriglobia > Bryobacterales > Bryobacteraceae > DATMXS01. The sequence continues at coordinate 4,040 of DATMXS010000337.1, read as the reverse complement.
GCATTGTTCGGGCACACAAGGGAGCAATCCGAGTCGATACCGCCCCCGGCTGCGGCTCGAGGTTCCAGGTGTTCTTCCCGGTCGCAACATCCGCTGTGGTCACAAGGGCGCGTGTCTCGGAAGAGAAGGTTGACCTGGGTGGTCAGGGTACTGTTCTCGTCGTGGATGACGAGAAGTTCGTGCGCGACCTCGCCAAATGTTCTCTCGAACGGCGAGGCTACGAGGTACTCCTGGCCGAGAACGGCCCCGCTGCTATCGACGCCGTTCGGTTGGACCAAGACCGGATTCGACTTGTGGTTCTCGATTTGAGCATGCCTGGGATGAGCGGGGAGGAGACCTTGCCGCGTCTCCGAGAGCTGAAGCCTGACCTCGAAGTGATCGTCTCGAGCGGCTTCTCTCAGGCGGAAGCGCTTCGGCCTTTTCAGGACACACGTGTGTCGGGGTTCATTCAAAAGCCGTACACGGTGCAGGAACTCGCCCGGCAGGTCAAGCTGGTCCTGGCGTAAGCCCGCTGCCCTGGCTCAGTGTCGAACGGAGATATGCGCACCTTCCTGCGTGCGCACTCCACCGACTTCAGCCACGATTGCCGCATCGCCATCCGGCAGTGTCTCGGGCACAATCACGTTGAGTTGATACAGTCCGGCGCCGCTTAAGCCCGCCCAGGACACTGTCGCTTGAACATTGCCGATCCAGACACGGACATCGTTGGTGAGTGGCGCCGCCTGAAGCAGTACGTGACCCGCAGGTGCGTGCGGCGTAGTCGGCCCGAAGCCGGTCCCGTAAACCACGATGGTTTCGCCGGGGCGGGCTGGCGTCGCGCCGGGGTACAAGCCCTCTCTGGCGATGGTGCTGTAGTCGCCGTGCTGGGCGGCGGCATACCTGCGGTTCTCGGCATCGTAAGCGAAGAGGCCGGGTGCGAATTGTTGGATGCCGGCCGCTGCGGTTGCCGTGCCGGCTGGAGTCGCCACTTGAACGGGAACGGTGCTGCCCAGCGCGCCATCCGGCACCTGAACGTTTAACTGATTGGGGCTGATGTAATACACCGCAGCGGACTGGCCTGCCACGGTGACGCTGACACCGTCCAATGCGGTGGGAAGATTGCCGTTTGAAATCTCAGTGTCGCGCCAAATGCGCGATCCCGGCGCGAGATTACTGCCGAAAATCGAGATCCATGAACCCGGTGAGAGCCCTGGCCCGAAGCTGGCCCCGTTCACGACTGCTGTGATGACGGGCGCTGGAGCATTGGTGGTCACCACGGCGGCTGCAAACTGATCGATGAGCGCGCCTGAGATCCGCCCACCAGCCATGGTCGATACCGTATTCACGCTCGCCAGGATCATGTCGAACTGCGGAATGACGTGCATGCTCGTCCCAAAGGAGCCGGTTGCCGTGCAGGCAATCGTTGTGGAGCGTGAACCCTCGTACCCGGCCCTGCCGTGCGGGATCCACCATCCCCATGAATACGTGCCCGGCATCCGGGGCGTGACATTGACCTGATTGTCCACCTCTCCACGCCCCGTGCCGCCCGCCGTTGCAGTGGCGGGGATCTGATTGACGTACAGTCCATCCACGAACCACTGCGGCAGCAGCCGCTCTCCGTTCCAGACACCGCCTCTCAAGATCAGGTATCCGAGCCTCGCATAATCGCGGGTACTCATGACGAACCCTCCGCCACCCCATCCGCTGATGGCGCCCACCAAATCAAACGGATCCTGGATTCCGAGCCTGTCCAGGTAGGCGTTCCTGAGTGCCTGGATCTCCGTCAGTCCGGGATAGAAGGTGTGGATCAGGTACTCCCCGTACCGGATTGCGCCGCTGTTGCTGTATGCATAGTGCTCACCGGGATTGTGCGGCGTCAGGTAGTAGTCGCTGGTCATCGTAAGGAAGTACCGGATGGATGCCAGCGGCGGGGTTGGGACGTCGGACGAGGGCACGAGGGTGTCCATAGTGATCTTGGCCTGCTGCATCAGCAGGGCTGCCAGCGTCGCCAGCAGGGCCTTGCTCCCTGAGTAAAGCGGCCCTGGGCGAGCGATGTCGCCCTTGGTCCCGATGATTTTGCCATTGCGAATGACGATCGCCGTCGCTGGCATGTTGGCCATGGCAGCGGCGAATTTGGCGGGATCCATGCCCTCGGCCTCGGGCGTCGAGACTTCCCATTCAGCACCTGGGAAAACCGCCGCCGGTTGAGCCCGGGCGGGCTCGGCCATGCACATGACCATAGCCGCCAGAAACGGCGGACAAGAGTACCCCAGACTGGAACGTCGTGCACCCATAGCATTCCCCTGAGATCTGATGCGGGCCCCAAGAAGTCAGATTTCAGGGTACGTCAATTTGGGGGGAGTTTTGGTGAGGTCAGCAGGCGGCCGAGGCCGTTGACCTCAAGACTTTGCGCGCGGGCTCACCGGCGATCCTGCGAGCGCGGCGGTCTCCCAATCCGATCAGACCCGAACCGGCTTCAACGGCACGTTTTTCGCGAGCCAGGTTTTAACCCGGCCCACTGCTTCCACCAGGTTCTCGAGCGAGTTCGCGTAGCTGAACCTGAGATACCCGTCACCGTACTCGCCGAATGCCGTCCCCGAAAGCGCCGCCACGCCGGCTTCGTGTAGCAGCCGGTCCGCCAACTCACGCGAACTGAACCCAGTCCCCTGAATGTTTGGGAAAGCATAAAATGCGCCGCCCGGGATGGGGCAGCGGAACCCCGGAATGGTGTTCAGCCCCTCGCAGAAGGCGTCGCGGCGGCGGCGGAACTCGGCCACCATCTGCTCCACCTCCGTCTGCGGACCCTCCAGCGCCGCGATGCCCGCGCGCTGCGTGAAACTCGCCGTGCAGGAGTTCGAGTTCACCATCAGCTTGTTCACGGCGTCCACCAGCCACGGCGGCATGACGCCGTATCCCATGCGCCAACCCGTCATCGCGTACGTCTTCGAAAAGCCATCCAGGATGATGGTCTTGTCGAGCATGCCCGGCAGCTTCGCGATCGAGAACGGCTGGCTGTCATACACAATGCGCGAGTAGATCTCGTCCGAGAGCACCATGATGTCGCGGTCGCGAACCACCTCGGCAATTGCGACGATATCCGCCTCCGGAATCACCCCGCCTGTCGGGTTCTGCGGGGAATTCAGGATCACCAGCTTGGTCTTGTCCGTGATGCTGCGGCGAAAGAGGTCCAGGTCAAATGAGAAGCCCCGCTTCTCCACCAGCGGCATCGGCACCGGCTTCGCGCCCATAAAACGGATCATGGATTCGTAGATGGGGAAGCCGGGGTTCGGGTAGATGACTTCGTCGCCCGCCTCGAGCAACGCCATCAAAGGGAAGAAGATGATCGGCTTGCCGCCGGGGACTACCGAAACACGCTCCGGACCCACGTTGATATCCCTGGTCCGCGAAACGTAGTTTGCGATCGTCTGGCGGAAATCAGGGTACCCCTGCGTGGGGCCGTAATGGGTCCAGCCCTCGTCCAGCGCGCCCTTGGCGGCTTCGCGAATGTGGCGCGGCGTTTCGAAATCGGGTTCCCCGATCTCCAGGTGAATGATGCTGCGTCCCTCCGCTTCCAGCTTGCGCGCCTGCACGAGGACGTCGAAGGCGGTCTCCACACCAATCCGGGCCATTCTGTCTGCGAGTTTCATTTGGGGAACCTGTAGCCTGTGGTCGGCTCGCCACGCCGTGCGCCAGAACGCTATGCGCCGGGGCCGGCGAGCCGGAAGAGTGGTACTCCGTCCCGGGTCTCTGCCAATTCGACAACATCATCGATTGCAGCGCGATTTCCGACAATCCGGCCCGTTATGCGTTTACCGTCTTCCTGGATAATGATAGCAAGCTGGTATGGCGCGTCAGCAAGGTGTGCTTCCGGCGCCGACCACACCACGGTTTCGGTATAAACGGTTCCCCTCATGCCGCCCTCAGAATCGTGACTACCGCCGTAGCTCCGGACCCGCCCAGGTTCTGCGCCAGTCCGACTTCGTGGCGCGCAAGCTGCAAGTCACCCGCTTCGCCGCGAATCTGTGTCGCGATATCGCAGATCTGGGCCACTCCAGTCGCTC
>DATMXS010000336.1:0-3527 GCA_035561355.1 Bryobacteraceae bacterium | reverse complement strand
GGGCATCTTCCCACTTCAGTTGCGAGTTATCGCCCGTGCTTTCGCAATAGGCTCGGTTTGCTTCGTGCGCAATGCGCGCGATTTGCTTAACAGTCAATTCAAAACCTCCAGGTTTGTGTGCCGGGGCTTTCGCCCCGGCTGAGATAATGAGGATGCGATTGGGTAGCTTGCGATAAGTGCTCCTGTTCGTCGGCTGCCGGGTGCCGCCCGGCTCGGGTAGAGGACTGCCCTCCGCACGCCGCCCCACGAACCTCCGTAGTTATTCGCCGGGATAGCAGCCGGCGTTGCGAGGCGACCTGCACAGGGGGAGGGGGTCGAAACCCCCGCCGTATCCGTTAAGTGCCGGGATTCCACGCCCGGCTGCGGTGGCGGTGTGCCATCACGCCCAACTAGCCGTAATCCCAGATCGTCGCCGCCGCCTCTGCGCCACATAGCGCCCCGGTTTCCGGTGCGTAAGGCTCGATCTGGAATAGCGGCACTAGATTGATCAGTACCTTCGTGTCGCACCTCCTGGGCGCTGCCGGAACCGTAGGAGGTGGGGCTCTGACCAGCCCCCGCGCCATTACGCGCACGATTCCGACAGCTCCCACGGGGAGCGAGCATCACATCCGCTCCAGGCAGTCCAGCAGCGCGTCTATGGCCCTCTCGGAACGGGAGCGCATATCCGGTTCCGGAATCCAATTGACGATCAGCGCCGGCCGGAACCATTGGCTGAGTCTGGCGAAAAAGGCCCGGGCGGTAGCCGCCGCCCGGGTTTGCAGAGTAGTACGCATGTCGTTAGACCGTCGCATTCGGGAACGCTCGCCGCACAATCTCTTCCGCATCCGCGGCGCTCAGGAACTCGCCCGCCATAGGGTCTGGCTTCGGAGGCTCGCAGATTCGCTTGAACGGGCCGTACCGCTTCTCAAGGTCCGCGCGTGCGGTCAACAGCCGCTCCACGAACTCGCACAGGGCGCCGCTGAGCGTTTCCAGGTACTTCTCGTCGCGGTCGGTGCGGATAACGACGGTGGGCAACCCGGGGCAGTACGATTGCAGATAGACCGCCTCGAACCCAGCCACGAGCATCTGCCCCTGGACTTGCGGGCGGTACTTGTCGTCAATCGCGCCGTGCCGCATGTAGCCGACGTGGACCTGGGGAGACGGGCATTTCAGCTCAACCCCAAGCCGCCCACCCACCACAATCCGATCCGGGCTCGCGCCGATCATCCCATCGTCTGTGGTGATGAAGCCGACCGTCTCTGTTTCCAGGTCCGTCTCGAAGGCGAAGGACGCAGCAGCTTGGGCTTCGTACTCATGGCCGTGCTGCATCCAACTCGTCTCGACGGATTCCAGCGGAGCCCCGGTAATCCACTCGGCCAGCAGGTGGTTCATGTACGTGTCGGCCTGGCTGGACAGCTTCCCCGTGGGTGTCACGAGCCGGAAGAACTCGGAGGCGGTCGGGATGCCAAGCCTGAGTCGGTACCAATCTTCGGAGCCCTGCTGGCACTGGTGGATGATCACCGCGCGCCCCCCTGCTTCTGCCGAAGCGTCGTGCGGAGCGATTCCATGATGGCGTCGTACTGATGCTTCTGGATGTGCTCGACAGTGGTCACGCCCGCGATGGCGAGTAGTTTAGTGACTCGCTCCTTGTTCAGCCCGCACTCGGAGATCATGTCGCGGATCTGGAGCGCCTGCTCGTTCGTGATGGTCCCCGCGAGGTGCGCGTCGTCGTCCTGATCCACTGTCACGATGTCCAGGACGTTACAGAGCGCGTACCGCTTGGCGTAGGACATCATCGAGCCGACCGCCTGCACGTCGTTCTTTGAGCCGGTCTTATCCATCGGAAGCGGCGGGGTGCTCGCCACTTTGCTGTGCCCATCCCGATGGGACAGGGTGCAGCGGCAGGTGCTCCCGTCAAACGAGTAACTGACCGAAAAGCCCTCTTCCGCGAGCAGCGGGCGGACTTCCTTGGTGATGTCCTCGTACTTAGCAAAGGGCGTTTTGTGCCCCTGCCTGCCGTCCTTGCCGGGAACGCTGATCGTGCCCTGCTTTGTGATCCGCGGAAGTTTCGGTTGCAGCCGGGAGAGCGCAGCCACGAACTCGCGCTCCGCTTCTTTGGCAATCATCCGCTCGCGCATTTCCAAGAGTTGCTGCATCTTGCCCACATCCACCTGCGGGTCGCGGGCCGCCGCTGCGATCACCGCGAGAAATGCGTCCCCGGCCTGAACCGGAGCGAGTTCGCCAGTCTGGGTTCTTGCTAGTGCCGTCTCTTCCATTACCAACTCCTCAAAAACTCCGCGTGCCGCCGATCCGCCACCTTGCCCCACATCTCCCGCGCCTTCCCCAGTGCCTCTTGAGCTGCCGACATAGCCGCCTCGGTCTCCCGGGTCGTGTCGCACCTAATCGCGCGCCGGATGTGCTCGATCGCATCGTCCAGGTGCTCATCCCAGGTGCTCGGCACCCCGTATTCCTCGGGGCCAGCAGCGCGGTCGCGGTCATAGCCAGCGGGTAGATCCGTCTCCAAGTCAATCGCCTCCATCAGCGCGACGGCGGGCTGGGTCATGCCGACCTCCACAGGAACCCCACCGCGATCACCGTAACCACGACGGCGTAGATCCAGACCATCACTCGGATGGCGATCTGAAGCATCTCCCACCTATGCCAGGAAGCCTCCTGGTCACGCGCCAGTTCCTCAAATTGCGGGCTCATGCTGACCTCCGCTCCGTGTCGGACTGCTCGCGGATACGCCAGTACTCCGACATCTTCAACTCCCGGCAGCCGGGCGGCTTCGTCGGCAACTCGGCGGGCACGCTCAAGATGTAGGTATCGCCGTATTTCTCGCAGCCCGTCCAGGCAATCACTCCTCCGCCGAAGTACTCAAATTCCTGCTTCAACTCCCTGGAGAGCATCCCGCTAAAGATCCGCGCATTCACGCCCACTGGGAAGGATGCAAAACGCTTTGCCAGTTCCCTGCCAGCCTTGATGCGCTTGTCGGGAACCGCATACTGTCTGGACTGCCGCCAGCCACGGGGCAGCTCACCCGGGAACGCAATACCGAGAAATTGGGAGTTATCCGCAGACCAAACATCCCCGCCAAACTCTGCTTTGAGGTTTTTGACGGCATCAGAAAACACTTGCAGCCGCTCGCTGGCTTGCTCTATCACGGTCAGAACAGGGCTGCCCTCTCCAACTAGGAAGTGCGTCCGCTGAATCTTTTCGTCTCTCATGCTGTCCTCCGATTCCGCAGTTTTCGCCCGGTCCGCTCGCACACCGGGCACACCGCGAAGTTGTAGTAGGGCGGGTGCCCCTGACCGCAGCGCCGCTCGGGTGCGGGCGCTTCCGGCTCCTTGCTGTGCTCGGCCGTGTCGATCACCATCCCGAGGAATGCGCAGAGTGCCAGCATCAGGCCGACGAGGTAGGCGTGCTGGAATAGCTCTTGCATCTTTACCTCTCGCTAAATTCGACGCTGGAGCCGCGAAAGCACAGCGTCCGCTTTCTTGCGATGTCGAAACATATCCGCTTGTCTTTCGGGATCGGCGCCCATTCGC
>DATMXS010000335.1:0-4159 GCA_035561355.1 Bryobacteraceae bacterium | reverse complement strand
GTTCCGGCGCGGGCACGAGGGCGGGACGGAGTGGTGCAACCGCCGGCTGCTGGCGCGGATCCACCGCCTCACGATCGGCCGGCTGCGGAACGAAATCGAGCCGGTGAGCGCGGCGGATTTCGTCCGCTTCCTGTTCCGCTGGCAGCACGTCAACAAGGGCGGCCAGTTGCACGGAGTGGACGGGCTCTTCGCCACGATACGGCAGTTGCAGGGTTACGAAGCTCCCGCAGGTGCCTGGGAAGCAGAGATCTTGCCCCGGCGCGTAGCTCGCTATGCGCCCGAACTGCTGGATCAGCTCTGCCTCTCGGGAGAGGTGATATGGGGGCGCGTGTCGCCTCACCCCGCATTCGAGGATGCCGCGACGGGGCGCCGCGTCCGCCCCACGCGGGTCGCGCCGGTCACGCTCCTGCTTCGCGAGGACGCCGGTCCGCTGCTCGCATTCGCGCAATCGGCCCGGGCAGATGCCTCCCTGTCGTATGCAGCTAGCGACGTCCTGGGTGTGCTGCGATCGCGTGGCGCCTCGTTCTTTGCCGATCTCGTACGGGCTGCTCACCGCCTGCCGAGCGAAGTTGAAGACGGGCTGTGGGAACTCGTCGCGGCCGGCCTAGTGACGGCGGACGGCTTCGAGAACCTGCGGTCGCTGTTCGATCCCAAGCGGCGCCGTGGGGAAGGGCGGGGAAGGCACGCCCGGCCTCGCCATGCAGCCGGGCGTTGGGCGCTGCTCCACGATGTTGAGAGCGGCGCGATCGCCGCGCCTGATCTTCAGCCTTTCGCACGGCAGTTGATCCGCCGCTGGGGAGTGGTGTTTCGCGATCTGCTGGCGCGGGAGACGATCATACCGGCTTGGCGGGACCTGCTGGTTGTGTTCCGCGCGATGGAGGCTCGGGGCGAGGTCCGCGGTGGGCGCTTTGTCTCCGGATTTACCGGGGAGCAGTTCGCGGCTCCTGAATCGGTCGATCTGCTGAGAGCCGTTCGAAAGGCGGAGAAGACCGGCGAGGAGGTGGCGGTGTCTCCCGCCGATCCGTTGAACCTTGGTGGCATCGTGCTCCCAGGGCCGCGGATCAGCGCCCTCACCGCGGGCCGCCTGAAGTTCCGGGACGGCGTGCCCGCGGCCATGAGCGCCTGACCTATTTCGAATCCTTCGGGTCGCCTCCCGTAGCGAAGTAGCCTTTGCGCGCCTGAACCTTCAGGTCACCGTCGCGCGCCTTGATCTCGATTTTCCGGAACTCGCCATTTCGCGCCGTGTCCGTGGGCGTGTAAGACAGCGAGTACTGGCTCCGCAGTTCTTCCTGGAGTTCCCGGAAGACATCGCCCAGCGTGTGCTTGCGGTCCACTTTGAAAACACGGCCTCCGGTTTCTTCGGCCATCTTCCGTAGGTCGCCGTCGCTGCCGCCGCCGTAACCCCAACCGCCGCCACGGTTGTACGCGCCGGGATCGTAGTAGTAAATCGCGTAGACCATAGCGTCGGCCATGTGCGCGGAGCGGATCGCTTCCTGGATCTTCACGCGGCTGCCTTGGTCGATGCCGTCGGTGATCAGGACCATCGCCTTGCGGCCAACTTGCCCTCGCAGGCGTTCGTTGGCAGCGAGGTAGACCGCGTCGTACAGGATGGTTCCCCGCGGCTGGGAGCTTGTGGGAACCGGGCCGGGATGCAGTCCTGCCACGGACGCGTTTACGCGAAGTTCGTCCAGGCCGGCGCGGAGAAGTTTGGCAGAGCCAGTAAGGTCTTGTACGAGTTCGGCTTCGGAGCCAAATGTCATCAAGAACGCGAGGTCCTTCTGGCGAAGAACTGACGAGAAGAACTGAGACGCCGCGTCTTTCTCGGTTTCAATCAGGCGCTCCTGGCTGGGGCTGACGTCCACCAGGAGGCCGAGCGTAAGTGGAATGTCAGTATCTCGCGCAAACCGCTTGATTTCCTGAGGCTTACCATCCTCGCGGAGCGCAAAATCCTCCTTCGTCAGGTCGCCGATCAAGCGACCGTTCCGATCCCTCACGGAGCAGGTGACGTTCACCTCCTCAACTTCCACGCGGATCACGGTTTCCTGATCTTGGCTGGAAGGTTCTGTTTGCGCGGGCGCCTGCTCGACGCGACGCCATTGACCGGGCAGGGCGATCGCAAAAAGCGTGGCCGCAAGTAGGATACGGAACGGCTTTACCGGCATAATCGCCTCTCTGGCATACTCGCCATTGGCATACTAGGAAGATGCGCAGGACGCGCATCGTGTTTCTCCCATGCAAGCCGCAATTCTGCACCTCAAAGCCGCCGACCCGATTATGGGCGGCCTCATTGAAGGCATCGGCCCGTACTCCATCCAGTATATGGAGCCGAACTTCGACACCCTCGTGAAGGCCATCGTCCTCCAGCAATTGAGTGGGAAGGTGGCGGACGTCATCTTCGGCCGGCTCCGGAAATCCTGCGGGAACGGCTGCCTGACGCCGGATTCGATTCTGAGACGCCGGCTGACGACGCTGCGGGCGGCCGGGCTTTCAGGCGCGAAGATCGACTACATCCGAGACCTGGCGCGGCGGGTGCGCGACGGCAGCCTGGACCTGGATGGGCTGCGGACAGTGCCCGACGAAGATGTCCACCGGGTCCTGACCGGAATTAAAGGGATTGGCCCCTGGACCGTTCAGATGTTTCTTATGTTCGCCCTGCGGCGTCCGGACGTACTTGCGCCCGCCGATCTCGGGATCCAGGCTGCCGTCCAGAAGGCTTACGGGCTGGAACGCCGCGCGACCCCGGCACAGGTGCAGGAATATGGGGAGAAGTGGCGCCCGTACCGGACGGTTGCATCCTGGTACCTGTGGCGGAGCCTCGAGACGAAAGCAGGGCTCTGAGTCGCCTGCCGCCCAGAAGCCGGCCGATTCCGACGCCAGTTGCGGCGCCTGTAGCGTTCGCCGCCATGTCCAGCACCTCGAACATCCGTCCCGCGTGCATCCACGCTTGGCCGTACTCCAGTGCGACGCCTAAAGCCACCACCGCCAACGTGAGAACGACAACCGTCCGGAGCCGCTCATGAACTGCGGGCAGCAGACCCAATACCAGATAGCCCAACAGATGGAGTACCTTATCCGGCAGCAAGTCGAAAACCTGGACCGCCGGCGCTGACGAGGCCGGCAGCAGAGAGCCGACAATCACGAGCACGAGCACCGCAAACCACACCAAGCGCAGAATCAACCGCGCGCGCTGACGGCTGTGCATCTATCTCGACTGTACCGCCTTTGGAGGAACTGGCCTGCCTGAATTACGGACCACGCCCAGATTGCACCCACCGCGTACCCTGCCAGCACGTCGCTCGGGTAGTGCACGCCCAGGTACACGCGAGAGAGCCCTATTGCACCCGCCACGGTGAGCGCTGTAATCCAGATCGCGGCGCGTATTCGGGTGTTTTCGACGCGAGATGCGGCCAGCATGGCCATGCCCGCGAGTGTCGCTGTCGAAACCAGCGCGTGCCCACTCGGGAAACCGTAGCCGGAGGCCGCATCGTGAAAGAACGCCTCAGGTCGCGCACGCTGGAACGTAAGCTTCAACGCGGCGCCGAGCAGAACCGCCCCGATACCGGTGGCGAGCAGCAGTGCGGCACCCTGCCGCCAGCCCATCCTGCAGAATACGAGCGAGCCCGCGACCGATAGGACCAACAGCGCGAGCGGTTGGCCGACAACCGTCAGTCCCCGCATCAGAGTTGTGAGCGCGGGAGTACCGCTGCCGCGGACCGCCTCCCGGATGGATTGATCGAACGCAAATGTCTGGCCGTGCGCAACTTGGGTAGCCAGCGTTGCGAAAAGAAGGAGCGCCGCCAAAGCTGCGGCAAACCCGAAGGCAAATGGAGTCCCAGTCCCCTTGTGTGTCCCGTGCATCTACTTACAATCGTAACCGGGGCTGGCCCGGAGGTTCTACTCCGGTTCTTTGCAGTAGATCTCGCGTTCCAGACTGCGCTGGTACGGGCTGAAATCGGCGCCGTTGGCGTTGTCGATCAGGCGGAAGGTGCATTCGAGCTTGAAGTCGAGGTCGTCGAGAGCGCTGAGGACGATGGCTTCGGGGGTCATCGGCTGCTTGAGCGCGCCGTATTCGACGCGTCCGTGGTGACTCACGATCATGTGGCGCAGGCGCATCTTAAGCTCGTCTGGGAAGCCTTCGACTTCACGGCAGCAGTCCTCC
>DATMXS010000334.1:0-42300 GCA_035561355.1 Bryobacteraceae bacterium | reverse complement strand
TGCCAACGGAAGTCTCGCCACAGGAAGTCAAGCGCATGCTGGATGCAGGGGAACCCGTCCACCTCGTGGACGTGCGCGAACCGCATGAGCATCAAACCGCGCGCATCGAGAGCGCGGAACTGATCCCGATGCGGGCCGTTCCGCACCAACTCGCCGCGCTACAGCAGAAGGCCGCCACCGCTCCGCTGGTGATCTTCTGCCATCACGGGGTGCGGAGCCTTCAAACTGTATCCTGGCTCCGCCGCCAAGGCGTAGAGCGCTGCCATAGTATGTCCGGCGGTATCGACGCCTGGAGCGCCTCGATCGATCCCGAAGTCCCGAGGTACTGATGAGGTACTGATCGTGCGTTGCCGCCCGGTGATCGGAGAACAAGTAAGGATTGCGCGGAGCGGACAGGGCGCCCGGAGTGAGCGCCCGCAAGTAACAAACGTGCCGCCTACGCCCAGTACGCGACGCCGGGCTTCTCGCGGATGACCAGGTTCTGGAGGAAGTTGACGGCCTTCGTCAGACCTTCTTCCGCGGACATCAGGCTGTCCTCGTGCTCGATTGAGAGCACGTAATCGTAGTTGTACATCTTGAGGGTGGAGATGAACTCCGCCCACCACTCCGCCCCGTGGCCGTAGCCGACCGTGCGGAAGATCCAGGCGCGGTTCCGCTCGTCGGTGTAATTCTTCGTGTCGAGCACGCCGGTCTTGGGCAGGTTGAAATCGTAAATCTGCGTGTCCTTGGCATGGACATAGAAAATGGCGTCGCCGAGGACGCGGACGGCCTTAATCGGATCGATGCCTTGCCAGAACATGTGGCTGGGATCCAGGTTGGCGCCGATGTTGGGGCCGCACTCGGCGCGAAGCCGCAGCATGGTCTCCGGGCTATACACGACGAAGCCGGGGTGCATCTCGAGCGCGATCTTCACGCCGTGATCGGCGGCGAACTGCGTGCGCTCTTTCCAGTAGGGGATGACCTTCTGCTCCCACTGCCACTTCAGGATGTCGCCGAAGTGCGGAGGCCAGGCGCAGGTGACCCAGTTGGGGTACGTCGCGTTCGGGCCATCGCCGGGGCAGCCGGAGAAATCGACGATCACCGGGATGCCCAGCTTCTCGGCTAGCAGAATGGTCTTCTTGTTCGTTTCCGTATTCTTGCAGGCGATGTCCGTATTGGGGTGCAGCGGCTCGCCGTGGCAGCTCAGGGCGGTGATGGTGATGCCGTTGTCGTCCAGCTTCTTCTTGAACTCGGCGAGCGCCTTGGCATCGTCGAGCATGGAGAGCTTGCAGTGGGGATCGCCGGGATAGTTGCCCGTACCGAGCTCAACGGTGTCGATGCCCAGAGCTTTCAGTTTCTGGATGACCTGGTCGAACGGCAGGTTCGCGAGCAGTGCTGTGAAAACGCCTACTTTCACGCTGTTTCCTCCTGATGAAATAGTGCCGGAAAGCCGACTATCACCATACCGCAAGCGGGCGGACGGATGGGTGCGCGCGAGGCTCGCATTTGCGCAAAACCGCGAGCCTGCGTCGCGGTTTTGATTTAGACTACTCCCGTGAAGAAGCTGCTTTGGTCAGTCGGGATCATTGTGGTGGTGCTGGCGGCGGGCGCCGCGCTGATGTGGTGGTGGATCGGTCGGCCGATGTACGAGCCGGGCGACGTCCGGGCCGGCAGGGACTTGGGCGCGCCGCTCGATCCGCCACCGCAGGACACCGAGGGAGTCTGGACCGTGGAGCCGCAAATCCGCCTGCGAACGTTCAGCTCCGGAACAGGCCAGAACGTGTTATTCGTGCATGGCGGGCCGGGCTTCCCGGCAACGGAGCCGTACGCCGGATTCGAGGCACTGAAGAACGAACTCCGGGTGCATTACTACGACCAGCGTGGATCCGGCAAATCCACCCGGCCGTTCGACCGGTTCACGGCTTCGAGCTACGGCGCGAACATGAAGCAGCTCGAAGGAACGCTCGGGATCGGGGCGCAGATCGCGGACATCGAGCGGATACGCAGAATTCTGGGCGAGGACAAGCTGATGTTGGTGGGGCACTCGTGGGGCGGCCTGCTTGCGGCCCTATATGCCGCGGAGTTCCCGGAGCGTGTCGCAAAACTGGTGCTGATTGCGCCCGCGTCGATGCTGGTGATGCCGAGTCCGGAAGGGGATTTCTTCCAGACGGTGCGAGCGAAGCTGCCGGAGGCGCGCCGGGCGGAGTTCGATGCGTGGCAGAAACAGTATTTCGACTTCGGCGGACTGTTCGACAAGAACGAGAAGCAGCTTGCCGCCCTGCACGCGGACTTCGGGCGCTTCTATCAGGAGGCGGCGGGCAACACCGCGGCGGAAATGCCGGCGGACGGCGGCGGGTGGATGGTGTGGGCGCAGTACCTCAGCCTGGGGCGGCGTCACGACTGGCGCGACGCACTAAGGAAGGTGAGCGCGCCGGTTCTGGTGCTGCACGGCGCGGCGGACCTTCAGCCGGAGGCAGCAAGCAGAACCTACGCGACGGCGTTTCCGAACGGCCGGCTGGAGGTGCTGAAAGGCTGCGGCCACTTCCCACAGGCGCAATGCCCGGAGGCGTTCGCCGAAGCAGTGGGCCGGTTCTTACGGTGAATTCCGAAGACGCGAGTTGGTACCATTCGGGCATGGTTCGTTGTGCACTCATACTGCTCGTGTGCCTGGCGGCTGAAGCGCCGGCGCAGAGCCCCATCGGTTTCGGCGTTGCGGTAAAAGGTGGTTTGAACACCGGCGGCTGGTTTGACAGTGCTGAGGCCGGCCAACAAATGGCGGTGGATCAGAGTTCGAACTTCACCGGTGGTCCCGCGTTGGAGCTCAGGTTCGCCGATACGTTCGGCGTAGAGGCTGACGCGCTGTACAGAAAGTTGGGCCGTGATGCGTCCGGCGGCATCCAGGGCGGCATGTGGACCGAACGGGAACGTGGATCGCTGTGGGAATTCCCGGTACTGGCCAAGGTCCGCCTGTGGCGCGTGGCGCGATTCCGGCCGTTCGTGGCGGCGGGCGCAACGTTCCACCGCCTCCGGTCGGACCTGGATTACTCGCGCGAAGAGTTGAGAGCACAGCCAGACGGGACGGTGGTCACGGTGCGCACCACCGGAACAATGGCGATGAGTGAAAACGGCTCCGGGTTCACGATGGGAGCGGGCATCGAGCGGCCGATCGCGCCATGGCGGATCTCGATCGAGGGCCGGTACACGCGGCGGGACGAGGAACCCTCCTGCGGCGCGCGGTGCCGGAAGCCGGGCCAGTTCCTGCTGCTAGTGGGATTCGGATTCTGACCGGCTAAACCGGAACCCGCGCCTCCGTATACAATGCACTCGTGGACCTCCCCATGAAAGCGACCGGCAAACAACCCTTTGGAAGACGCTCTTTTTTACGCACGGCGGCAGGCACCGCCGCGGCTGCATTCTGGGCGAATGAGACGCTGGAAGGCGCCGTCCAGAACGTAAATACCAACTCCAAGCCTTCGGACTTGCGGATCACAGACCTCCGCGTCGCGGTGGTCGCAAAGGCGCCGATGACGGCGCCGCTGATCCGCATCGACACAAACCAGGGCATCTACGGGCTGGGAGAGGTGCGCGACGGGGCGTCGAAGAACTACGCCCTCATGCTGAAGAGCCGTCTGCTCGGTGAAAACCCCTGCAACGTGGACAAGGTTTTCCGCAAGATCAAGCAGTTCGGATTTCACGGGCGGCAGGCCGGCGGCGTGTGCGGCGTAGAGATGGCGCTCTGGGACCTCGCGGGCAAAGTGTACGGCGTGCCCGTATACCAGATGCTCGGCGGGAAGTTTCGGGACAAGATCCGGTGCTACGCAGACACCACGGAATCGCATGATCCGAAAGTCTACGGCGAGCGCATGAAGAAGCGCATGGAACAAGGCTTTACCTGGCTGAAGATGGATCTCGGAATAGACCTTTTGGACGGCGTGCCCGGCACCGTGACGGCGCCCGCCGGACTGAGTCGCGCGGAACGCGCCGGCACCATGCACCCGTTCACCGGCATCGAACTGACGCCGAAGGGCGTCGAGATGATGGGAGAGTACGTTGGAAGGGTGCGTGAAGTGGTCGGCATGGAGGTCCCTCTGTGTGCGGACCATTTCGGGCACATCGGCGTGAACTCCTGCATCCGGCTCGGTAGAGCGCTCGAGAAGTACAACCTGGCCTGGCTCGAAGACATGATCCCGTGGCAGTTCACGGACTTGTGGAAACAGATCACGAACGAGGTGGATATCCCGACGCTGACCGGCGAGGACATCTATCTGAAAGAGCCGTTCGAGGAACTGTGCCGCAACCACGCGGTGGACATGATTCATCCGGATCTCGCGACCTCAGGCGGCATTCTCGAGACAAAGAAGATCGGCGACATGGCGCAGGAGTACGGCGTCGCTATGGCGATGCACTTCGCGGGTACGCCGGTTTCCTGCATGGCGAACCTCCACTGCGCCGCCGCCACGGAAAACTTCCTGGTGCTCGAGAACCACTCGGTGGACACCCCGTGGTGGGACAGCATGGTGGAAGGAATTGAAAAGCCGATCGTCAACAAAGGTTTCTATACCGTGCCGAATGGGCCGGGGCTGGGCATCACACTGAACGACGATGTCGTCAAGCAGCACCTCCTGGAGCCGGGCTACTTCGAGCCGACGCCCCAGTGGGACCGCGAACGCTCCTGGGACCGCCTCTGGAGTTGACTCCCCGGCGAGCGGTGCCGGCGTAGTACTCTGGTCCGCACGGAGGAAAGGCGATGAGGTCGATTCTCGCTTTCTCACTGATATTTTCGGGTGCGGCAGTTGCGCAAACCCCGACGGCGGAACAGGTACTCGATAAGTTCGTGGAGGCTTCCGGCGGCAAGGCCGCCATGGAAAAGGTGACGAGCGTTGCGTCGAAGGGCACGGTGGACGTAACCTTCGCCGGCGTCTCAGCGGCGGCGGAGTTTTTGACGAAGGCGCCGGACAAGTCGTATTGGGTCTTCAACGTGGAGGGCTACGGCGCTGTCAAGCAGGGGTTCGACGGCAAGGTGGCCTGGAGCGATAGTCCGGAAGGCGGGTTGAAGGAACTCACGGGAAAGCAGGCCGAGGCCGCGAAGCGTGGCGCCGTGTTCAACGCGCCGCTGAGGTGGCGTGAGTTGTTCACCAAGGCCGAGCTGAAGGGCAAGGAGAAGGTGGGCGAGCGCGAAACTTGGGCGGTGGTGCTCACGCCCGCCAACGGCGCGCCAACCACTCAATATTTCGACGTCGAGACCGGACTGATGCTCAAAATGACAGCTCCGGCCGTGGGCGACGAAGGCGAGTACACCGCCATCATGGAGTTCTCCGACTATCGCGATGTGGACGGCGTGAAGCAGCCTTTCGGAATGAAGAACACGATTCCGGCGGGCGACCTGATCATCAAGCTCACGGACCTGAAGCACAACGTCGCGATTGAGGACGCGAAGTTCACGAAACCGTAAATACCCTCCGATTACCGGAACGCCCGGACAGTCCACGCCGTATTGAACGAGGGGCCGCTTCTAAGCGGCCCTTTTCGATGCCGGAAGCCGGTTGAGGCGTTCCGGCGCGTGTGATAGCGTAGGCAGGCGCCCGGACACGGGCAGGAGGACCAGCATGCGAGTTGTAATCATCGCCGCAGCAATGGCGTGGGCCGGGATCGCCGGCGCGCAGGAAGCGGCGAAACCGGCCGGCATGACCGCCGAGCAGCTTATCGAGAAAATGCTTCAGGCAAGCGGCGGGCGCGCAGCGATGGAGAAACTCACCAGTACCGTCGGGAAGGGCACGGCCGAGATCACGTGGGCGGGCATCACGGCGAACACGGAGTATTACGCCAAAGCGCCCGACAAACAGATGACGGTCACTATGCTGGAAGGGTACGGTCAAGTCCGGCAGGGCTTCGACGGGAAGGTGGCTTGGGTGGACAATCCCGAGTCAGGATTGCAGGAACTGACCGGAGAGATGGCCGAACAGGCGAAGCGCCAGGCAGTCTTCAACGCCCCGCTCAAGTGGCGTGAACTGTATCCGAAGGCCGAGTTGAAGGGCAAGGAGAAGATCGGCGACCGGGATACCTGGATGTTGGTGCTGACATCGACAGCAGGCAAGACGGTCACGCAGTACGTGGACGCCGAAACATTCCTGTTGACCCGCCAGTTGATGACGCAGCAGACTCCGCAGGGCGAGATGGAAATGACAGCCGAACTGTCCGATTACCGGGATGTGAGCGGCGTGAAAGTCCCCTTCCTGATCAAGCAGAGGCTGCCTCCGGGCGACATCATCATCAAGTTCACGGAGATGCAGAACAACGTCCCGATCGACGACGCGAAGTTCGCGAAGCCCGCGAAATAGGACCGCGTCAGTTCAAAGTCTTCCAAATGAGCCAGGCCGCTCCGGCGAGGAAGCCTAGGGCGGCCTGGTACTCCTCGTTCTTCCGGTACAGCCTCCACTCGAAGGGATGGCACTCGCCTGCCGGAGTCAGCCTCGGAACAAGCATCGGTACGCGATCGGCGTAGGCCGAATACTGCGGAAACAGCTTGCGGAGGTGCTGCTCCTCGAGGTCGATGACGGGCAGGTAGATGAGGGCGAAGACCGCGGCAAAGAGAGCGCCCAGGGGCCAGCTCCGCGACGCGACGGCAAGGCCCGCGGCGACCGTCAAAGTCCCGAGGTAGAGCGGGTTGCGAATGTGGGCGTAGGGACCGCTGGTGGCGAGCCGCTCGTTCTTCGCAAGGTGCCCGGCGGCCCAGCCGCGCAGTAACAGCCCCACAACGGAGATGGCCAGTCCTGCCGCCAGCGAGCGCGGAGTGGGATCAGAGAACCAGGCGAAGGCGGCGACGAGCAGGAAGCCAAAAGGTACACGCAGACGCGCCACCGCGTCGGCATAAGGCTTGGGAAACCAGTAACGACGGGTCAAATCGACGCCGGCCTCCGCGCGCCGATGCGCGCACGTAGAGCCTCTACAACCGCTTCGGGAGTGATGTCGCGCATACTTTCTTCGGGTTCCGAACGGCGCTTGTAGGTCGTGCCGGCAGCGGCGCTGCGCAGCACGGTGAAGGTGTCGCCATAGGGACCATTGCGGGCAGGGTCAGTCGGGCCAAAGATCGCCACACCGGGTCTGCCGAGTGCGGCCGCAAGGTGCACGGGGCCGCTGTCACACCCGACGACGGCTATCGCACGGCGCGTCGCACAGATCAGGCCGGAAATCCCGGAGACGTGTACCCGCGCGCCTGCAACGGTGGCGAGTTGTGGTGCGGCGGAAGGCGGGCCGTTCAGCACCAGGCCGACCCCGAGTTCGCTTCGAAGCTGCGCCGCGAGCACACTGTAGGAACCGATGGGCCACTGCTTCCCCGCCCAGCCCGCCATGGGGCACGCCAGCACGAATTCCTCATCCGGCAGGTCGCCTTCGGGCAAGCCTTCGGGAAGCGGGAATGTCTTCAGGATTGTGGCGGCCCCCGCGGCGCGGGCGAGTTCGAGATTCCGGTCGATCACATGCGCGCTCACCGCCCGGACACGGTCCGAATAGAACAGCGCCGAGAGGCGCTCCCGGACCTGCGACTGGTGAAAGCCGAACAGGTGGTCCGGACGCGCGACGGTGGCGACCAGCGCGGATTGAATCAGCCCCTGGAAATCGACGGCGAACTCATACGGCGACGCACGCAACCCGCGCCAGGCTTCCCTGAAGCTGGCCCCACTCCGGCGATCGAAGCGGACGACGCGATCGACGTAAGGATTCCCTTCGAGCAGCGGTGTCCAGCGCGGGTGTACGACCCATGTGAGGGTGGACCCGGGGAAGCCGTGCTTGAGCGTGGCGACAGCGGGGAGGGTATGGACGATGTCGCCCATGGAGCCGAGGCGCACCACAAGGATGCGCGGCCCGCCTTGCCTATTTACCGTCTTGCCGGCTCTGAACATGCTCGATCAGTTCCCGAGTGCGCCGGGTATCGGCGGCTTGCTGCTGGACGACGTCATCGGGCTCGATGGCGGATTCGGCGGCTGCCGCGCCCGCCAGCACCACACCGGTCACAGCTTTGAGCCCGGCCACAAGCTCGGCGCGCGCACGGGCGGCGAGCAGCGGCCGCTCCGGATCGGCGACGGCCACGTACACGGCGGCGCCATCGAGCGCAGCTTCAGAGAGAGCACGGGCGTGCGCGGCCAGCACCGGATCGAAAAAGCCCGTCACCAGCCTGACGCGCCTGCCGTTTTCGTGCTCGCGCCGGGCGGCGGCACGTGCCGCGTCCAGGCCGAGAATTTTCGTTCGCGTGTCCACCGCGTTCAATCTAATCTATTTGACCAGTTCAAGGGCGGCTTGCGCTACAGCCTCAGCGGAAATCCTTTGCATGCAGCGATGATCGATGGGGCAATCGCGCAACATGCAGGGCGAGCACTCGACCGGCTCGCGGATGACCCGCGCGATGGGGCCGGAAGGCGCCGTGGCAATCCAGTCCGTCGGGCCGTAGACGGCGACCGTCGGAACGCACAGCGCGGAGGCGACATGCATGGCGCCGGAATCGTTCGTCAGAAAAACCCGGCAGGCAGCGGCGCAATCTATGAACTGGCGCAGCGTCGTCTCACCGGCCAGACTGAGGACAGGCAGCCCGCGACGCCTCAATGCCGAGCAAATTGCGGAACAAAGCGGGCGCTCACGCAATGAGCCGAACAGAACAGCGGTCCAGCCGCGCGCTGCGGCAATTCGGGCGGCGGCTTCGGCGAAACGAACCGGGGACCACTGCTTGGCGCGGCTGTTCTGTGCCCCGGGACTGACGCCGAAAACAGGGCCGGATACTGCCATTTGGGCGAGAAGCGCCTCGCCGCGCTGCCGCGATTCGGAAACGCCCTGGAGTTGAATCGGTTGCCACTCGGGAAGAACTGAAATAATTCCAGCGCGGCGGAGCAGTTCGAGGTAATAAAGGCTCTCGTGCGGAGGAATCTCTCCCTTGAGGGGCGGCTTGATGGCATCCGTGAGCAGCCAGCCGCGGCCGTCGCGATCGTAGCCGATGCGGCGCGCCACACCACCCAGCCGGGCGACCACGGCAGATCCAAACGAGTTCGGCAGCAGGATGGCAGTGTCGAATCCCCGGCTGCGAACTTCGGCGGCGGCCCGGAGACGCGCGCGGAAGCCGGGTGCCTCGCGGATGATCTCGTTCGCAAACGGCTCACGCTCATAGAGCTCCGCAACCCAGGGCCGGGCCAAAACAGCGATGTGCGCTCCGGGGTACGCCTGACGCACGGCCCTCAGTGCGGGAAGCGACATCACGGCATCGCCCAACCAGTTTGTCGCCCGGACCAAAATCTTCATGCTGGAACCTTATAGGGTAACGCGCGTGTAACCTCGAAACCATGTAGCGCCCGGGATAGCGGCTACTGGGGCACGCTCAAAGGCCAACCGAAGCACGATTTGAGCTGACGCGCTTACTGCGAACCCGTTTCCGGACTGGCCGTGCGCGGCTGGCTCGGTATTGGCGCAGGGGTGCGCGGCGCCGCCTGCACTTTAGGCCAGGATTCCACACTGGCTCGGGCGGCCCACGTTTCGTAAGCTGCTGCCATCCGCTGAACGCGCCCGGGATCGCTGTCCGCCAGATTGTTCATTTCGGTGCGGTCCGCGGCGAGGTTGTAGAGTTCCCATGCCTCCAGGTGACGGGATACCAGTTTCCAGTCGCCCTGCCTCATTGCGCGGTTGCCCTCGTGCTCCCAATAGAGCGCCTCGCGGTCCGCGATTTTGCCGCCTTCGAACGCAGGGCGCAGGCTCCGCCCCTCGAGAGGTGTGACAGGCTGATTGTTTCGAGCCGTTGGGTAAATCGCCCCGGCCGCATCCAGGCAGGTCGCCATGACATCAACGATGTGGCCCGGTTCGTGAACCAGCGTGCCCTGCTTCCGGATCGTCGCGGGCCAGCGTGCGATCAGCGGGGCCGAAATGCCGCCTTCATGCACCCAATGCTTGTATAACCGGAAAGGAGTGTTAGAGGCGTTGGCCCAACCAATGCCGTAGCTCTGGTACGTATCCTCGGACCCAGGCATCAGGCCGGACACGTTTCCCACGCGAACGGGACGCCCGTCTCGCGTCTGTTTAGGTACGTGCAACCCACCGGCTTTGGGTCCAAGCTCCTCCGCGCAGCCGCCATTATCGGCGAGGAAGAGAATCAGAGTGTTTTCCTCCTGCCCGGTCTTGCGCAAAGCCGCCAGAATCCTGCCGATGCCCCGGTCCATGCGGCCGATCTGTGCCGCGTAGACCTCCATTCGGCGCTGCTGCCACTCGCTGTTCGGCGCGTCGTTCCATGCGGGCACGCGGCTGTCGCGCGGCGTCAGCGGCCAGCGCCCGTCGATCAGCCCCATTTTGATCATCCGGCGACGCCGCTCCTCGCGCAACGCGTCCCACCCTTGTCTATATCGCCCGCGGTGGCGCGCGATTTCGGCTTCGGGCGCGTGCAGGGGCCAGTGCGGTGAGGTGAACGCCGCATACAGGAAGAACGGCTGCGACTTCGATGCCGATTCGATGTAAGAGGCGGCGTTTTCGGCGATGGCGTCTGTGAAGTAGTAGTCCGGGCCGATGGCGACGCGGTCGTTATCTCGAACCAATGTGACGGGGTTGAAGTAGTCGGCAGCGCCGTGAATGATGCCGTAGTATTTGTCAAAGCCCCGCTGACGCGGCCAATTGTGCTTCGACGAGGTCACCGGCGTCACGTGCCACTTGCCCGCCATAAAGGTTTGGTACCCGGCGGACTTGAGCGCCTCCGCGATCGTGACGCAACGCTGGTTCAGGTCGCCTGTGTACCCCGGGAACGGCTTAGGGTTGTCCACCATGTGCCCAACGCCAGTCTGATGCGGGTACAAACCGGTGAGGACGCTTGCCCGCGTAGGGCAGCACCGCGCCGTGTTGTAGAACTGCGTGAAGCGTACGCCATGTTTCGCGAGCCCGTCGATGTTAGGCGTGCGGATTTCCGACCCGTAGCAGCCAAGGTCGGAAAACCCCATGTCATCGTTCATGATGAGCATGATATTCGGGCGTGCCTGCGCTTTGCCCATCCCCGCGAGCGTGCCGGCGGTTGCGGCTGTGAGAAATTTGCGGCGGTTCATGACAGGAGAGTTCTTAATATACAGGAGAGTTCCTGATATACAGAACTGAGTGCGCTTCGACGCGCGCACAATGGCGCGTGATTGGTCTCTTGCGACCGTCGAGGGAATGCCTTACTTACAGCAGCGCCGCGTCCAACGGCGTGTCCACCACTGTTTCCACGGTTCGCGATGAGGTCGGACCTGCCGATCCCGCCGCGGCCGCTGCTGCGCGTTGGGGCGCTTGCAGGTACCCGATCAACTCCTGCTCGGAGCCACCGAACAGCATGTCCACCAATTCGCGGACGGCCACCCGCCGCAGCACTTCACGCGAGAGCAGGGGCGCGTACACGAATGATCGGCCTTGCTTGTGCCGCGCAGCCGCTCCCTTGCGGACCAGCCGTTCGAGCACTGTCATAACCGTTGTGTAGGCCAGCGTACGCGCGGGCAGCAGTGCTTCCCGGACCTGCCTGACATTCCCCTCACGCATGGACCACAACGCCCGCAGGCACTCGAGTTCCAGCGGAGGCGGGATCTCTCGTGGCGCACGGGGCTTGCGCATGGCCTATTTCTCCTCGCGTTTGAAGTGGGCTTGCAGCCGTCCGGCAAGGTCGGTCACCGTGGGTGCGGGCGGCGGCACGGCGGTCTCCTGCGATCCGGGCCCGGTCAGGTACTCCGTCTTCTTGAGAAGACTGCGCTCGAGCGGCGCCGAATATCCCGTCCAATAGCCGTCCACGTTCGCATCCTGCTCCAATACCCGGCGCATGCAGTCCATCTTTGCGTCCAGGTTCTCCAGGTGATGCAGCAGCATCGCTTCCGGAAACAGCGGGATCTTGGGTGAGCCGAACTCCAGTTCGCCATGATGGCTGAGAATCATGTGGTCGAGCAGCGTCCGCAGCCGGGCGGGAAACGCCGGCAGCTGGGCGATCTTCTCATCCACCATCCGCACGCCCATCATGATATGCCCGAGCAGTTGCCCCTCGGTAGTGTACCCGAAGCTGCGCTCGTAACTCAGCTCGTTGATCTTGCCGATATCGTGCAGGATGGCCCCTGCCAGCAGCAGGTCCGCGTCCACCGTCGAATAATGCCGCGCCGCGTAGCGTGCCATCGTGCAAACCGAAAGCACGTGCTCAAGCAAGCCGCCGACGCACGCGTGATGCACGGATTTTCCCGCCGGCGCCCGCATGTAGCGCCGCATCATTTCGGCGTCGGCGAACACCAGATCCAGCAGTTCGCGCAGATGCGGGTTCTTCATTTCGCACGCCATCTGCTGCAGCTCCGCCAGCATCTCTTTCGGATCCCTTGCCGAGCACGGCAGGAAATCGGCCAGGTCCACCGCGTTCTGCTGTACTTTCTGGAGCCGGTGGATGGTGAGTTGCTTGCGGTTATTGTGGATCTGGAGGGCGCCCTTCACCTCTATAAAGTCGTCCTGCTCGAAGCTGAGCATTACGCCCGCGACGTTGTCCCACATCTTGGCATCGAGTTCGCCCGTGCGGTCCGTCAACGTCAGCGAGAGAAACGGGTCGCCCGTGTCGATCCCCGTCTTGTTCTTCTTGTAGCGGATTTCCTTGTGCTGGACGAGGAAAACGCCGTTAGCGGCCTTGTTCGCCTCGAGCTGGTTTACGAAAGAACCCTTCATCGGATGTGCGGCCTTACTCGTTTACCCCGGTGCTGGTTCCGGGGATTGGGATCAGCCAGAACAAACGCCGCCGCCGCGTCTGGGCTGCGACTTCTTCCTTGGTGACCGTCTCCGGCACGAGCTTCGCAGGGTCCTTCCACGCAGTGTCCTTCCCGGGAGCCGCGCCCGAGTCCACATAGCCGGCACGGATCTCGAGAAAGGCGTCCTGCCGCAGTTTCGTGAGGTACTCGCGCAGTGCCGGCTGGAGCTTCGGCATGTAAACGCGATTCATGACCTCGTCCTGCACGGCTTCGAACGGCTGGAGCCCGGCGGCGTAGTGCTCATCCACGCGCAGAATCAAAAAGCCGTTCGCAGTGCGGATGGGGTCCGTCACGTATCCGCGCTCCTGGGCGAAAACCTGATCCTCGAGCTCCTTCCGGAGCATCCCGCGTTTGAAAGGAGCGAGTTCGCCGTAGTTCCGCGCCGTGTCGGCGTCCGAGTTGTCCCGCGCCAGATTGCCGAAGTTCTCGTTCTTCCGTGCGCGCGCGACCAGGTCTTTCGCTTTCTTCTCCGCCGCCGCAATGCCCGCCGCGTCCTTATCCTTCGTGGAAACCAGGATCTCTCTCAGGATGACGCTCTCCTCGCGGACGAACTGGTCCTTGTGCTCGTCATAGTACTTCTTCAGCTCGGATGTCGGGATGTTGATGCGCGACCCTACCTCTCGCCGCACCACCATCTGCCGCATCATCTCGTCCTTCATCTGCTGCTTGTAGTCTTCGAAGGACATACCGGTCTGCTCGCGCACAAGTTGCTGGAACTTGTCCGGATCAGTGATCTTCGATTCGAGCTGAACGGTCGCGATCTGCTTGCTGACCTCGTTATCGACTTCGATACTCAGATCCTTTGCCTTCTGCGTCAGGAGGAGCTGGTCGATCTTCTCCCGGAGCAGGTTCGTCTCCGATTCCTTCAGGATCTGCTGAGCCTGTGCCGCGGGCACCTGCTGCGCTTTAAGCGCCGTCTGGAGCTGGGCGCGCGTGCGCTCCAGTTCGCCCAGCGTGATGATCTCGTTGTTGACCTTGGCGACGATCTGTTCGATCACCTTCACATTCGCGGTGGGGGCCTTCGATGCAGCGGCCTCAGGGGTTTGGGCGAGCAGGGCCGGCCCGGCGGTAATGCCGAGCAGGCAGAGCAACACTACAGACTTCGTACGCATGATGCCTTTCCTGACTATTCTATCAGCGTGTCCGGTTTCAATGAATTGGCGCGAACGTGCCGTCGCCCACTGTACCGCAGGCGGCCGGCAGCCCGCTACCGTTGTAGTGCCGGCCCCGCCGCCGGCTCCTGCAAGCGCGCCAGCGCCTGTTTCAAGCGCTCCAGCACATCCGCCGGGCCGGACGTCCCGTCCACCGGGATCCGCAGCACCCCGGCCGGCGTAAACTGCGCGCCCTTGGTCCCACTGACGAGACCCATCAGCCGCTGCGGATCCACCTTCGAATCCTGATGGAACTTCACGTTCAACATCCCCTGCCGGCGCTCCACGTTCTCAATGCCCAGCTTTTGGGCGATGGTTTTCAGCACCGAGTAATCCAGCAGGTACGTCACCTCCTCGGGCGGCGGTCCGTACCGATCCGCAAGGTCCTGCCGCACCCGCGCGGCCTGCTCCTCGTCTGACGATTCCGCGATCTTTTTGTACGCCCGCAGCCGCTGGTGATCGTCTGCGATGTACTCGGGCGGCAACCGCAAGTCGAGTCCCAAGTTGAGGTTGGCATGTACCTCGGGCGGCAGCTCCTCGCCCCGCATCTCCCGGACTGTCTCCTCGAGCATGCTGACGTACATATCGAACCCAACCGCGTTGATATGGCCGTGCTGCTCGCCGCCGAGCAGGTTTCCCGCCCCCCTGAGCTCCAGGTCCAATGCAGCGATTTTGAAGCCGGCCCCCAGGTCACTGAACTCTTTGAGCGCGGCCAACCGTTTCCGCGCGATGTCGGTCAGCTGGGTATCCGGAGGCACCAGCAGGTAAGCGTAGGCCCGGCGGTTCGAGCGGCCGACTCTTCCCCGCAGCTGGTACAGCTCCGACAGGCCGTAACGGTCAGCGTTCTCGATGATAATCGTGTTTGCGAGAGGGATGTCCAGGCCGTTCTCTACAATCGTAGTGCAGACGAACACGTCGAACCTGTTCTGCATGAACCCGAGCATCACTTTCTCGAGTTCCGATTCGCCCATTTGCCCGTGGCCCACCGCGACCTTCGCCCCGGGCAGCATTTCCTGGATCATGGACGCGCGTGCCCAGATGCTATCCACCCTGTTATGCACGAAGTAGACCTGCCCGCCGCGGCTCAACTCCTGCTCGATGGCGTTCTTTACCAAGTCCTTATCGAACGGCGCCACTACCGTCTGGACCGCCAGCCGATCTTTAGGCGGCGTCTCGATTACCGACAGGTCCCGAAGGCCCAACAACGACATATGTAGTGTTCGAGGAATCGGCGTCGCCGTCATCGTCAGCACGTCCACATTCTTCTTGAACTGCTTCAGGCGCTCCTTATGCCGGACTCCGAACCGCTGCTCCTCGTCCACGATCAACAGCCCGAGGTCTTTGAACTCGACATCCTGCGAGAGCAGCCGGTGCGTCCCCACGGCGATATCGACCTTGCCGTCCCCGATATCCAGTACGGTGGCGTCCAGTTCCTTCTTGGTCCGGAACCGGCTCAGCATCTCCACCCGCACCGGGAACGGGGCGAATCGGCGCTTCAGCGTCTCGAAGTGCTGGAACGCGAGCACCGTCGTCGGCGCCAGTACCGCCACCTGTTTGCCGTCGCCCAGGGCCTTGAACGCTGCGCGCATGGCGACCTCGGTCTTGCCGAAGCCGACGTCCCCGCAGAGGAGCCGGTCCATAGGCTGCGGCGACTCCATATCCTTTTTGATGTCCTTCACCGCGCTGAGCTGATCGTCCGTCTCGGTAAACTCGAACCCGTCCTCGAATTCCCGCTGCCAGTTTCCGTCGGCTGAGAACCCGAATCCCTCTGCGAGCTTGCGCTGAGCGTAGAGCTTCAGAAGTTCGTCCGCCATGTCGCGCATCTTGGCCTTGACGCGAGTCTTGGTGCGCGCCCAGGTCGCTCCACCCAGCCGGTCGAGTGCGGGCGCCGATTCGCCCGCGCCGCGGAATTTCTGGATCAGGTCCATCCGGGCCAGCGGCACGTACAGACGCGCCTCGCCCGCGTACTCAAGCAGCATGTACTCGCCCGTATGGTCGCCCTGTGCGATCTCCCGCAAACCCAGGAACCGCCCTACGCCGTGTTCAGCGTGCACTACGTGATCGCCCGGCTTCAGGTCCGCCAGGTCCGCCGCAAAGGCTTCGAAAGCCCCTTTGACCCTGTCCTTTTTGGGCGCGAACTCGGTGCGTCCGAACAGATCCTCCGAACCGATGAGCGAGAGCCGTGCGTCCGGCAGGACCACGCCGTTCCGGATCAAGCCTTTGATGATGAAGGTATTCGCTACGGAACCCGCCCAGGCGCGCTCCGCCAAATACGCGGGCATCCCTTCCGAGGGCTCCAGTCCAAGCTGGAACGGGATCGCGTACTCTTGTAGTATTTCCGCGAGCCGTTCAACTTCGCCATTTGTAGGAGCAAAGAACGCCACCCGGCCGCCTTGCGAGGTCAAGTTCCGCGTCTCCGCGACCGCCACCTGCATATTGCCCTGGAACTTCAGCGCTGGCCGCGAAGGGATGTGCAGCGCGTCATCCGCCGGGCCTAGTTCGAGTTCCCGCAGCGCGATGCTGCTCGCCGCGCGCGCCTCACGGGTGAACTCATCCCACGTGTAGAAGATCCTGTCGGGTGGGCACGGCGACGGGCGTTCCGGGTCTTCGAGGCGCTTCCAGAGCCTCGCGGCGGCACCTTCGAGTTGCTCCGGTTCGTCCAGGACCACGACGGGTCGGTCCACCAACCCGAGCACGGAGCCCTTCCGCGGCCGCACCGCACCCACCACAGCTTCCCATCCGGGGAACGCCTCGCCGGTGGTCGCTACGCCCTCGTCCCCGATCGCCGCGCCCAATTCTCTGAACAATGTGTGCGACTTGGGGTGTTCCACCAGCGGCAGCAGAGAGCAATCCTCCACCTTCAGCACCGAGCGCTGCGAGTCCGTGTCGAACCGGCGGATCGATTCCACCTCATCGCCGAAGAACTCGATGCGGTAGGGCTTCCCCGATTCCGGCGAGAATGCGTCCAGAATGCCGCCGCGCACCGAATACTCCCCCACCATCTCCACCGGCTCCCGGCGCGCATAGCCGATGCTCTCGAGATGCGCGATCAGGTCATCGAGAGGGATTTCGTCCCCCTTCTTGAGCGAGACGGCGAGCTGGCGGTAGAACTCGGGCCCTTCGGTGCGCAGCAGTGCCGATCCAACCGGCGTCACTGTTACCGGCACCCGCTCGGTCGAAAGCCGCAGCAGCGCGATGGCTCGCTCCTCGCTGATCTCCGCGTGGGGTGAAAGCCGCTGGAAGGGCAGCACGTCGAGCGCGGGGAGCAGCTGGGGTTTGGCCGTCCGGCCTGTGACGAGCAGCTCCCAGAAGGTCTCGATCGCCTCGGTGAGCGACTCCGCCTGCTTGTTGCCGTCCACCACGAGCACGATCGGGCGCTCGACCGCCTGCCAGAGCAAAACAGTGTAAACCGCTTTCGCGGTGAGCGTCAGACCCGAAAGAGACAAACAGCGGGGCGCCTCGCCCGGCTTTTCCGTTATGAGCGCCCGCACCAATTCCTGAAACGCGCCGTGGCGCGCCAAGCTGCTCAGCAAGTCTCTAACTGCCGGATGAGTCAAGGTTTACGCGTGAGGATCTCTTCAACGATTCCGGTGGTCGAGTAACCGGGTTCCAACGGCAGCGCCTGCACCGTACCGCCCGCCGCTTCCACCTCTTCGCGGCCGGCGATCCAGTGCGCCCAATCGGCGCCCTTTACCAATATATCGGGCAGGACGTCAGCTATGAGTTCCCGCGGCGTGTCCTCGTCGAAGAGCGTCACCGCGTCCACCGCCTCCACTGCCAGCGCCATTTCCGCCCGCTGCGCCTCGGGGAGAAGCGGCCGCGTTGGACCCTTGAGCCGCGCCACACTGGAATCCGTATTCAAAGCCAGAATCAGCAGATCGCCGAGCGACCGCGCCTGTTCGAGCAGCCGTATGTGCCCCGGGTGAAGGATGTCGTAACACCCGTTGGTGAACACAACCAGCTTGCCTTCGCGGCGCCATTCGGCCCTTGCGGCCACAAGTTCGGTGCGGGTGTAGAAGCGTGCCAACTCACGATGGTACCGCGCGCGTGCCGCCACGCGCGTCCTAAACCGCTGCGAGCGAACCCCTGAGGACGAGGGCGTCCATGCCGCTATGCCGGGCGACGGCAGGTATCAACCCGATGCGTTTCAACCCGCCTTTAGTATCTTCAGCTTTTCGGCCATCTGAGGCAACGCTTCCTCCAGCACCTGGCCAATCCGGTCTACGAAGACGAATTCCATCTCCTTCCGGACCTCGTCGGTCAGATCCCGCATGTCCTTCTGGTTTCCGCGGGGAATGATGACGCGAGTGATCCCGGCGCGGCGGGCGGCGAGCACTTTTTCCTTGATGCCGCCGATGGGCAGCACGAGTCCGGTCAGGGTAATCTCGCCCGTCATCGCGGTGTCGCTCCGGGCCGGAGTCTGCAGGTACAGCGACGCCATCGCCGTGGCCATGGTAATGCCGGCCGATGGGCCGTCCTTCGGGATTGCGCCGGCCGGCACATGGACGTGGACGCCGGAATCACGAAAGACCGCGGGTTCGATGCCGAGTTCGCCCGCATGGCTCCAGATGTAACTCTGGGCCGCGCGCGCGGATTCCTGCATCACCTCGCCGATCTGGCCAGTGAGCGTCATGCCCTTGCCGCCCGGCAAAAGCGTGGCTTCGATGTACAGCACCTCGCCGCCGGTTTCGGTCCAGGCGAGCCCCGTCGCGACACCGGGCGGCTGTTCCTTTCGAAGCTCTTCCTCCACAAAAATGTGCGGCCCGAGCATCTCGTCGAGAGCGTCCGGCGTGATAACGACGGCCTCCGTCTTGCCCTCCGCGAAGCGCAGCGCGACTTTGCGAATGGTACGCCCGATCTGCCTTTCCAACTGTCGCAGGCCGGCTTCCCGGGTGTACCGGGTGATGATGGCGCGCAGCGTGTCGTCGCCAATCACCGCCTGTTCGGCCGTGACGCCGCTCTGCTTTAACTGGCGCGGCAACAGGTATCGCTTCGCGATCTGGATCTTTTCTTCTTCGGTGTATCCGGTGAGCCGCAACATCTCCATTCGGTCGAGCAGCGGCCGTGGGATGGTGTCGAGTGCATTTGCGGTCGTAATGAAGAAGATCTTCGAGAGATCGAACGGCAGGTCGAGGTAGTTATCCCGGAAGCTCTTGTTCTGCTCGGGATCGAGAATTTCCAACAGCGCAGCGGCAGGATCGCCCCGGAAATCGCGGCCGAGCTTATCCACTTCGTCGAGCATGATCAGCGGATTATTCGAACCGGCGCGGCGGACGGCTTGGATGATGCGGCCGGGCATCGCGCCAATATAGGTCCGGCGGTGGCCGCGCAGCTCCGCTTCATCGTGGAGTCCGCCCAGGCTCATGCGCTCGAACTTACGGCCAAGGGCGCGCGCGATGGACTGCCCCAGCGACGTCTTTCCGACACCCGGAGGCCCGAAGAAGCATAGGATGGGTGCTTTTGCATCGGGGTTCAGCTTTAGAACTCCGAGATGCTCCAGGATCCGGTCCTTGACATCGCGCAGATCGTAGTGATCCTCGTCGAGGATGGTGCGGGCACGGGCGATGTCAAGCTGATCCTCGGTGTGCGTGTTCCACGGCAATTCGAGCACGTAATCGAGATACGTCCGGATCACCTGCGCGTCGGGCGCGCCGGGAGGCAGCCGTTCGAGCCGCCCCAGCTCACGATCGGCCTCTTTCCGAACCTCCTCGGGCAGCTCGATTTTTGCGAGCCGTTCGCGCAGTAGTCCTGCCTCGGCCTCCTGGGGATCCTTTTCGCCGAGCTCCTGCTGGATCGCCCGGAGTTGCTGGCGCAGCAGGTACTCGCGCTGCTGCTTGCTCATCTCCGTCTGTGCCTGGGAGGTGATCTTGTTGCGAAGCTCCAGCACCTGGATCTCATTGGTGAGATAAGTGTGCATGAGGCGGAGTGCCTCGCCACGCGTCTCAGCTTCGAGGAGCGACTGCTCCTTCGCAAGTTCGAGGCTCATCATCGACGCCAGCAGGTAGACCAGGCGCAGGGGATCCTCAGTCTGTGTCAGCAACTGCCCCAGTTCCACGGGCACCGTGGGCTGCGCCAGTTGCATCGCCTTGGATGCAAGCTCGATCACTGCGCGGTGGAGCGCCTCGACCTCGGCAGTGCTCTCGTCCGGAAGCGGATAGTTCTCGGCGCGGACGCGCAGGAAGGGCTCGGTCTGCTCCAGCCCGATGATTCTGACGCGCTCGACGCCGAGGACGATCAGATCCAACTGCTGATCGCTGGGCCGCGACATGCGCTTGATAACGGCCTTTGCGCCGATTGAGTACAGGTCGGAGGCATCGGCCGGGGTCTCTTTGTTGGGATCGCGCTGGGCGACGACGATAATTTCCTTCTCCTCGGTGCCGAGTGCGGCCTCGACGGCGGCGCGCGACGGAGCGCGGCCCACGGCGAGCGGCATGAGGAGATGCGGAAACAACACGCTGTTCTTTAGTGGCAGCAGGGGCAGAACTAGCTCGGATTCGCTCACCGTTCCTCCTGGTCAGTCAGACGCAGAATCAAGATTCCGTCCCGGTTTTCCATCGAGATCGCCGGATTCGCGAATTGGCAGGGAAGATCCACCGTCCGCTCGAAGCGGTTATATGCGATCTCCATGGAATAGTAGCTGGCGCTTTCTTCGAGCAGCAGGTCGCGGCGGATGCCGCCTACAGTGACGCGGCAGCCGCTCACTTCCACCTTGATGTCCTCCGCGCGTACGCCGGCGAGATCGAACTTGAGCAGCCAACCGTTCTGCAGCCGGTAGATATCCACCGGTGGCTTCCAGCAGGGCTCCTCCCCCGTCTGCGCTCCGGGAAAAAGGAACGCGGGAACTTGCCTAGGCTTGTCCATGGAACTCCTGATCTCAACCGTGGCTTGCGGCGCCACTACTCATTCGTACACCCTGGGCGCCGCGAGCCACAACCACCTTAACGCCGCATCAGGCCTGGAAGCGGAGAAAAGCTCCGATCCGGCCGTTTCCACGGAGCCGGTCCGCCGCTTCGCCGCGCACGCTTTCGGCTTCGCCGCCGGAATTGACGACTCGATCGACCAACGCGGAGATCACGTCATCGACGCTCCGCACTCCGCCACCGCAGAATGAGCACGAATCGAGGCCGTCCGGGAACAGCGACTCGCACTTCACACACTGCTTACCGGGATCGGCGTAATCGTGGACGTATACGAGCCTCATAATGCTGCCGAGCCGCATCGCGTCGAGCGTGGACTGAAGGCCCAGGGACGCCTGACTGTCTTTCGCAGCCGCGGTGATCAATTGCTCGACCTGGGCGATCTCTTCGCGGCGCTCCGCCTCCTCGTGCATCTTCATGGTGGCGGCGATGATGTCGCGCTCGGACGCTCCCACCGGAAGCGAAATGAAGCCGGCGACCCGATCCTGCACGCGTTTCGGGAGCTTGGTTTCGAGACCCTTCGCGAGCTGGTGTTGCCCGCCAAGCAGGATGCGATCGAAACGCCTGGCCGAGAGCAACTGCTCGAGTTCAGCGGCCACTTCTTTGATGTGCAACTGCGTGATCTCATCATCACGGTGTTGCAGTTGGCCGTGGCCCATCTGGTTATCGCGCCCAACCTGGTTGGGCCTCTTGCTGCGCTCTTCCCCGGAGAGAACTTCGCGGTTTTCTTCGATTTCGCCCAGCCACACGGTATAAAGGCGCGCGGCGCGCTTGTCGAGCAGCACGACGGCGTACCGTTCGTGCTCATCGAACAACTCGACCAGGGGGCGCACGTATGGCATTCGCTCCCAGCGAATCTCGCTGCGCTCAACCGGCACCGCGAGTTCGCAGGAAAACCGGAAATCGGATTTCGCATCGCAGAACAGTGCCAGAGCGCGCCCCCGCGGCACATATTTGTCCGCGGACGCGATCACGCATTGCGCATCGGCCAGGAACTTCGTGCGCAGCCGCTCGTCGCCGATCTGGGGCGCCATCGCTCTGACTTTCTGCTGAAGAGCGGTTAGAAAGCCGCGATTGAGATTTGACTGGCGCGATTGATCGCAGTCCAGGTACACGCTCAAAATATGGCCGTCCGGCCCGCTGTCATGCTGCATCAAGAGGTCCAGTTCGGCCTTGGAAATACCCATATTCCCCCCTCGTTACACGTGTGCCTTCCCGTTTCGGACGGGTAATGCACGGGCCTTATCGTTATGATAGACCGTAACCGCGCAGATCGCCCGCAGAGACGCCGTGGGCGGTAAAGAACGCGGCCAGCCGTCGCTATTTATGAATCTCGCCGCAAACGATGCGGCCGCCCGCGTTGCCGGCCGGATCGCTCTTGTAGTCGTCCGCCTTCTCATGGATGACGACCGCGGTCCCACCTTCTTTTAGGAGCGAGTTGGCGCCCTCGCCGAGTGTGACGTCCTTCAGGACGATGGTTTTCTTAAGTACCCCGTTCTTTGGAACAGTGATGTTGTCGAGATCGCCGGCGTGGTGCCCCTGCGGGTTATGGGTACCGTGCTGCTTCTTCTCGGGATTGAAGTGACCGCCAGCCGACTTGAAGTCGGGCGCTTCGCACTTTCCGGTCTCGTGAAT
Source organism: Bryobacteraceae bacterium (assembly GCA_035561355.1). GTDB lineage: Bacteria > Acidobacteriota > Terriglobia > Bryobacterales > Bryobacteraceae > DATMXS01. The sequence goes on along the minus strand of DATMXS010000334.1, from coordinate 19,866 downwards.
GTGAATCGCATGCCCGCCCGGGGGAAGCCCCTTGGCGCTCACGGCCATGCGGACACCCTGGCCTGCGGGCCTGAACGACGCTGTCCCAACGGTATTTCCCTGGGCATCCTTCAGTTCGGCTTTGGCTGTAACGCCGCGGCTGGTCTCGCCCTTCTTGCTTTCCTGAGCGAACGCGGCGCTGGCGATGAGCGCCGCCGCAATGATGGTTAAGGTACGCATAGCCATTCCCAGATAAGCCCTTCCGCTTTGATCGTACAACGATGGCCATGCCCGATTGCGGGACAGTTGCCGCTCATGTATCCTCGGGTGAAGCTAAAGGAGTATCGCCTTGGAAACTCGGATTCGGATCATCGGGCTCGTCATACCGGATTTGACCGACACGCATTTCGCCGAGGTCGCGCGCGGCGTGAGTAGCATCATGCAGCCGAAGGGCTATAGCGTGCTGGTCTCGAACTCCGAAGGCGACGCCGCGGCGGAGCGGCAGGCGCTCAACCTGCTCTGCACCTGCCCGAACGTGGAGGGCCTCATTGTGGCGTCCTCGCAACCGGCGGAGGAATCCCAGTTCTTCGCGCGGATGGGAGGCTACAAACCCTACGTGCTGATCGACCGCAAGTTCGCCGGGCTCGACGCGAACTATGTCGGCACCGACGACGAGCAACTCGGCTTTACTGCGACGGAGCACCTGATCTCGCGCGGTTGCCGTCACATCGCGCACATCCGGGGACCGGAGACCTCATCGGGAGCCGGCCGCGTACATGGATACCGGGCGGCCCTTGCACGGCATGGGTTGAAGGCGGCGCCGGGATACACCGCACAGGGCGGTTCGGACGATGCGGCCGGGCACGAGGCCATGCGCGTGCTGCTCTCCGTCAACCCGCGGCTCGACGGCGTGGTTTGCTACAACGACGCGGTGGCCGTCGGAGCCATCAAGGCGATTCTGGATGCGGGCCTCGAAGTTCCGTATGACATCGACGTTGTCGGCGCGGGCAATGTACACTACTCGGACATCCTGCGCGTACCGCTCTCGACGGTGGACCTGAACAGCCCGCTGATCGGCGAGAGCGCGGCCCGGCTGCTGCTCGAAGTGATCGAAGCGGCGGAACCGGCGCCCGCTAAGCAGGTCGTGATTCCCTTCATGCTTCTCGCGCGGGAATCGAGCAAAGCGGCGGTCGCATAGAACGCCGGGCTAAAGGCTTTCCGGCAGCGGCCTCTCCCGCTGAAGCAGGTGGAGCAGGTTGCCGTCCGGGTCCGTAAAGAAAACAACCGTGTTGCCCTTGCTGGTTTCGGGCTCGCCCAGGAAGTTCACTCCGGCAGCTTTCAGCTTTTCGTAGACCGGGGCGAACTCGTCCACCGCGAGCGCGAGGTGCCGCAGACCAGGCGTGCGCATTTCCGGCGCGCCGCGTTCCCCCTTCGCACTCACGATTTCCAGCATCGAACCGTTCGGCGCGCGCACGAACATGGTCTTGCTGGATGGTGAATGGTAGTTGATGGTGAAGCCGAGGACGTCGGCGTACCAGCGCCCGAGCGCTTCCGGATCGGGCGACGCGATGGCGGTATGTTCGATTCCGAGGATCATGATTGGCTTTCCCGAGCGTAGCGCGAAGACGGTGAGCGGGGGAGAACGAACACATCGGCTGCGCTACGCCGCCTGAGTCGTGCAATGCAGTACTACCGAGGGTGTGCCACGTGTGCTAGGTTCATCAGACAGTCCCGTACATGAAGCGAGCCATCGTAGTGGGGAGCGGCGCCGGCGGTGCGACGGCTGCCCGGGAACTGGCGGGGCGGTTTGATGTCACCGTACTCGAAGCCGGCGGCGGCTTCCGTCCGTTCACTACCGCCATGCCCGCGCTCGAGTGGCTGAAGAGTTCGCGGCTACTGTTCGACGAGCGGCAAATCCCGCTCTTCTTCCCGTCCATGCGCGTGCAGCGCGCGGATGGCATCGTCATGGTCCGCGGCGTCGGTGCGGGCGGCAGCACGCCGATGAGCATGGGAAGCGCGATTCGCGCCGATGCCGGCCTGAAGGCGATCGGGCTCAATCTCGACGCCGAGTTCGACGAGATCGCGCGCGAGATCCCGTCCTCCACGGATCATGCCCGGCAGTGGCTGCCTTCCACGCGCCGGCTGTTCGAAGTCTGCCGCGAGATGGGCCTCGAACCCGAACCGACTCCGAAGATGCTCGATCCGGCGCGATGCAAGCTGTGCGGCAGGTGCGTGTTCGGCTGCGTGCGCGAAGCGAAGTGGGACAGCCGTCGATTTTTAAGCGACGCACAGCAGAAGGGAGCGCGGGTAATCACCGGCTGCCGCGTGGACTGCGTGCAGATCGAGGGCGGCGCCGCAACCGGTGTACACACCTCCTGCGGGCTGATCCGCCGGTTCATTCCCGCGGACATCGTGATCCTCGCGGCCGGCGGGCTGGGCACGCCCTTGATTCTGGAGCGTTCCGGAATCGCGGCGGAACCGGCGCTTTTCGTACAACCCGTCCAGTGCGTTGCCGCGAAATGGTCCGACGCGATGCAGTGCTTCGAGATGCCGATGCCCTTCGGGGCGAAACGCGACGGCTTCCTCATCGCCCCGTACTTCGACCTGCTCAGTTTCTTCTTCAACCGCCGATGGAAGCCCGCGGCACGGCACACACTGGTGATGATGGTCGCGCTGGCGGACGCATCGCAAGGAGTGGTATCGAAGCACGCTGTCAAGAAAGAGTTGACCGCGTCCGACCGCAGGACGCTGGATGCGGGCACAGCGGTAGCGCGCGAGGCGCTGGAACGCTTCGGCGCCAAAACGACGTTTCTCGGAACCATGCAGGCAGGGCACCCTGGAGGCAGCCTGCCCCTGACTTCGGCGAATGTCCATCCTCCGCAATTGCCGGCGAACGTTTGGGTCGCGGACGCCTCCCTGCTCCCCGAAGCGCCGGGCGCCCCTCCGATGCTGACGATCATCGCTCTCGCGAAGCGAGTGGCGCGCATGGTCTGACACGCGGTACGAATTCCATGCGGTCGAAATCCTGGAGATTGATCTGGCAATCTCTCCCGACGGCCGGTTCGTGTACATGGTGAGGCGATCGACGTCCGATATGGTTTGGGGCCTCGGTTTTGAAACCTTCACTCGGCCTGCAAAAGCATTCCTTTCGCGGGACCGGTTTGAACTGTGCTGGGTGCGGCCACGCCCACTGCCCCCTCAGAACAGGCGAGCGTGAACCTACCCGCGTGCTCCTAGCTCCTTGCTCATCGCTCCTGGCTCCTGCCGGCCCAAAAATTTCCTGCCTGCCGGCCGCCCTCTCCGCTATGCTGATTCCTCCATGCGTCTTCTTCCTGAACTCATCGCCGAGTTTCTCGGCACCATGGTCCTCATGCTGTTCGGCCAGGGCGTAGTTGCGATGGTGAAGCTGTTCGGCACCGGCGCATCCGGCGAAGTCGTGAACGGGGGGTTCACGAATATCACGTTCGCGTGGGGTCTGGGCGTGACACTGGGAATTTACGTGGCGGGGAGAATCAGCGGGGCGCACCTGAATCCGGCGGTTACCCTGGCGCTCGCGGTATTCCGCGGGTTCTCGTGGCGAAAAGTCGTGCCGTACACCGTCGCGCAGACGTTGGGCGCATTCGCCGCCTCGGCGCTGGTGTTTCTGAATTACCGCCCTGCATTCCTCAAAGCCGATCCCGGCCTCGAAACGACCGCTGGCATCTTCACCACCTTCCCGGCCTTCCCGTCAACCCCGCTGGCCGGCTTCCTCGACCAGATGATCGGCACCGCATTGCTGCTCCTCCTGATATTCGCGATCAGCGACGAGCGCAATCAGCCGCCGGGCGTACTGGGCCCGCTGATGATCGGGGCCGTCGTAGTAGCGATCGGGATGTCATATGGCGGCCTGCACGGCTACGCCATCAACCCGGCGCGCGACTTCGGCCCCCGGGTGTTCACGGTCCTCGCGGGATTCCGCAACAACGGGCTGACAGACGGCTCGATGGTCTTCTGGGTCCCGATCGCGGGACCGCTCCTGGGAGGCCTGATCGGCGCCGCAGCGTGGGAGTGGGGCATCCGCAAACACCTGCCGAAGTAAGAAGGACGAGGGAGCGAGAAGCAAGGAGCGAGAATCGAAAGGCTGCCGCGTGCCGCCCCGGGATCTTGACTCCTTGCTCCAAGCTCCCTGCTCCTACCTCCTACCCCTTGCTATACTGGGCTATTCAGCCTGCCGGCCGAAACTCTCAGTATGTTTTTACAGATTCAACAGTTGCAGTTGGAGCCGATCCGTTTCGAGGAGACGCACCAGCCCGGAGTGATCGACTTCTTCGATCCGCAACTCCGGCAAGTCGCGCCATTGGCGGCGAGCGGTAGGGCGGAGTTGAGCGAAGCCCTGATGGAGATTCGGGTACGCGGGCACGTGAGCACGACAATGGAAGTCGCGTGCGACCGCTGTCTGGAACTCGCGCATCTCCCGATCGATACGGATTTTGACCTGGTGTACCGTCCGGCTGCGTACAGCCCGCCGGGAGACGAAGTGAACATCACCGGCACGGAGACGGAAGTCGGTTTCTACGAGGGCGAAGGCCTGGAGTTGACCGACGTGCTTCGGGAGCAGGTTCTGCTCTCGATACCGATGCTCCGCGTTTGCCGGGAAGACTGCAAAGGAATCTGTCCGGTATGCGGCCAGAACCGCAACGCGGCGCAGTGTCAGTGCCACGCGGTTGCGAGCGACGATCGCTGGGCGGACCTGAAAAACCTTTAACATCGTGAGCGCCCGGGCCTAAAGGTCTCGCGGGCCCGCGACCGACTCGTTATAATCTCAAAGGAACAACCATGCCGAATCCGAAACGTAGACATTCCGCGGCCCGGAGAGGGAAGCGCCGCGCCCACGATGCCATCAAGGTGACCGGACTCTCGGAGTGCCCGAACTGCAACCAGCCAAAGCTGCCTCACCGGGCGTGTCCACATTGCGGCCAGTATAAGGGTCGAGAAGTTATCGAAGTCACTGAAGAATAGGGCCCTTAAGCTTGCCCATGGTGACCATCGCTGTGGATGCAATGGGCGGCGATCACGCCCCCAAAGCAGAGGTCGAAGGTGCGATCCGGGCCGTGCGAAGCCTGGGTGTGCAGGTAATCCTGGTTGGGCGGGAGGATTTGGTTCGCAAAGAGCTATCCGACCAAGGCGCCGAGCGGAGCCTGCCGATTCAGGTAGTCCACGCCTCGGAAGCCATCACAATGCAGGACAGCGCCGCGCGCGCCGTCCGCAGCAAGCGTGACAGCTCGATCCGGGTGGCGTCCCGGCTGGTCCGGGACGGCATCGCCCAGGGAGTAGTGTCGGCAGGTAACACGGGCGCCGTGATGGCGACCGCGAAGATGGTGCAGGGCACCGTTCCGGGCGTTGATCGCCCGGCACTGGCTACCGCGTTTCCGACCATAAAAGGCACACCGTCCGTGATGCTGGACGTGGGGGCGAACGTGGACTGCTCCCCTCGGATGCTGGCCCAGTTCGCAGTGATGGGGGATATCTATGCCCGCAACATCCTCCGCAAGCAGAATCCGAAGGTAGCGTTGCTTTCTATCGGGGAAGAGGAGCACAAGGGCAACGATATGACCCGGAACGCCACTCCCCTGTTGAAGGCGCTGGCCATCGATTTCTTCGGGAACGTGGAAGGCCAGGATATCTTCGCCGGCGACGTGGACGTGATCGTCTGCGATGGGTTTGTGGGCAATGTCGCCCTGAAGGTCGCGGAAGGGATCGCCGATACTTTCAAAACGTTTCTGCAGGAGAGCCTGTCTGCCACGCTGACGCGGAAACTCGGGTACCTGCTCTCCCGATCGGCGTACCACGATTTCAAAAAGCGCGTCGATTACGCCGAATACGGTGGCGCTCCGCTCCTTGGCGTCCGGGGCGTTTGTATCATCTGCCATGGCCGCTCCAACGGCAACGCCATCAAGAACGCGATTCGGGTCTGCAAGGAGTTCGCGGATGCCCGAATTAACCAGCAGATTGAAACCCAACTGGAGCGTTCCTCATCTTCGTTAAAAGAAGCCGTTAAGATAGACTGACGCGGTACCGCCTCCCCGACCAGGCGGGCACCGCGGCCTGAGGGACAATCACCAAAATGCTGGGTCGCCTGCTGGTTTTTGCCTTGGCCTGCGCGGCCACGCTGCCCGCGCAGAAGCTGAATCCCGTACAGTGGACGCTCTCCTTCGACCCCGCAAAGGCTCCGCCGGGCTCCAAAGTGCTCGCCCGGGTCACCGCGAAACTCGACCCTGGCTGGCACCTTTACGCTCTGGCCGTACCGAAACCCATCATCCCAACCAGCATCAAGCTCGCCGAATCGCGCGCGCTCGCGTCGTACACCGTTCATCAGCCAAAGCCCGAAACACGATTCGACCAGAACTTCGGCTTCCAGGTGGCCAGCTACGAGAGTGCGGCCGTATTCCTGCTTGAGACAACGCTGGCGAAGGATGCACCCGCAGGCCCGGCCGAGATCACCGCGGAGATGCGGTACCAGGCCTGTGACGACAAGATGTGCCTCCCGCCTCGGCGCGTTTCAGCGGTCGCCATTTTGACCGTTGACGCGGCCGCTCCGGCAGGCGTCGTGGCTCTTCCGCCCGGCTACACGCCCTTCAATCCGAACGCCCCGACACCCACGGCCCCGCCGCCGAAGCAGGCCGAATCAGCCGCGCCAGCCGCAGCGGCCGGCTCGCAGGGGATCTGGGCCTTCCTGCTGCTCGCGTTCGGTTTCGGCCTGGCGGCGATCTTTACACCCTGCGTGTTCCCGATGATCCCGATTACGGTGTCCTACTTCCTGAACCGGCCGGCCGCCACCCGCTCGCGGTCCGTTCTGGAAGCGGCGGTCTTCTGTGCAGGAATTATCGTGCTTTTCTCTGGCCTCGGTCTGGCCGCGACCGCGATTCTCGGGCCGTTCGGCGTAGTGCAACTCGGTTCCAACATCTGGGTGAACACATTCGTCGCGATCGTGTTCCTCGTGTTCGGACTTAGCCTGCTCGGGGCGTTCGAGATCACCATCCCTTCGAGCGTGCTGACGAGCCTCGATCGCGCATCCCAGGGCGGCGGCATGGTGGGGACACTCCTGATGGGCCTGACGTTCTCGCTGACGGCATTTGCCTGCGTCGGCCCCTTCGTGGGTACGCTGCTCGCCGCGTCTGTGCAGGGCGGTGGCGCGCGGCCGTTAGCGGGCATGATGGCGTTCGCCGGCGGGCTGGCGACTCCGTTCTTCTTCCTGGCTGTTTTCCCCTCGTATCTGAAACGGCTGCCCCGCAGCGGCGGGTGGATGGAGCGCGTGAAGGTGGTGATGGGCTTCTTGATCCTGGCCGCCATGTTCAAGTACCTGAGTGCTGTGGACCAGGTGATGCAATGGAACGTCCTCACCCGCGAGCGGTTCCTGGCGATCTGGATTGTGCTGATTGCGCTGGCGGGCCTCTACCTGCTCGGCCTGCTGCGGCTGAAAGGCGTGAAGCCGGATGAGAGCATAGGACTCGGGCGGCTTTTGACCGGCGCGGCGCTGCTGGTATTCGCAATCATGCTGCTGCCGGGCATGTTCGGCATGCGGCTCGGCGAGATCGACGCTTATGTGCCCCCGCCAACCTCAGGCGGCATCTTAGGGCAGCAAAGCTCGGGTGAGTCGGCAGTTTGGATGAAGAACCAGTACAGACAGGCGCTGGGCCGCGCCCGCGAGGAAGGCAAACTGGTGCTGGTGAACTTCACCGGGTATGCATGTACGAACTGCCACTGGATGAAGGCGAACATGTTCCCGAAGCCGGAGATCGCCGCGGAGATGAAGAATTACGTGCTGGTGGAGTTGTATACAGACGGTACAGACGACGCCTCCCGCGAAAACCAGCAACTCCAGGAAAGTAAGTTCGCGACGATCGCCATTCCGTACTACGCAATCGTGGATCCCGAGGAGCGCGTGGTCGCGAGTTTCGCTGGCCTCACGCGCGATCCCCAGGAGTTCCTCGCGTTTCTCCGCTCCGGCCCGGAAAAGCGCGCCGCGATTTGACGGTGGCGCCCAGCCTGGCGGCGGCTGTCAGCGCAGCCAGCCGCGCCTGAAATCGAGCGTGTCGTTTTCCCCCGGCTGGTAGCGCTCGCCCGCCGCAAGCGCCTTTACAAACCCGATCGCGTGGACGATGGGGGCAGCAGACGAGTCCCAGTACTGGGCGCTGTCCACCTTCACGCGAATCAGCGCCAGATCGGGGTCGTCCAGCCCCTTGGGGAACCAGGCCTTCAGCATAGGCTGCCAGAGTTCGGCGGCCTTCTCCCGGTCCACTTTCACCCGTGCGCGGCCCGTGACCGAGACGAAACGATGCTCGTCCGGCGCAGCGTACGACAGGTTCACGTTCCGGTCCTTCTGAACGTCGAAGACCTTCTCGGAATTGCGTAGCGTGAAGAACCAGAGATCGCCGTCAAATTCGACCTTCTGCGTTGCCATCGGACGGCTGTGCAGAGTGCCGTCATCGTGAACCGTAGTGAGCATCCCGATCTTGATGTTCTTGATCAGATCCCAGAGCTTGCGTGCACTTTCGGCGTGAGCCATGAAAAGCATCCCCTCCTGACGACCATTCTAAGCGCGACGCAACGCGGGGAGAGACGAGGGTTAACGTTGCGGTCTTGAACTCGCGTTCTCTTCGGCCGCCGACAGGTGGTTGTGAACAAATTGCAAAAACCCTGAAGCTCTTGTCATTCCCGGCCTGGCGAACCGCGTCTGACAAGTTAGATGTCGCCCGCCGCTGCCAGCCTTGTCGATCGGTTACCCGCCTTCGCGGTGCTTCTGATCGCCCTCCTGGTGGGCGCGGCCGCGCGATCGCCTGCGCAGGAACGCAACAGCACTTCGCGACTGACCATCGTTGCCGAGGGCGTGCGAAACTCGCGGGGCGTCGTCGGAGTGCTTCTCTTCAGGTCCGCGCGCGGCTGGCCGGAAGATGTCGGGGCAGCTTTCCGTTCGGAGGCGGCGCGAGCGCATCCGGGAATTACGACGATGACTTTCGAAGATCTCCCGCCTGGCACGTACGCAATCGTGTTGCTCCATGATGAAAACGAGAACAAGAAGCTCGACAAGAACTTCTTCGGCGTGCCTCGCGAAGGATGGGGAATGTCGAACAATCCGAAGGCGCACGGTGCGGCGCCGGCGTTCAGCCGCGCTCGGTTCGTTTTCCGCAGTGACACGCGCCTGCGAATCCACCTGAATTACTGAAGGGCTGGAGGGTCTATGAGGCTCGCGGGATGCGAGGTTCTGTTGCTGGCGGCCGTCACCCACCTGAATGCGGAGGCAGTTCGCTTCGACGTGGATTACGCAAAGTCCGCCATCGCCGTGAGGACGGACAAAGCCGGCCTGCTCTCGGCCTTCGCCGGCCATCGCCACGGTATTGTAGCGACCGAGTTCACGGCCGGTGTATGCGCTGATCCACAGATGCTCGAGGAGGCACGCATTGCCGTTCGCGTCCCGGTCTCCTCGTTGCGGATCGATACTCCCGAAGCAAGGCGCATCGCGGGCCTGCCTGCCTCCGGACCTGCCGCAAAAGACGTTCCCGTAATCCAGCAGAAGATGCTCTCACCGGCCAACCTGGACGCAGCCGGACATCCTGAGATTCGCTTTGAAAGTTCTTCAATGGTGCGCGGCGCCGAGGGCCTCATCGTGCGCGGTCCTTTGACGATCCGCGGCGAGGCAACGCAAGCGTCCGTCCCGCTTCGGATCGAGCAGGCCGGAGGCGATTACCGGATCACCGGCAGGTTCGACATCAAGCTGAAGGATTACGGGATTACGCCCGAGTCTATCGCCGGGGTGGTCAAGGTCGCCGATCACGTGACCGTGCTGCTCGATTTGCTCGCCCGGCCCGGAAAAGAGCCTTGCAAGTAGCCTTCGCGGGACTCACGCCGGCACCTGAAGCCAACCTCCCTCTCCAGCCCAGCAGCACCAAGCGGCGTCGAAACCGCTATAATCGGCGGGAGCACGACCGCACTCCCGGGCACGATGAGGTGATCGATTGGAAATAACTAGCGACAGCCTACGCCGGCACTATGCCTCACTGCCTGACGAGGCGCTGCTCGAAATCGACCGAACCCAATTGACGGAGATTGCGCAAGCTTGCTACGACGGCGAACTCGCCCGGCGCGACCTCAGGCCGGAGCCGGACCACCGCCGTCAGGTCTGGCCGCATGAGGACGAGGGCTCTCACCTCTCACCTGCCGATCCAGTCTTTAGCCCTGAAAGCGATTGGCTGGAGGATGCCGTGTGCGTATGCGCGTTCGAGGCGCAGCACCACGGGATCGAGCAGTCTTCCGAAGCTGAGCTTGCTCGAGAGGCTCTCGAGCAGGCCCAAATCCCGTGTGAAGTCGCCCTGGAGGAACTCGAAACGCCGAACTCGCGCGCGATGCCGCGCTACGAATACCGCGTCATGGTTCCCGCAGCCCTCAGCCTTAAAGCCACAAGCGTGCTCGATATCCAAATCTTCAATCCGAAGCTCGAAGCCGAGTGGAGGACGCATTTCGAGCACTTAACCGGTAGCGAGCTTCACGCCTTCGATGCTCAATCGCTCTGCGCCGGGCTTCTGGACCGCGCCGCGCGGCTGAAGAGAGCCTACGTTGACGAGGTTGCGCGCCGGCAACTCAAAGCGAGACCTGCTGACCGTGTAAGCTGGGAATAGGCTGGATGGCGCCCAACTCGCCTAGAGTCGATTCTAATCATTCGACATGGTCGATCACTGCAGCAAGAATACACAGCGCGAACTAAGAGCCGATTTAGAATCATCACGCCAAAGTGTTACTGAGTTACAATACACAACAGTCCGGACGGCAAACGGGCCGTCGCGATATCGACGTTGCGAGTCTCGCAAGCCGGAACGCGACTTGACACTGCATCCCGAAACGGACTACATTGCGCACGGGCGGAACAGCGTCTGCTGTTACCGGCTTCGCTGAGGTTGTCTCTAACTTCCGGAGGAGATTTATGTTCGCAAAAAGGGCCCTTGCTGGGCTCCTGTTCATCGTGTTGTTCGCCGCACCGTCATTCCCGCAATCTTCAAACGGTAGCGTCCGTGGCACGGTTCAGGACCAGACGAAGGCCGTGATACCTGGCGCTACCGTCACGCTGACGAACAGCGCGACGAATGCCGAGTTTCGAAGCACAACCAACGGAGTGGGCCTGTTCGTGTTCCCTGCCGTACCTGCAGGGCCATATCAGATCAGCTCCTCTTTCGCTGGAATGCAGAATTTTAAGGCAATTCTGACGGTTCGGGTTCAGTCGTCCGAGACCGTTGATATCGTCCTGTTGCCTGAGAACACGCAAACGACCATCACGGTCGCCGACGTGACACCCATAGTGACCACTGACAGCCAGACCCTGGGACATGTGCTGGAGAGAAACCGAATTGAGCAGTTGCCGCTGAACGGCAGACAGCTCATGAACCTCTTGAATACAGTTCCCGGCCTGACCTTCGACACCAACGGCGACCTGCGCACGATCGGTGCGCGCACGGGCACTCACGACATCAGCCTGGACGGCGCCGCGATGACCGAGCCGGTGTACGCCGGCGGTACAGTCCAACGGCAGCCCAGCCTGGAGAGCATCCAGGAGTTCCGGGTGGACATGAACTCGGTGTCGGCGAAGTCGCCGCGCCAGACCAACATCGTGATGACCACGAAGGGCGGCAGCAACGAACTGCACGGCTCGCTCTTCGAGACCAATCGCAACAACTCTTACGGCTTCGCGCGCAGGCGCGAGGACGGCAACCAGGCCGGCAAGTTCATCCGCAATGAGTTTGGCGGAACGGTCGGCGGGCCGGTTTACATCCCGAAGGTGTACAACGGCCAGAACAAGACCTTCTTCTTCTTCGCGTACGAGGCGTTCCGGCAGCGCGCCGGTACGATCGGCCGGTGGAAGGTACCGACGGCAGAGATGCGCAACGGCGATTTCAGGGGCCTTGTGGATTCTGCCGGTACACTTTCGAAGATTTACAACCCATACCTCACAGATCCGGGCACGAAACAGCGGCCTCAGTTCGTCTACAACGGCGCTGGAAACACGATCGATCCTGCGCTCATGAGCCCGCTGTTCAAGTATTTTGCCGAGCAGTTGCCGATGCCGAACCAGCCGGGCGTCAACCCGCTGATCGCGAATAACTACTACGGTCCTCGACCGGACATTTTCAATCAGTGGACGTGGTCGACGCGGTTCGATCAGCGGATCGGCGAGGCCGACCAGGTGTATGTCCGCCTGACCAGCAGCAAGTCCGACCGGTTCCAGGCGGCGAGGGGCGGCGTGCCGACGCTCGACGGGCTGGGCAACTCCCGGTCCGACATTTACCCGAACAAGAGCATCGCGTCGAACTGGACTCACTCGTTCTCGCCGACGTTCTTCAACGAGTTCTCGTTCAGCGTGAGCCGCACTACGGGCGGCCAGTTCACCGGGCAAGGAAACGAGAAATACGCGAATATGCTGGGTCTGCCAAACCCGAACGGGCAGCCGGGATTCCCGGTGATCTCCACGATGGGCTTGAGCAGCGGCAACTACATCCAGCCGGTGAGCGCGACCGAGCGCGCGTTCAACTTCTTTGTGCTGGACAACAACTCGACAAAGATCATTGGCCGGCACGAATTTCAGTTCGGCGGCCGTTTCCGGTATGACCAGTTGACGTACCTGCCGCAGCAGCAGCGGTCGGCAGGAAACGTGTCCTGGCGCGCGAACGGAACGGCGTTGTTCGACCCTAACTACCCGAACCGCACGCAGTCCGTGCTGAATACCGGCCATTTGCTTGCAAGCGCGTACCTCGGGCTTGCCGACTATGAGTACCGCGTAAATAAGCAGAAGTACTACATGCGGCAGCACGAAGATGCGTTGTACGTCCAGGACAATTTCAAAGTCAGCCAAAGGCTGAACCTGATGCTGGGCCTGCGCTGGCAGTTCAGCCCGTACCCGAAGGATAAGTACGACGTCGCCACCTCATTCGACTGGAAGAATATGGCGATCGTGATGGGGCGCGACTTTGACACCCTGTACAAAATCGGCGCGACGTCGCCGGCGCTGATCAACTACCTGACGGCCAGCGGCGCGAAGTTCGAGACCGCGAAGGAAGCGGGTCTGCCCAGCCGGTTGGTTAACAACAACTGGCTGGATATCGGTCCGCACGTCGGTTTCGCTTACAAGGCGTTCGATGGACGGAAGGCGTTCGTCGTCCGCGGCGGATATTCGACCAGCTATTTCCCGATCCCGATCTGGGGCTGGAACGATCGAATGCGCAACAACGCGCCGTTCACCAGCTACTATGCCAACGCCTGGATGACCTCCCCCAGCGCTTCGCCGGACGGCATCCGCAACTACGGGCTGGTAAGCTCGCCGAGCTACGTTGCCGGGAAGAATACGGCGAATGCAATTGACCTGCGCCAGCTCAATCCGGCGAGCATCATCATCGGCGAGGATGCCTTCCAGGCAGCCTACTTCAACCCGGATCAGCCCAGCGCGCGCGTCCACGACTGGAACCTGACGGTCGAGAAGGAGCTCACTCCTTCAACGGTCCTGAGGATCTCCTATGTGGGTGCGCACCTCACCAACCAGGACAGCTACGACGATCTGAACCAGGCGAAGTCCGACTACGTCTGGTACAAAACGACCGGGCTGGCATGGCCTGACGGGAACAGGGCGTCCGCGGAGATCCGGCCCTACGGCAACACGCCGTATGGCGAAATCCAGGAGTTCGGCAGGAGCGGCTGGGGCAACTCGAACGGCGGCACGATCCAGATCGAGCGCCGCTTGTCGAAGGGCTACGGCTTCCAGTTGTTTTACACGCTCATGAACTCGAACAAGGCCGGCTCCCACGGGTGGTATGGCGACTCGGCGTTGGACCCGGTGAGCTCGTACCTGCCGGGCGTGGTTCCGACGGACCGCAAGGAGCGCATGAAACTGCTCCTCTACAAGCGGGACACCACGATTCCGAAGCACGAGATTCGCTGGAACTGGATCGCAGAGATGCCGTTCGGAAAGGGCAAGCCCGTGCTCGGCAATGCTCCGAAGGTAGTGGATTACCTGATCGGCGGATGGCAGCTCACAGGTATGGGACGGATTCGGAGCAACTACTTTGATCTGCCGACCGACATTTGGCCGACGGGCACGCCTGTGAAGTACTACGGCCACGATGTTCCGATCCAGGACTGCCGCAGCGGCGAATGCCAACCCGGTTTCCTGATGTGGAACGGATACATTCCGGCACACATGATCAATAAGCCGGATGGCATCATGGGCGTACCTGCGGACTACAAGCCCGCAGGCCAGCCTCTGTGGCCGTACCCGGAGAATTACCGGGCGCTGAACGAAAGCAATGACCCGAACTACGGGTACTACGGTTCGAATACCGAATTTGTCACTCTGAAGGACGGCACCCGGCAGCCGGTAACGAAGCAGGATCTCCATCCGTGGAGAAACCAGCCCGTTCTGTCTACCATGATCTGGAGCACAGATGCTTCGCTCTCGAAGAATTTCCCGTTCAGGGAGCGCATGGGATTGAAAGTCCAGGTAGACTTCTTCAATGTGTTCAACACGCCGGGTAACGAGTTCGTCCCGGGCAACGACGGCGTCGTCCTGACGAATTACAGCATGCAGGATGCCCGGCAGTTGCAGTTGTCCGCACGTTTTAGCTGGTAACATCCCCCGTGTGGGGCGGGCTCCGGCTCGCCCCACGCACCCCATCGCAACACTTCTCATAGCCGTTAGATTCAGCGGCTTCCCCAAGGTGGTGTGGGACAATGAAAGGCCAAGTTGTGTATGAGATCCCGCTCTTCCGCCAAGAACGCGAGCGTGGTGGCGGCCGCGTTCGCCGCGATCGCTTTCTCGCTCTTCGTTTCGTGCCAGTCCTCCGGCCGCAAGGCCACTCCCGCCGGCGGCTCCGCGTCGCAACTGCGCCGTGTGAATGTCGTGTTGGTCACGATCGACACGCTGCGTGCCGACCGGCTGGGATGCTACGGATACGCGAAGGTCGAGACCCCAAATTTGGACAGGCTGGCGCAGCGCGGGACGTTGTTTGAGAACGCGGTGGCGCAGGCCCCGCTTACGGCGCCGTCACACGCGAGCATGTTTACCGGCGTGTATCCGACAGTTCACAAAGTCAGGGACACCGGCGGGTTCGTTCTGGCAAGGACCGAGACGACCCTTGCCGAGATGCTACAGCAGCAGGGGTGGGAGACGGCGGCCTTTGTCGGCTCTTCGGTCTTGAAGAAGCGCTTCGGCTTCGACCAGGGCTTTGCAGTCTACGACGATGACATGGCGTCCGGCACTGCCGGCCCCGACGGCCCGGAACGCCCTGCGAGTGTCGTCGTCGACCGCGCGATTCAGTGGCTGCAGGAGCGCGGTTCAAACCCGTACTTCCTCTGGGCGCACGTCTACGATCCGCATTTGCCATATCAGCCCCCGGCCCCTTTCCGCGAAAAGTATAAGGGCAACCTGTATGACGGAGAGATCGCCTACACAGACCAGCAATTGGGCCGGCTGTTCGATGCCGTCGCCAAGAAGTCGCCGGACAACACGCTGATCGCGGTGCTGTCGGATCACGGAGAGAGCTTCTCCGAGCACGGTGAGTACGCGCACGGCGTCTTCCTCTACGATTCCACACTGCGCATACCCTTCATATTGGCCGGGGCGGGCGTACCCGCTGGCCTGAGAGTGAAGCAGCAGGTGCGCAGCATCGATTTGCTGCCGACCGTGCTCGGGTTGCTCGGCGGCACACCGGGCCAGCGCGTGCAGGGAACCACCCTCGGGCCGGCATTCAAAGGCAAGCCCGTGAGGACGGGACACTCCTATGCGGAGACGCTGTTTCCGAGAATCAACATGGGATGGTCCGAGCTGCGCGGCATGCGGACCGATCGATGGATGTACATACGCGCGCCCAGGCCGGAACTCTACGATCTGGTCCAGGATCCGGGCCAAACGGCGAACGTAATCGACAAACACGCCAAGGATGCCGACGAACTCGAAGCGGAGCTGAAAACCGTGATCGGGAACAACGGCAACGAAGTCGTGCGTACCACAGCGCTGGACCAGCAGACCCGTGATCAGCTCAAGTCACTCGGGTATCTCAGCGGTTCGTCGCAGGGAGAATTTGGGCTGACCGGGAAGGGCGCGGACCCGAAGGATCGAATCGAAATCCTGAGACTGCTCCATTTCGCGGAGTATTCAGGGCAGCCGATTGCACCGGCCCGAAGCATCGCGATGCTCCGTCAGGCAATCTCGAAGGATCCTGCCAACCCGTCGCTGTACTCGAACCTCGGCGACATCCTTCGCCGCGAGGGACGCCGGGCGGAAGAGATGGAGCTCTACGACGCCGCCGTAAAGCGCGGTGTCCAGACTGCATGGCTCTATTCAAGGCTCGGCGCCCTTCATTTGCGGCGCGGCGAGAAACGCGAGGCGATCGGGCTGTTCGAAGCGGCGGCGAAGCTGAACCCTTCGGACTACGAGAGCCTCCAGAATCTGGCGGCGGCGTATCGGGACACAGGCAGGATTGCAGATGCAGAGCGGGTGCTGACGTCGATACTGGCCTCTGGTGAGGAGTACGCTCCGGCGTACAACGAACTCGGGATGGCCGCATTTCAAAAAGGAGACGCGGCCACGGCTCGCTCGTACTTTGAGAAAGCCGGCCGCCTTGACCTGCAGTATCAGCTCAACGTATGCCGGATATACAGGATCGCGGGCGAGGCGGACCGCGCTCGCGGGTGCTTCGACGCCCTCAAGGCGGCGATAGGGTCGCGCGCCGAATACCGCCAGCTTGTTCCGCTCGTGAACCAGGAGCTGGCAGCCTTAAGATAGTTCACATTCCTGCGTGATCGGTCATCTCGCTGCGCCGCAGTTCCTCACGTAAGCCCGCCACGTTTCGATACTGAATCGCCCGCATGCCCACCCGGCGCGCACACTCCACATTCAACGCGCGGTCATCCACGAACAAACAGTCTCCCGGACTGTGTTGCGTCACCTCAAGCACGAGCCGGTAAATCTTTTCGTCCGGCTTCCTCACACCCAGGAAGCAGGATGAGAAGAAGAGAGTGAAGTAGTCGGTCAAGTGGAAGCGCCGGATGCGGTACTGGTTCAGTTCCCTTGATTCGTTGTTGAGAGTTGCCAACAAATACTTCCGGGACTGAGCCAACTCCGCAAGGAACTCAAGTGCTTCCGGATAGGGTCGCGACTGCTCCCACATGAACGTCTTGAACGTGTCGCGGGTGAAATCGCGCGGCTCGGCAAACACGGTGCGATCGAGATACTCCTCCAGCCCGATGCGGCCGGTGTCGAAGTCGGATACGACCAGTTCGTGCCGTTCCTGGAATTCGTCCCAGTCCAGTCCGAAGCGCTCGGCGGCCATCTGACGAGACCCACGGTCCCAACCATTCGTGAGCAGCACACCACCTACATCGACAAACAGTGCCGTCTTCACCTGGCATCCCCCCCAAGTGCGCAAGTCGGTGACTACGCCGGGACGTGGTAACGAACGCAGCCGCGCTGCGTACCGGTCGGGGCTAGTCCACCGGAATTCGCAAGTCGCTCCCGATTTCCAGACCGTCATGTTCGGCGATGCGGTCCCGGTTCGCATTTCGGATCCGCAGCCACTGGTTGCGGTCGCCGTAGAACTTCTCCGCGATGCTCGCGAGCGAATCACCCTCCTGGACTACATACGTGCGGACCGAAGATGCGTCCTCGATGGGGTCCGGGTGTACGTGACTTTCGCCCGTGATGTCGGTCTTGACGGCTCCGGTTCCGAGCGCCCTGGCAGTCTTCTCCTCCTCGGTTTCCGGCTTGGTCGGATCCTGGCTGGCCATAGTATTCGCCTCTTTCCCCTCTTCTGAATCCATCGTATCAGCGCCTCCCTAGTTTTTCCCGGGGAAGTACAGCCGCTTCGCGAGGCAAAATACAGTCTTCGCTGTATAACCTTTAAGTCCTTTAATTTCCTAGTACTGGAACTTTAATCCTATTCCACAGTATCATTGCTCCTTCAAGCTGTAGTGCTTTGCAACAGCCCAGGCCTGCCCGTCGGGGGCCTGGCTGCCGGAACTGTTAATGCAATCTCGCCGCAACTTTCTGACAGTCGCAGGCGCCGCGTTGTTCGGTGCCCCGATGGTGAACCGTGGCCGGTTCGCCCTGTACGCAGGCCAGCGCGAGTATTCGCGCCGGACGGTGGATTTGGTCAACGAGTCGCTTGTGATCGACATGCTCGGTCTCATCACGCTGGACTGGAATCGACTGGCCCACTGGCAGGCTGCCACTGAGAATTTCCAACAGGCAGATCACGAGAAGCTACTCAATTCGGGAATCACGGTTTTCAATCCTGCGGTGGACATGAACTCGCCCCACCCGCACACCGCGACGCTGGAGTGGATGCGGGATTGGAACGTCTTCCTGGACAGCCACCCCGGAAAGCTGATGCGGGTGGATCGCGTGAGCGATCTGCTGATGGCAAAGGCCAAGCGGCGTACCGGAGTTATTATGGGCTTCCAGAACGCCGATCACTTCCGGACCGTCACCGATGTCCAGTATTTCTATGACATTGGCCAGCGAATCTCGCAGCTTACGTACAACGGCGGCAATCCTCTGGGCTGGGGCTGCACCGCGCCTCGCGACGGCGGCCTCACCGATTTTGGGGTTTCGGTCGTCAGGGAGATGAACCGGCTCGGAATGGCCATCGATGTCTCCCACTGCGGCGACTACACCACGCGTCAAGCCATAGAGTTGTCGAAGCAGCCGGTCCTGATTACACACTCGAACTGCCGGGCGCTCAATCCGCACCCGCGCTGCAAGCCCGATGATGCGATTCGCCACATGGCGGCCAAGGGCGGTGTATTCGGGATCACCGGTATCCGGAGATTTGTCAGCAACCGGGAGCCTACGACAGTCGAGGATGTGCTGGATCACTTTGACTATGTCGTCAAACTGGTAGGCATCGACCACATCGGAGTAGGCAGCGATAACGATCTGGACGGGCGCGACAATCGGGGCTCGAAGGTCCGGATGGACATTGACGGCTTGGATCAGCCTCAGCGGATGTACGAGCTCACGGAAGGTCTGGTGCGCCGCGGCTACTCGGACGACAATATCCGGCTGATCCTGGGGGGCAACTTCCAGCGGGTCCTCAGCGGAATATGGGTTGCCTGACGGAATCGTTCCGAAAACCGTATATTTGGCTATGGGATCACGTATATCGGGTTAAACAGACGGCCTCCGATTGACTTGGTATGTTAAACTGAGCACAAGTAAGAGAGTAGACTAGGGTGGCAGATTTCCAAAATCTGCAACGCCGGCGAGTGTGGCGGCGTCACATTGGATGAGCAGCGGCGCAGAGACCTGCTCGGGCCGTAGGAGCGCCCTCATGAACATGGAAGGCCAAGACCAAGGATTCCCGAAGCCGAACGATCCTACTGCGTCAGGAACCGGGCAGACCACGCCAGACGATCACCTGAACCATCTGTTGGCGGCAGGTATCGAGGAGCCGTGGTATCGCACGTTTTTCCAGAACCTCAAAGACGCGATTGCCCCGCCCAAACTGCCGCCCCTTGAGGTCACAGCCAAGCCCGTGGCGGTGAAGGATATCTGGGGTGATTACCGGTACGGGAAGCAGGCTGCGGTCAGTTCAACGCTGATTCACGTCGGCATCGTCGCCCTGCTGTTCACGCTTGCGACGAACAAGCAGGTTCAGCAAGCGGTGAAGCACACGGTGTCGTTGGTCGCGCCGATCGACACCGCCCCGCTGATGCCCGACCTGGCTCCGAAGAAGGTTCAGGCGGGGGGCGGCGGCGGTGGCGGTGATCGCTCTCCGCTTCCTGCCAGCAAGGGTCAGGCTCCGAAGATGTCGATGCGTCAGTTTACGCCTCCGCTCGCGGTTCGGAATAATCCCAACCCCAAGCTCGAGATTGAGC
>DATMXS010000333.1:0-2185 GCA_035561355.1 Bryobacteraceae bacterium | reverse complement strand
ACTTTGCGAAGCGTCAGCGACCCAGTGTTCTCAGCCTTGCGTATTCTTCGCCGCAAATTCTGCCGGAAGTGCGCGTGCCGGGCCAGGCTGGAAGGGTCATCTACTGTTCGACAATCGAACTGAATGTAGGGAGTGGAATTTGACGGCCATTGTCCAGTTAGGTAGCCGTCCTGGCGTGCCAATGAGAGCAGTTGCTCTGCTCCGCCAGCGCACGGCACCCGCGGAAGTTCGATGGAATCCCAATCAGTGCGGTCTTTGAGCGCCGACCAGATCGACGCGACGGCAGCACTGCCTTCGGACCCCGCGCCACGGATTAAATCAAAGCGGCAGGAATGGATATTCGCGGCGCCTACCAGCGTCCTGAAACGAAAGGGGCCTTTGCCGAAGTGTTGCGCGACGAGAGGAAGAACCGCTTTCAGTTTTCCGTCCACCCTGGCTTCGAGGAGCAAAACGCGCTTGGGCGGCACGAACGCGTGGAGATACGCCGCAATCCACTCGGGACGATAGAACGGTTCATCATTCGGCCCTTCGGCGCAAAGGCCGCGCCACTCATCCGCGATTTCTTCCAGTCGCTCATGGCCGCCCCACCGGGCATCCATGCTAACGCTCTGCTGCAAAGTACTGCCCAACATGCTCACTCGTTCGCTCACTGGTTTGTAATCACCAACGGTTCAGGGAAACCCAAAGTTGCTTGCGCGTGCTGTCCTGGAGCCGGCCCAGGATTCTGGTTCGAGTACATCGGCGCTCCAGCACTAGCCCTGCGCTATTCACATTCTGTTGGGATGAGAGCAGCGCTCCTTGCAAAACAACCCGCAAGCCATAGCCAAGCGAGGTGGCCTCTCTGGATAAAGCACCGAACAACTCGCGAATGTGGAAGGTCTGGCCGGACGAAGACCAAACGTCGTAAAGCACAATCGCAGGCTTGTCCAATGACACTCGACAGATCGGATCTTCTTCCGGGGCAGTAATCTCGGCTGCCTGCTTTGCTGCCCATGCGATCAGGGTGACATGGGGAGTTGGGTGGTAGATGTACGCCGCATGTCCGCGCCGGAACCTGTCGGCAAACTGGTGTAACTGTCCTCCCAGTTCGCGGTGTTCAAGGGAGAGGATAGCGAGTTCTCCAAGCGATGCAGGTGACAGAACAAGAGGCGGATGTGCTGAGTCACACTGGGGCGTCTGCTCCGCAAAGGTAAATATTGCGACCTCTTGCTGTGAGTACAAGTAATTCGCAACCGAGCGCACGGAATTGCGGAGCATTTCTGCCCAATTTGCCGACGTGATATCGCCGTTCATTGCTGCAGCCAGACGAAGTAATCGACTAGAAAACCCGGATTGTTGGCGTGAAGCATACGTCTGTTGCCTGCCCTGTTCCTTAATCCACCTGAGAGCGTCGAGTGCTTGTCGTCTTAGATACGGAAGAGATAAATGGCCGGATCGTCTGTTCAGGTAGATAGCAACATTCTCTTTGGTTTGATTCGAGAAGCGGCGCTTGTAGTCTTCACCTCCGATTCCGAAGTCAAACTCACGAATGTCGTTTTCATCCGCGTACTCCAACAACTTGCCCAGCAACACCTCTCCCGGTGAGTAGGCCATATCGTTAACGTTGAAGACCGATGTGTACCGAATGAAGCTGTGGTTGTATTGAAATCCGAAGTGGTAAGCCAGCGGCCTTCCATCCAGTCCCAATAATGAAAATCGCAAAGGGCCAGCGGGGTCGAACTCTTCTGCTAGATTCTGGTAAAACTCTCGCGCACTCTCCTCCAGGAATCGACTCCTTTGTCCAAGCAGCGCGCGCCGCTCGATATGCTGGCGGAAGAAGATTGGCAGATGGTGTCGGATTTCTTCGCGCGTTTCCAGGTGTCGAAACTCAAGGCGGCCGAGGCGCTCGAGCCGGTGCTGCTGGCGCCTGATGTCTTTCTTGTGAGCCAGCTTCCGCAACTCTCCCTTGTTGCTTTCACCAATGAGAATCGTAGGACAGGGGCATCTAAAGACGACCTGTAGACGGCTTCGAAGGTGGCTCGGCAACTTGTTGACCGCACGCACGAGCCGGGAGCTTGCAGGCACATTCTCCAGTTCGCATGTATTCCAGGTGTCGCGTGTTCGCAAGAGCGCTATGAAGGTTTGTTCAACGACATCGGCAGCCGCAGATTCTTCGCAGATCACGTCGTTGTAGTCACCTCGGGGT
>DATMXS010000332.1:0-3459 GCA_035561355.1 Bryobacteraceae bacterium | reverse complement strand
CTGCCCACCAGGGCCACGGAAGCGGGTGGATCGGATATCGTTAACCAGCTCCGCCAAAACGCTGACTTTACGTACAACCAGACGCTGGCCACCGGTGCGCAACTCTCGGTTGGTTTTGCGGGCAACAAGGGTTCGTCGAGCGATGTATACCAAATCTGGAACCCTTCGATCTCGACAAGCCTGGTCAGTTCTATCACACAACCGCTCCTGCGAAACCGCGGGACCTACATCAACAAGCTGTCTGTCTCGATCGCCCGCAGCACCCTGAAGCTGACGGAGTACGACATTCGCAACGCGGTGCTCGGGACTCTGGCCCTAGCCGAAAACGCCTACTGGGACGTGATCGAGGCTCGCGAGAACCTGCGAGTGCAGGAAGAGTACCTCAGGTTGGCCGGCGAGTTCCTGAAGCGCTCGGAGCGGGAGTTGGAGTTGGGCGCGATCTCGAAGCTCGATATCTATCAGCCACAGCAGCGCTATGCCAGCGCCGAAATCCAGGTGTCGCGGTTCCGGTTTCAACTCGCCCAGCGCATTGATGCGCTCCGGCGCTTTATCGGCGCCGACCTCGATCCGCAGGTGCGAACCCTTCCCGTCGAGCTGACTGAAACCGTCGCGCCGCCCAGCGGGGAGCAGACGGTCGATAGTGAGGGTGCAGTCCAGCGCGCGATGCAGATGCGGCCGGATCTGAAGTCCGCAATCCAGTCGCTCGATGTGGATGAACTCAGGATCAAGTCCGCAACGAACATGCTGCGCCCTGACCTGGCGCTGAACCTCGGCTACACGACCAAGGGCCGAAGTGGCATGTACTACGAGCGCGAAAACGTGTTCGGCGGCGGCTCGCAGATCACGCGCGTCATCCCGGGTGGGTTCGGTGGCGCAATGGATCAGTTGTTCGGGTTCGATGCTCCGGCCTATGTGTTCGGCCTGACGTTGCGTCTGCCGCTGCGGGACCGCCGGGCGACGGCGGACATGGCTGACGCGCTCGTGACCAAGAAGCAGCACATTCTCCGGCAGCGCAGCCTGGAGCAGAGCATCCGGCTCGACGTGCTGAACGCGGTGAATAACCTGGAATCCACGAAAGCCGGCGTCGATCTGGCGAAGAAGTCGGTGGATTTCGCCCAAAAGCAGGTGGATGCCGAGCAGTTGAAATACGACTTGGGCACCACTGTTGCGTACTTCGTCATGTCCGCGCAGACGGATCTGGTCACCGCGCAATCCGAACTGGTGCGACAGATTCTCGCGTACCACCGGGCCCGCATCACGCTGCTCCGCAACACCGGCGAACTGCTGGACGAGCGCGGGATCGTACTACAATAACCGCTTGGGCCGTATCCGCATCCTCTCCGACGACGTCGCGAACAAGATAGCCGCCGGGGAGGTTGTGGAGCGGCCGGCTTCAGTCCTTAAGGAACTGCTCGAGAATTCGCTCGACGCGGGGGCTACACAACTCCGCGTCGAGGTTTCGGGCGGTGGCCGCCGCCTGATCCGGATCGCCGATAACGGCTCCGGAATGCTTCATGATGACGCGATGCTCGCCTTCGAGCGGCACGCCACCAGCAAGCTCTCCAATGCCCGCGACCTGCTCGGCATCGCAACCCTCGGGTTCCGCGGCGAGGCGCTTCCCTCCATCGCATCCGTCTCCCGACTGGTCCTGGAGACGCGCTCGCCCGACGAGCTGACCGGCACCCGCGTCGAGATCGCCGGCGGCAAGATCATTGCCTGCGACGAGACGGCGCTCGCGCCGGGCACGCAGATCACCGTTCGCGACCTGTTCTATAACGTGCCCGCTCGCAAGAAGTTCCTGCGGTCGGATCAAACTGAACTGGCCCACATCGCCTCGCTGGTCACGCATTACTCGCTTGCTCATCCGGACAAGACGTTCACGCTGACCAGTGATGAACGCGAGCTGCTCGGCGTCAACCCGGTGGAGCAGTTCAGGGACCGCGTGTACCAGGTGTTCGGTAGCCAGACGCTGGACGAACTGGTCGATCTCGGCTCGCGGGAACGCGCACACGACCCGGGTCCGGAGGGCGGCGAGCCGCACATTTTCCGGCTCCGCGGGTTTGTTTCGCGCCCGCAGGTGCAGAAGGCAAATCGGAACTCGCTCTACCTGTTTGTAAACGGCCGTCTCATCCGGGACCGCCTCCTGCTGCACGCCATCTCGCAGGCGTACTACAACCTGATCCCGCCGTCGTCCTATCCCTTCGCGCTGCTGTTTATCGATTGCCCTCCGGAAGAGGTGGACGTCAACGTACATCCATCCAAGACGGAGGTCAGGTTCCGCGCCAGCAGCTTCGTGCATGACTTCGTGCGCGATGGCATACGCGGCGCTCTTGTCGATTCGAAGCCAATTTCGGCGATCCCCCTGCCCGTAAGCGCCCAACCCGCCGCGGGGATGCCGTTCTCCGAATTCAGCCAGGCGGTGGATACCGGCGCGTGGCAGGGGCGGCCCTCCGAAATGCCGGTCCCAGTCAGCGCCCAGCCGTTCACCTTACGGCAAACGCAAGCACCGCCGCCGCGGTTCGATTTCTCGGGTGGCGAAATTCCGCCCGCGCCCAACGTACAATTCGAACCCAATTCCGCGCCGCCGCCCGCCGCACCCATTCCCGATCCTTCGCCTGCCACGGCCGCCCTGCGCATCCCCGTGCCAGACACTCACGGCGGGTTCCCGCCCGAGGTTCTGAACGACCTGTCCCAGAGCATGACGGCGCTGGCCGACCTGCGCCCCCTCGGACAGCTTCACGACAGCTTCATTCTCGCGGCAGGGCGCGACGGGCTCTGGATCATCGACCAGCACGTTGCCCATGAGCGCATCCTGTTCGAGCGGATTCTCAGGCAGCGCGCGGCAGGCCGCGTCGAGACGCAGCGTCTTCTGCTCCCGATGGTGATTCAGCTCACCCCGGCGCAGCAGATAGATTACGACCGCATCGCGGCCGAACTCGACTCCGTGGGCTTTGAGACGGAGCCGTTCGGCAACCGAACCATCGCGGTCAAGGCCGCTCCCGCCGCGGTCGGGCCGGCGGACATCGAGCGTATCGTCTACGAGATTCTCGAGATTGCAGACCGTGAGTACCGGCGCGTCTCAATGGATGATCTGAGGCGCGCGATGGCCGCATCGATCGCCTGCCGCGCCGCGATCAAGATCAACATGCGGCTGGACCAGGCCAAGATGGAATCCCTGCTCGGTGCGCTGGCGCTCACAGAATGCCCCATGAGCTGTCCGCACGGGCGGCCGATCGCGCTCCGCTACACGCTGCGCGACATCCTCAAAGGCTTCCACCGGATTTAGGCTCGCGCTGGTCTAATGGAAGCAGAGGGGCCGTGAAACTGCCGTCTGCGCTGCGTGCGCTGAGCCACCGCAACTACCGGTTGTTTTTCGGCGGACAGCTCATTTCGCTGATCGGCACGTGGATGGACAGCGTCGCGGCATCCTGGCTGGTGTACCGTCTTACGGGATCGTCC
>DATMXS010000331.1:0-11208 GCA_035561355.1 Bryobacteraceae bacterium | reverse complement strand
ATATATCAGATTCCCGCCGTGGCGGTTGCCGGACCGACGATCATCGTTTCCCCATTGATCGCGCTCCAGCGCGACCAGGTGGATTCGATCGAACAAACCGAAGTCGCCGAAGCCGCCGTGGTTAATTCACACGCACGGGTTTCCGAACTGCGTGAGGCCTTTCAAAAACTCGAGGGCGGGGAACTAGAGTTCATGTTCATGGCCCCCGAGCAGTTCTCAAAGGCGGAGACGATCGAAGCCGTGCGGGCCGCGCAGCCGTCGTTGTTCGTCGTGGATGAAGCGCACTGCATCAGCGAGTGGGGCCATGACTTCCGGCCGGACTACCTGAAACTGGGAGCCGTCTTCGAAGCGCTCGGCCATCCCACGGTGCTGGCCCTGACGGCCACGGCGTCCGCGGAAGTGCGGCAGGAGATCGTCGACCGCCTCGGGATGCGCGATCCGAGGGTGATTGTGCACGGTTTCGACCGCCCCAACATCTGGCTCGGAGTGGAGACCTTTCCGGACGAATCCGCGAAGCGCGAGACACTGCTGGACCGTGCGGCCGAGGCTGACAAGCCGGGTATCATCTACGTCTCGACGCGAAAGCATGCCGAGGAGATCGGCGGCGCGCTGGTAGACCGCGGCATGAAAGCCGTGTGGTACCACGGCGGCATGAACGCCAAAGAACGCACGCGCATTCAACAGGAGTTCATGAGCGGCGAGGCCGAGCTCATTGTGGCGACCTCCGCTTTCGGCATGGGCATCGACAAGCCCGATGTGCGCTTTGTGTACCACTACGACGTATCCGAATCGCTCGACGCTTATTACCAGGAAATCGGCCGCGCGGGACGGGATGGGAAGGACGCCGAAGCCATCCTCTTCTACCGTCCGGAGGACTTCGGCGTCCACAAGTTCTTCGCCGGCGGCCGCAAACTCGACACGGAGACCGTTGAGCGGGTGGCTGAGGCGGTGCATGGCGCTGATGGGCCGGTGGATGCCGATGACCTGCGGGATAAGACGGCGCTCTTCAAAACGAAAGTGACTCAGGCCCTGAACCGCCTGGAGGAAGCCGGCGCGATCGAGCGGTTGCCTACCGGCGAGGTGGAGGCCGCGGAAGACTCGCCGGACCTCAAGGAAGCGTCGGAGCAGGCCGCCAGGGAGCAGCAACGCCGCAAGACCGCGCTCGCCCACCGGATCGAGAAGATGCGCATGTACGCCGAACTGCACGGGTGCCGCCGCGCCTACCTGCTCAATCACTTCGGCGAAGAGTTCGAAGGGCCGTGCGGTTACTGCGATCAGTGCGAGGCGGGCGCCGGCGCCGCCGTTCCCGCGCCTAAGGCCGATGCCCAACGCCCGTATGGTGTCAAGAGCCGCGTGATTCACAAGGAATGGGGAAAGGGGGTCGTGGAAGGCTACGAAGGCGGCCGGATTACGGTACTGTTCGACGATGCCGGGAGGAAAACGCTCGCCCTGTCGGCGGTGCAGGAGAATTCGCTTCTGAAACCGGCCGCCTGACCCCGGGCCGGGGATCGGGCAGCCAGTGATAGAATGGGCTTCGGCGATGTATCTGCAGAATCAGTTCGAAAAAAACGTCCTTGTGACGTCAGTCGATTACGTGTTCAATTGGGCGCGCAAGTCGTCGCTTTGGCCGCTCACGTTCGGCCTTGCGTGCTGCGCGATCGAAATGATCGCGTCCAGCGCGGCGAGGTTCGACATCGCGCGGTTCGGCGCCGAAGTGTTCCGCCCGAGTCCGCGGCAGGCCGACCTCATGATCGTGGCCGGTACCGTGACGCTCAAAATGGGCCCGGTCATCCAGCGCCTGTACGAGCAGATGCCGGAGCCCAAATGGGTGCTGGCGATGGGCGCTTGCGCGGGCGTCGGCGGCCCGTTCAACACGTATTCCACGCTTCAGGGTGTGGACAAAATCGTCCCCGTTGACGTGTACGTCCAAGGGTGTCCGCCGCGTCCGGAAAACCTGTTCTACGGCCTATTGAAGCTCCAGGACAAGATCGACCAGACGACCACGTTCGAAAAGCGGCCTACTGAAGTCAGGCTGGACGAGACGATGCTCGCGGATTTCCAGAAGCAGATCCGCATCGCACAAATCAACCAGCCAGTTTAGGGCTGCGCTGCTTCTCAAATCTGCCAATCGTTGTAGCGCAACAGGACACAGGTCACGTTGTCCGGCGCGCCGCCCGCCTTCGCCAGGTTAATGAGCTGCGAGATTTGGCTCGGGAGCGCGTTGTCCCTTGAAAGGGTCTGCGCAATCGACTGGTCGGACACCGGGCCGGTGAGCCCGTCAGAGCAAAGCAGCACCACGTCTCCGGGCACAATCTTC
This sequence comes from Bryobacteraceae bacterium, assembly GCA_035561355.1. Classification (GTDB taxonomy): domain Bacteria; phylum Acidobacteriota; class Terriglobia; order Bryobacterales; family Bryobacteraceae; genus DATMXS01. The sequence goes on along the minus strand of DATMXS010000331.1, from coordinate 8,891 downwards.
TCTTCGCACCGCCGGATCAGTAACTCCGCCGAGGTTCCCACTGCGTGCGTGAGTACGTTCTTGTGCGGGAAGTTGCAGACCTCCTCCTCGGAAAGACCAAATCGAACCCGGAGTTCGTTCACCAGGGTCTGGTCATAGGAGATCTGCGTGATGGCGCCTTCACGCCACAGGTAGGCGCGGCTGTCGCCCACATTCGCGATTATGATCCGGGGCAGGTCCCACCACACGACCACAACCGTGGAGCCCATGCCTGCGCAGGATTGGTCTGCGCGTGAACGTTCGAAGACGCGGCGGTTAGCCTCCTGGATCGCGTTGTCGATGGCCTGCTCGGGGGGGATGGAGCCGAAATGCGCGCGCAGTTGCTCAAGGATCGTCTCGACCGCCATTGCTGAGGCCACTTCGCCGCACAACGCGCCACCCATGCCGTCGGCCACGATGGCGACGTGCAGGGCAGGGTCGAGCGCCCAACTGTCCTCATTGTTCTGGCGGACCAGTCCGGGGTCGCTTGCGCCCCACGCTTCCAGTGTGGGCTTACGTTCTGATCCGATCACTGGGAAGTATCGTATCACGCCGCCCACTGCAAGGCTCCGTGTATCAGCGGCTTGATCTCACCTGGGCAGAACGGGCCGCAGCCAGTGACTCATCGGCCGCCCCGCGCGGATGTCCACCGTGAGGGGCAAGGACCACACGAAGCGGTCTCGCGGGTTCCTGCGCCGGTTGCCCGGCCGGTATCCGTGGAACAAGACGCTGTACTCGTCACGGGTCTTGACGATGTTGCCGAGGCCGGGGCCCCGCACGATGTGGCCGCAGTAGTTCGGCCAGCCCTTGTGCTCGGATTGGAGCAGGTAACAGACCTCTTCCCGCTTCTCCGAGTTCTTCCACACGTTCAAGGGATCCGGCATGAGGGGCTTCTGATAGGTTTCGCCCTCGGGCGGAATCAGCGCGTCGGAGAAGGCCATGCCCAGCCTGTAATTGCCGAGCGCAAAATCACCCACACTGTACAGCAGGACGTACTTGTCCTCCACGCGGGCGATGTTCGCGCCTTCGACGAGTTGGATGTAGCCCGGATTCCGATCCTCGGACCGGTATCCTTCGGCGCGGAGCAGGGCGCGAGGCTTAAAGGACGGATCGAGTGACCCGGCATCCAGCATGCGCCGGACGGAGATCTGGACATTACGGTGATGCGCGGGGGAGGCAGAGTACATGAGGTACAGCCTGCCGTCCTCGCCCGTGAACACGCGCGGATCGTAGTACGTCGTGCGGCCCTGGTCCAGGTCGCCGAGCAGGATCTTATCGAGTTTCCACCGGTGGATGGCCGAACCGTTCCAGGCCTCACCCGCAGCGGGGAGAAAGTGCGCGATTACAGTCTGGAACTGGCCGTAGTTGAGAGCGCCGTAGCCGTGATAGCCGCCGTCGGGCGAGCAGTGCGGCATGAAGGCCCAGACATCCTGGATCCGCGTCTCTGTGCCGAAATCGAACTCGATTTCCGCGCGGCGCAGTCCGCCCGGGCGCAACGAGGTTCCATATAGGTACGATTGACCCGTTCCGAAGACGTGCCACGCGCCGTTTTCGCGGTGGACGTACGGATCCGGCAACGGATCTTCGCAAAGCGGCTCGAAACCGGCCGCAGCGGGCACAACGATCGTGGCGATGTCAAAAACCCCCGAGGGAAGATCAGGTCTTAAAAACTGATAGTAACAACCAACGCGCGGCTATGTGGTTAAATTTCAGTAAGATATGAGATTGTTGGTGTACGCCTGACATCCTCGAACATTTTCGGCGTCCGGCATCCTTTTGGTGGGCTGATTTCTCCGTCTTGACGACCGCCCTCAGACAGCCAGCAAGTCGAGCGAAAGCTGTGGTTAGGGGGCGGCTTTCCAGCCTGCTGCGTTCTCCTGCCCTGTGCATTCTCTCGTTCGCCTTCGGCCGGCGGACCAGACGCGTTACGCGGATGTGCTGGATGTGCTATTTGTTGTTGCTCTACGGTTATGTCACGCAATATACTCTCTCGTCGTTCATTCCTGTCCGCGGCCGCTGCGGTTCCGTTCGCGTCCGCGCTGGCCAAGAGCAAAAACGCCCAGATCGGGCTTGAGCTCTACTCCGTCCGCAACGAGATGCAGAAGGATCTGATGGGCACGGTGCGCGCCGTGGCCAAGATGGGCTATGACTGCGTAGAGTTCTACGGCCCCTATTTCGGCTGGACCACGGACTATGCCAAGCAGGTCCGCGCTCTGCTGGATGAGCTGAACATCAAGTGCCACTCGACGCACAACGGCTCGAACTCGTTCGATCCGGCGAACTACCAGAAAGCGATCGACCTCAACAGCATTCTCGGCGCGAAGTACGTTGTGATGGCGAGCGCCGGTCGCGTCGAAGGTCTCGCGGGCTGGAACAAGGTTGCCGAGAAACTGACGGCGGGCGCCGAGGCGTTCAAGAAGGCCAAGCTCGCAGCCGGTTATCACAACCACCAGGCGGAGTTTAAGCCGATCGACGGCGTTCGCCCGATCGAGGTGATCGCGAAGAACACGCCGAAAAGCGTTGTTCTCCAACTCGATGTCGGCACGTGCGTGGAAGTCGGTCAGGATCCGGTCGCATGGATCAACGCCAACCCGGGCCGCCTGAAGTCCATCCATTTGAAGGAGTGGGCGCCGGGTAAGGGCTACAAGGTGCTGTTCGGCGACGGCGCCGGCCCCTGGCAGAAGATCTTCGAGGCCGCCGAGAAGAAGGGTGGCGTCGAGTTCTACCTTATCGAACAGGAAGGCGCCGATACGCCTCCGCTCGAAACCGTGGACCTCTGCTTGAAGAACTACCGGAAAATGCGGGCATGAACCGACGAGAATTCCTCTATGCGGGCGCCGGGGGCTTAGCCTCGGCGTCCGCGTTCGATAACGGCAAAGTGCGGCGTGTCGGCCTGATCGGCACGGGTTGGTACGGGAAGCTCGACCTGATCCGCCTGATGCAGGTGGCGCCCATCGAGGTGGTATCGCTGTGCGACCCGGACAAGCGCCAACTCGCGCAGGGCGTCGAGTGGATGGCGCGGCGCCAGGATTCGAAGAAGACCCCGAAAGCATACGGCGACTACCGGGAGATGCTGCGTCAGAAGGACCTGGACATCGTTCTGGTCGCGACGCCGGATCACTGGCACGCGCTGGCCATGATCGAGGCGGTGAAGTCCGGCGCTGACGTGTACTGCCAGAAGCCGATCAGCACGGACGTGATCGAGGGCCAGGCAATGCTGGCCGCCGCGCGCAAGTATAAGCGCGTGGTTCAGATCGGAACGCAGCGCCGCAGCACGCCTCATCTGGTCGAGGCGCGCGATCGCTACATCCGCGAGGGTAAGCTCGGGAAGATCTCCCATGTGGAGATCTACTGCTATTACGGCGGGCGGTCCCGGAATCCGGCGGATGCGCCTGTCCCAGAGGGTCTCGACTGGGAGATGTGGACCGGGCCGGCGCCGATGCGGCCGTACAACCCGATGCGTCATCCGGGATCGTGGCGATCCTTTATGGAGTACGGCAACGGCACGATCGGCGACATGGGCGTCCACATGCTCGACATGGTGCGCTGGATGATGGACTTAGGCTGGCCTAAGCGGATCTCCTCGAGCGGCGGCATCCTGGTGCACAAAGAGGGCAAGGCGAACATCGCGGACACTCAGATTGCGACCTTCGATTACGGCGACTTCAACCTGGTGTGGACGCACCGGAACTGGGGACAGCCGCAGGATCCGAAGTATCCGTGGGGCGCGACCTTCTACGGTGAGAAAGGCATGCTGAAGGCGGGAGTCTATAGCTACGACTTCATGCCCGCGCAAGGCGAGCCGATCCACAAGGACGTCACGTACGAACTCGAGCAGTATCCGGAAGACAAGACCGAGCCGCGCATCGAGAAGCACGTGGCTCCGGCGATCCGGTATCACATGAAGGATTTCCTGGCGGCGATCGATTCGCGCGGAAAGCCCGTCGCGGACATCGAGCAGGGCTACACCTCGTCGGCGATGTGCATCCTGGCGAATAACGCGATGCAGCTCGGCCGCACGCTGGCCTGGGACGCCGTGAAGGGGCGGGTGACCGGCGACGACGAAGCCAACCGCATGCTGGCGCGCCCGTACCGCAAGCCTTGGGTGCATCCGGATCCGAAGAGCGTGTAATTCGCCAGCGGGGCGGAGACCTTCTGCCCCGTGCTTACCTCCAAGGAACATTGGCCCTGCTGCTGGTGTCTACCCCTGGGACATGCTGCGCCGATTTCTTCTCACCATCGCCGCCACAGGAATGCTGTTTGCGGCGGACGATCCGTTCTCCGGGACCTGGAAGCTGAACCCCGCAAAGTGCCGTTTTCCCGCACCCGATAACGGATCCGCGCCGAAGAGCATCATCATCCGTTATGAGGCTATGGAAGGCGGCGGGCGGATCACGAGCGAGGTCACAACCCCGAGCGGGCGCGTGCAGTATGACCGGCACACCTTCAAGTTCGACGGTAAGGACTATCCCCGCGCCGAGTTCACGCCGAATTACACCGCGGGCTATTCGCGTATCGACAACTTCACGCAGGAATCGGTTCACAAGAAGGATGGCACAGTGACGGCCCGGATGCGCCGGGTCATCAGTAGCGACGGCAGAACGCTGACTACTGTGGCGAAGCGTTTTGCCGCAGACGGCAGTGCCGAGGAAACCGTGCTCGTGTTCGAGAAGCAGCCGTAACGAAGTTCATTCGATGGAGGCGCGCTTCATCCGTTTGCGCATGATCACCTGGCGGCCTCCCAGGCGGTGCTCGGCGCTGTCCATCAGACAGTTCATCAGAAAGATGCCACGCCCGTGGGTGGAGTAGATGTTTTCCGCGGTGGTGGGATCGGGCACGGAATCGAGGTCGAAACCTTCACCCTGGTCGGTGATGGCGAGGATCAACTGCTCGCTCTTCACACAGCCGGCCCACACGTGGACGTATTTGTCCGGATCTTCACGGTTACCGTGAACGATGGCGTTCGCGAGCGCCTCGGCGAGTGCGAGCTCGATCTCCCGCACGTGGCCGTCCGAGCAGGGCATTCCCGAGATCTGGTCCATCAGGCGCCGGAGCACAGCCTCGATATCATGCCTGGAGCTATGGATCTCCTCGTCGAGGATCACAACCACCTCGGACTTATCGTAGTTGCACTCGATCATAGCAACCCCCCGCCATCCAGCATCGTGCCACAAAAGCCGGCGCGAGTCGACGTCGCCAATTGTTACGCTAACGCTGCCTGCTATCACTTGAGACGGATGCGCGCCCCGCGCGGTTGCCCCTCCGCCGTTCGGATTGGATCAGCAGCAGCCAGTCGCCAACTTCCGGCGTGGCGAACACGGCGGCAGTTCCTTCCCGCGAAGCCTGTGCAGGACTCCGCAAGAGTGCGCCGGCGCTGATCCATTGAGCACGGAAATCGGGTGGCAGGGCGGCCGGCTGAAGAGCGATCCGGCGCTCGCCCGGCGTATAGATGAGGATGTCCGCATCGCTGCGGGCAGCGGATATGAACCGCCCGCCGCCGGGCTGCTGTGCGAGAAGCTCCGGCGAAGGCCGAAGCCCCCGCCAATCGATGCTCTCAAAAAACGCGCGCAGGCGGCCCATCTGAACGGCGGCAGGGCGCTCCAGCATTTCCTTCCAGTGCGGATGGACACCGTTCCCGTGGCCGGCTGGCGGATGGACGCCGTCGCTCCAGGCCCAGATCGCATGCGCGCCATATGTAACGCCCGCCACCGGCGCGTTCAGCAGCGACCATAAGTGGTTGCGCCGGACGAACGCGTCGTTGCCCGGCACTTCGTAGGGCGCCTCCAGGCTGATCACGGGGCGCACCGGCGTGCGCTTCCACTCCTCCGCCGGCGGGCCGGTGGTGATCCAAACGGAGTTGCCTTCGGAATCGGCGTGCGCGCTCTGGTAACCTGCGATGTCGAGCCACGGTTCCTCGCGGAACTCATCCTGGACCCACATGCGGCCTCCAGGATGCAGCGATACCGGCGCGTGAGGGCCGTCGCCGAATACGCCGCGCCCGATGTTCCGCCAGCGCTCCGCGCGGGGGCCGCGGTAATCGCCGTCGCCGTTGATCAGCCAGAGAACCGGGTCAGCGCCCCACCGGGCGCGCATGTAGCGTGCCAGGCGGATGGCTTCGCTTTCCGGCAGCGATACGCCCGGGTTCACCTCGGAACCGGCGCGCGACGAGATCGCCCAGAGCATGACGGGCGCGCTAACGAGTCCCGCCTCCACGATTGCGTCGTGTTTCCTATCGAGCCGCTGAAAGAACTCCGGGTTAATGTGGATCTTCTCGGGGCCGGTATAGGCGGGCGTGCCCGAAGCATCGCCCTGCGGCGCGCCACGCCATTGCGTGGCGACCCATTGGACCGCGGTGAAGCCCTGACGGGCGCGAGCGTTCAGGTAGAAGCTCCAGTCTTCCGGCGTCGCGAATAGCGGTCCGTTCCAGGCAGTGTCGGCGAGCCAGAAGAACTGAGTGCCGTCCTCGTGCTCGAGATGCCTGCCATCTCTCGAGACGCGAATGGGACCGTGCTGCGCAAAACGCGTGCCCTTCCGCGGGGCTGTGCAAAGGAAGCCGCCACGCCGTCCATTCATGGCTGCATCGTCCGATGCAGTCTCGAAGGTCCAGCGCCCCTCGCGATCCGGGCTGAAACGGACGCGGTAGACGGCGCCGCCATCCCAAAAACCTTCTACGCTCCGCGCGATGCCTAGTGGCGAGCGGAACGTGACCAGCAGGCCGGCCGCTCCCCTGGAATCGGAGCTCTGGAAGGCGTGCTCGAATCGTTTCCACTTCGCGACCGGTACGTCGGCCGCCACCACCGGCAGGATTAGTGTGGCAAGAATAAACAGAGCTTTCGGTAGCTTCACGGCTCTCATGGTAGACCTCAATGCTGATTCCGCGTTTGTTTCAGGATGTATACCGCGGCGGGGTGCGTTAACAACGCACTATAATGGCGCTGTGCTCGCACTCCTGGCTATCGCTTTGAGCGGGTTTATCTATGAGAAGGCGCCGTTCCCATCCGCTCACGCATCCACCGTGGTGGAGATCGGACGCGGCGAACTTATGGCCGCGTGGTTCGGCGGGAAGCAGGAAGGGGCGCCGGACGTAGCGATCTGGGGTGCGCATTACAGGGACGGCAAGTGGAGCGAGCCCTTCGAGATCGTGCGCGAGCCGGACATCGCGACTTACAACCCGGTGCTGTTCCACACCAAGGACGGCACGCTGTGGATGTACTACAAGTTCGGCCCACACCCCACGCGCTGGACCGGCGGGCGGCGCTCGAGCCGGGACGGCGGCCGGAACTGGACCGCGATCGAGCACCTGCCGGCCGGCCTCTACGGTCCAATCAAGAACAAGCCGCTCCTGCTGAAGGACGGGACGATCGTGAGTGGTACGTCGGTGGAGAGCTATCGGAGTTGGGCGAGTTGGGTGGAGCGAAGTTCCGATAACGGCATGACATGGACCAAGCACGGGCCCATCACGGTTCCCGGCGAGCCGTACGGGAACATCCAGCCGACGGTCGTGTCGCTCAAAGGCGGCAGACTGCGGATGTTTGTCCGCACCACGGAACGTATCGGCAAGATCTGCTATTCCGATTCGTCGGACGGGGGCCGCACGTGGACGCCCGCACGGCCCACTTCACTGCCGAATCCAAACAGCGGCATAGACGCCGTGGCGCTCCGGGATGGCCGGATCATCATGGTGTACAACCACACCGCGAAGGGCCGTACGCCTCTCAACGTGGCCGTTTCGAAAGACGGCGAGAACTGGAACAATTTCCTGGCGCTCGAGACCGAGCCGGGCGAGTTCTCGTACCCCGCCGTGATTCAGGCTGCGGACGGAACGGTGCACATTACCTATACCTGGAATCGGAAGCGCATCAAGCATGCCGCGGTGCAGCTGGCCGAGATTCCAAAACAGTGATGCTGTCCCCGGCGCAAGCGCCGGGCAAGGGGAAGGATGCCTTATGAAGATCACGCGTAGAACATGGCTTGCGGCTGCTGCCCTCGCTCCCGCTGCCCGGCTGGCCGCCGCCGCGCGGCCGGATGTCCGGATCGGCGTCACCGATTGGAATCTCCGGTTGGCCGGCAAGATCGAAGCGCTCGCCCTGGCTAAGAGCCTCGGCTTCGAGGGTGTCGAGGTGAGTCTGGGCAGGCAGGCTGTGGACGGGAAACTGCCGCTGGCCGACCCCGCCATTCAGGCTCGATACGTAGAAGAGTCGGGGAAACAAGGTATTCCGCTCGCCGGGACGTGCCTCGACATACTGCACGTGAATTACCTGAAGAACGACAAACTCGGGCAGAAATGGGTGGCCGATGCCATTCCGATCACCAAGAAACTGAAGGCCGCCGTGATTCTGTTGCCGTTCTTCGGCAAGGGCGCCATCACTGAGACGGCGGAGCAGGACTATGTGGCGGGAGTGCTGAAAGAAATCGCGCCCGAAGCCGAGAAGCAGGGCATTACGCTGGGTCTCGAGGACACGATTTCGGCCGAGGCGAATGCGCGCATTCTCGACCTGGTCAACTCGAAGGCGCTGCGGATCTATTATGACGTCGGGAATTCCACCAACAACGGGTTCGACATCTACAAAGAAATGCGCTGGTTGGGCAAGGATCGCATCTGCCAGGTGCATTTGAAAGACAAGCCCTATATCGGCGAGGGCTCGATCGATTTCCCGAAAGTCATAGCCATTCTTGCCGAGATCGGATACCGGGGCTACATGAACCTCGAAACTAGCTCGCCTTCCGGCTCCATACCAGACGACATGAAAAAGAACCTGGCGGTCGTGCGCCGCCTGATGGCCTAAGCGCGAATACGACAGCAGGGCCACGACACCGAAGGGGGCCCATCTCGACAGGAGAGAGCAGCCCCCCATCAATTTGAATTCCAGTAC
>DATMXS010000330.1:0-4559 GCA_035561355.1 Bryobacteraceae bacterium | reverse complement strand
GGCGTGGCGCTGTGGGACAAGAACGCGGGTGGTTTCCATACCACGGTGGCGCGCATCTCCGGGAAGCGCGGCAACACGTTCTCGATCACGCTTCCGCTCCATGCGGATCTCATGATGAACGACAAGGCACAGGCGGCAACCGTATTCCCGGTCATCAGCGGCTACAACCTGGAGGGCGCGATCGTGGAAAACCTGACTGTCGACGGCAGCCGCGACCAGAACCCGAGCATGGACGGCTGCCGGGGCGGCGGCATTTTCCTGTATCGGGCCTTCGGCGCGATTATCCGGAAATGTCACGTGCGCAACTATAACGGCGACGGAATCAGCTTCCAGCAATCGAACGATGTGCGGGTGGTCGGCTGCGTGAGCGAGGGCAATGCCGGCTTGGGCTTGCATCCCGGCAGCGGTTCGCAGCGCCCGGTGGTGGAGGATTGCGTGGCGCGCAACAACGGCAGCGACGGTCTTTTCCTGTGCTGGCGGGTGCGTCACGGCGTCTTCGCGAACAACGAGCTGACCGGCAACGGCGGCCACGGCATCTCGATCGGCCACAAAGACACTGACAATGTGTTGCGTAACAACGTGGTCCGAGGCAATTCCAAGAACGGTATCGTCTTCCGCAATGAAGCGGAGCCGATGGCGGGACACCGCAACCGGCTTGAGGATAACCGTATCGAGGACAACGGCGGCGACGGTATCTTTGTGAACGGCGAGACCGATGGAGTAGTGATCCGCGGGAACCTGATCCGCGACACCAGGCCAGCCGGCGCCCAGACGCAGCGAGTGGCGATCCGCCTCGGAGAGAACGCCCGCAAAGCGCTGATCGAGAAGAACGACATCGGGGCCGAGAAGGAGCTCGAGGACCAGAGAAAAGGTTCAAAGTGAGCACGCGGCATCAAACGAACTGGGCCGGTTCCAAGATTACGAACTGGACTACTGAAGCGAGCACTTCGGCGTCTCGAAGCAACGGCTCAGGGCCGCCGTCGAGAAAGTGGGGCCAAAGTGGGGCCTTTGGTGAAGGCGGTTGATGGGGAGTTGAAGCGCAGATAAGGCACCGAGTACCACTGTACCCGCTGTGCCGCATTACTTCGCGGCGGCGCTCGAGAAGCACGATCTTTCGGGGCACCAGCACCATGCCCTGCAGCATTTGCTGCCGCAGATCGTGCAAAGTCTCGAGACTCGTTCGCGCTTCCCAACGGAAGTAAATCGCTGCCGGAAGCGCGGTGAGCGTGTTGAGCGACTCGTAGGGCTCCGGCAGGATTCTCAGCCGATGGTAGACTCGTGGTAGCTCCGGTGCTCGGATTCCCAATGCAACGGGGCTGCAAAGCGCCCGTTTCCGTCTCTCCTACTCGCCGGGTTCACATGGGGTCAGTTGTTATATCGCAGGAGCATCATATGCAGATCCCCAAGAACGAGTGCATTGATTGTGACCGTCTGTGGCTGGACTTCGGAACGGTCACCCAGCGCTACCTGGCCTTAGTCGCTACGAATCCCGCGCCTCTCGCGGAAATCCTCGCCGCCCGGAACGAGCGGACGCGCATCATCGAAGACATTCGCGCGCACGAATGGGCCGCGCACGGCGGCGAGCGCATCATGTCCGAAGCGATCTAATCCGAGCGTCCTTATGCCGATCGTTCTGGTTGTGGAGCATGAGGAAGTTGTTCGCGCAACTGTGGCTACTATATTGACTCGCAGCGGCTTTGAGGTTCTGAAAGCGGCCAGCCTGGCGGAAGCGGATCGGCTTTGTCGCGAACGCCCAGAACCGATCGACCTGGTGATCGTGAACGATGCCGTGGTAGATGCCAGCGGCCCCGAAGTCGTTAAGCACGTGATGCGCTGCCACCCCGAAGCGAAGGAGATGAGATTTTCGGGCTGGCCCCGCGAATACCTTCTCGACCAGGGAACTCTCGCGCCTCAAGAGCCGTTCGTTATGAAGCCGTTCAGAACCGGGGAGTTTCTGGAACAGGTTCGCCGCGTTCTCGGCTGGCTGCCGAACGAGCAAAGAGCGCGCCGGGGCGGCGGGAGCCGGACGTAGGACCTTCACTACTGGAACCAGCACTTCGGGTCACGAAGGAACGGCTCAGGGCCGCCGTCGAGAAGTGGGGCCTTTGGTGAAGGCGGTTCAAGGGGAGTTAAAGCGCAGATAAGGCACCGAGTACTACTGGACCCGCTGAGCCACGTTACTGAGCGGCGGCGCGCGAGACTCGCGATCCTGCGGGCGGCACCAGCACCACGCCCTGCAGCATTTGCTGCCGCAGATCGGGCAATGTCTCGAGACTCGTACGCGCTTCCCAACGGAAGTAAATCGCTGCCGGAAGCGCGGTGAGCGTGAAACCAACCCGGATCACGACCACGTGACGTCAGTAATACCCAATGAACTTCTCCGCAATCTGGTCTACCGTGAGCGTCAGCGGGTCGCCGGAATCGTCGCCACTTTCAACAGCGAGTTCCGCAAGCGCCATCAAGAGCGCGTACTTGTATGTTGCCGTGAAGGACCGCGTTGAATGCGGAGAAGGAACTCGACCTGTTGTTGGGGGCCTGGAAGGCCCATCACTCCCAGGGAATGACCGCCTGCTCCTTGTAAGTTTGCCTTGCGTTCCTTCGGCGGCGCCGCCGTCGGACCCCGACGGCGGCGCCGCCCCACCAGACCGGCTGCATGCAGCGCCTTCTACACCCAGGTGTAGGTCAGTGCGACCCCTTGTTCCTCGCGCAGCTTCCCGTGGAAGTGCCGCATGTTCAAGTCGAACGCCCGTCTCCAAACGCTCGCGCCAACGCCGTCCGCCCGTGACGCCGATGATCTCGGCCGCATCCCACCAGGTGGTCTTCTTCGCCATCGCCTTCAATAGCACGTCCTGCGTCATCCGCTCCGTTTCCGCAAGCCGCTTCGCCTTTTCTGCTCTTTCCCACGCCGCCCATCTGTTCTTCGTCGCCTCCGCACTTCCGCGATTCGCTTCCGTCCGGCCCGCGCTCATGCGGCGCTTGCGTGATTGCGCTACGCTCGCGATAGTCCCTGGGGCTTTACGGTCGCCGTCCGGCCGCCGCAGTGGCGCCGCGCTCGACGGGCACGCCGACCAGGTTGCCCCATTCCGTCCATGAGCCGTCGTAGTTGGTTACGTTCGTGTACCCGAGGAGGTACTTCAGGACGAACCAAGTGTGGCTTGAACGTTCACCGATGCGGCAGTATGTGATAACCGGTTGCGAGCCGTCGAATCCCTCGGCGGCATAAAGCCGCTTCAGGTCGTCGAAGGCTTGGAATGTTCCATCCTCGCGGCATGCCGTTGCCCACGGTACATTTTGGGCGTTCGGAATATGGCCGCCCCGCTGGCACGTCTCGGGCAGTCCGGGCGGGGCCAGGATCTCACCCGTGAACTCTTGCGGGCTGCGCACATCCACGAGTGCAGCCGAGCGCTGCTTGCTGGCCGTTTGGACCTCCGCGAGGAAAGCACGGAGCGAGTTGTCCGGCTCGGAGGCCATGTACTGCGTCGCGCGCGCCGACGGAACGTCAGTCGCGAGTTCCCTTCCTTCAGCCAGCCACTTCTTTCTGCCCCCGTTTATGATTCGGACATCCTTGTGGCCGTAGATTTTCATCTGCCAGAATGCCCACGCGGCGAACCAGTTGTTGTTATCTCCGTACAGGACCACCGTGGTATCGTTGCCGATCCCCGATTCCGACATCAGTTCTTCGAAGGCAGGCTTCGAGAGGATGTCGCGTCGGACGGTGTCACAGAGCTGCTTGTTCCATGCCCAGCCGATCGCGCCGGGCACGTGCCCCTCATCATACGCAGACGTATCCACGTCAACTTCCACCAGACGGACGTCCGGATCCCGGGCGTGATTCACAGCCCATTCCGTGATGACCAATGTTTCAGGATTTGCGTAATTACCCATATAGATAATCTCCCGGTGGTGCGACTGCACCACCGGCGTGCGAGCACTGAACACCGGGAACGTCCCTCAGTGTTCTGGATTTTCGCCGGCCAGTCCGGCGAGTTCGCGGTGATTTGAACGCAAGCCGAGGTGGAGGTGAGCTTCGATGACTGACGGGATCGCAAATGGCCAAGCCGGAGAGGTAGGACACCCCCCGATAGAACGGCTCGAAATGCATCCCCCGTGCCCCGCTACGCCTGGTTTATTATATGGCACTCCAACCTCGGGATCAATTGTCGATTCCGCATTCTTGACAGAGATTTGGGGGATTCGTAAAATCGACCTAAGCGGTTTTTGGGAGATGGGGATGCTCTCTGTACACGCAGCTCTCTCTCTGCGAACGCGTGCGAGTGTTGCCGAGCATATCGGGAACACCCCGCTGGTGCGGCTCGAACGGATTGCCGCCGGGTGCAAGGGCGTCCAGATCTGGGCCAAGGCGGAGTTCTTGAACCCGGGAGGGTCCGTGAAGGACCGCGCGGCATTGGGGATGATTCTGGACGGCGAGCGCCTGGGCAGGCTGCACCGCGGTCGCATCCTCCTAGACGCGACCAGCGGCAACACAGGCATTGCCTACGCGATGATCGGAGCCGCCAAGGGGTACAGGTGCAAAATCTGCCTGCCGCGCAACGCTTCGG
>DATMXS010000329.1:0-6904 GCA_035561355.1 Bryobacteraceae bacterium | reverse complement strand
GTTGCTGTACCTGACCACCTTCGGCAGCAGTGTGTGGCACGGCCCCGCAACCGGCGTAACGGGTGCACTTGAGGACGTATATCCGTTTTAGGAGTGTTGCCGGCCGCCGATGAGTGGCAGCGGTGAGTGCGAAGGCGCACCCTGGCCGCGCGATTGGCCGGCGGAGTCCTGAAACGCGGGCGAAATTTGAATCTCTGCCGCATCGGATTGTGTCTGATTGCCAAGCCGAACGCGGACGTCTCAGTGATGGGGTGCAGTCCATTGCGTATCCAGGTTTCTCGGCGTTCCTGGCCAGAAGGCCGATTGATTCACACGATCTCACGCAACGGCACCGAGACAACGACGCGCGTGCCTCCGCCGGGTGCGGAGCTAATCTGGACCGTGCCACCCACTTCCCTCGCACGCTCATGCATGAGGTGCAGTCCGTATTTTTGTCCGTCGCCACTCTCCACCAGCGACGGATCGAAACCTGTGCCGTTGTCCTGAATGACCGCCTCGGCGTGAGTGTGATCTGCGCCGATCCGGATATTCACGGCGGTTGCCCGCGCATGCTTCCTCACATTCGTGAGCGCTTCCTGGATAACGCGCAGCAATTGCGCTTCGACCATGGGATCGAGAACTCCCTCGGCCAGATCGGACGAGCCATCCAGTTTCGCCGCGATGCCGTGGATCTCGCTGAAGCGTTGCAGATAGGTTTCGAGTGCGGGAACAAAACCTGCGCCGGCGGACATGCCGGTCCGCGCTGCCAGGATATACTCCCGGACGTCGCTTTGCGAATCCTGCGCGGCTGTGGTCACACGCGCCAGGCGCCGTTTCACTTCCGCGGGATCGCCGCGCTCCTCAAAAGCCTGGGCCACTTCGGCTTGCATCTTGATATATCCCAGTACCTGCCCCAGCGTGTCGTGGAGTTCCCGAGCGACGCGATCGCGTTCGCGCAGCGTGGCCAGGGCGCGCTGCTGTTCCAGAAGCTTCGCCTGCGCCTGCTTCTGCGCGGTCACGTCGTCCAAGAGAATCAAGGTACCGACTGGACGACCCCGGCGATCGTTCAGCGTGGAATGCAGGAGCGCATAATGCCGCATGGCATTCCCCATGCCTGGCAGCGCGATTTCAGATGCATCGCCCAGGCTGAATCCGGGCAGGAAATCGGCGGGATGGCCGCCTCTTGCGCGCGCGGCGCAAACCCCGAGGATCTTCTCCGCGGCGGGGTTCAAGTCCAGGATCCGCCGGTCGCCATCCAACACCAGCATTCCTTCGCGCATCTGGTCGATCACCGTGCCGCGCGCGATCAGGATGAGGCTAAACAGGCGGAAGCGGAACAGCGCGCAAGCGAACATGACCGCAGCGAAGTCAAACGACAGAACAACGGGATCCACGGGCAGAGTTGGAATCGCATCTGCTGTTTTCAGCCCGTAAGCCGCGAGCACAACAATTTGCCCAGACAGGCACAGAGCCACAGGGACGCGGTGCGGCGGCGAACTCTGGAAAATCCAGGCGAAGATCAGGGCCGCCGCGAAACCCAGCAAAGACCCGTATGCGATGAAGATCCACGCGGTGGCATTTCGCACCGGGTGAATCGATCCGTGGAAAGAGAAACCGGACCAGATAAGGCCGTGGCTGTCGTTGGTGACAATCAGAAGGAGCCACAGAAACGGAGGTATGGCCAACAGGACAAAATTGCTGCGGACCAGCCACCCTCTCAGATCCGCGTATTCCAGGGCAAACCACAGTCCGGCCGTGACCATCGGAAGCTGGCAGGCGCTCTGGACCTTCGCCCAGAAGATTCTGACTGCCAGATCCGCAGATGCGAGTTCGAGCGCGGACCCCAGAGACCACAGGGCGCCGCACACCATCAAAGCGGTAAACGGAAGGGCTCCCGGGACCGCGCGGCGCCGCCACCCGTAGATGGCGAGCACAACCGTGAAGACCGTCGAAACGAACGCTGGCCAGATATACGGTGTGTATGCCATCCAGGCCATACCCGATCATCAGGTATTGTAAGCCCGGTTCTGTCCGGATAGCGCGCGCCGCAGAGTCCCGCTCTGAAATTGTTGCAGGACGGGCGCGTCACAAGTCGCCAGTGGCTGCCCGTCCTGCAGCAAGCCTGAGCTCGGCTCAGGCGGGCCCGCGGTGCGAGGTCAACGGTGTCACTGTTGTGCCGGCGGCCGCGGCGAAAACTTGATTACGCGGTCATAGAGAATCTCCGGCATAACAGGGCCAACCTTGGTCGCAGGCTCGAGATACAGGCGGAAGAAGAGGCCCAGAACCGTGTTCGGTCCTATGGTCAATTTGGAGCAGTTGGCGATAGCTAGCGGCACGCAGTTGGGTTCCTGTCCGCAGTTCCGCGAAACCTTAATCGCGTACATCAGCTTCGCAGCGGCAGGATCGTCAAAGAGATATTGCGTGGCGCTGTCCGAAAATGCGGGGTCTTCGGCGGAGCCTACCGGCACCTTCCCTTCTTTACTGGAATAGACATTGACGCTGTGATACGTTGCCTTACCCGTTGCGACGTGGTTCGCGCCGTAGATCATCAGGAACTCGTCATCTGCCAGCGTGATCTCGTCGGTCGAACCGAATTCAGGCACGTAACCTCCTGTCAGGTAAAGCGCATCCCGTGCGTCTCCCCACGGGTCGATCCCGCGCTGGATGTAGTCATAGCCCTCGTACCCGGCTATCTGCGTGGCGACGTCCCTGCGATAAAGCCCCGAATTGGCTGCGAGGATCCGTTGCCGGAGCAGGTCCAGCTTCTCACTCAGTGCCATCTCGCTCTGTCCCGTCCCGCGGACGCGCAGAAGCGGCAGGGGGAACGGGCTCCCGGTTGTCTCGGTGCGTGGCGTCACCCGGAAGACATGGAGTGGCGGATTCTGGATGTAGGCATCGCCATCGGTCTGGTTCTGCCACATCGCATTCCGGATCGCAATAATGAATTCGTCAGCGGTATCGCTGTGCCCGAGATTCAGTATCGACGCAGGGAAAACGATCGTATTGATGATCGCCGCCGGGTATCCGGCGCGTTCGAGCGCGGCGCGAACGCGGGCCTCCGTTCCCTGATCCGACGTAAAAATCACCGCTACCGGGCTGTTGAAGGGCGTGTGCCCCGTGGTCTTCACTGTGGCCTTATTGACGGCATCCCCCAGGGTGGCCCAAAGCGGCTGCCTTATACCTTGGTCGGGGTTCCACCTCGTTCTGAGAAACGCGTAGATGCCGTAGTATCGTTCCGGTGGGGGAGTCAGCCCGATGACAACGATCGCTTCCTCGGACCCGAGCTGGAACAGAGGGCTCACTTTCGTGGGCTCCGGCTCCGAAGCCGATTTGGGGACCCCCACTACGAGATACGGCTGAGAGTTGGAATACAGGGCGTGGTTGAACGGGAGCCAGGATGGAAGTGTGTCAGTGCACCACCTCTGCACCAGGTTCATAGGGAACGCAGCACCGGGGTTCACATCGAAGGCGTCCTGCTGCAGCGCCTTCGTAAAAGCAGCCAGGGCGCGAGCGTCTTTTCCCGGTGCTTGAGAAAATGCCCAAGGTGCCAGGCCGAGCCAGGCCAAGCCAAGCGCGAAATAACTTCGAATCGTCATTGCAGTTCTCCTTGCTTACGAACTTGCCGAGCCGAATGTTGTTGCGAGACGGTTCGCCCGCCGGGTGCGCCGGCGGGCGATGTGCCGAAAAGCTTACTTTTCCAGAGATAGCTTCGCCGTGAAGTCCACGATGGCGTGCTCCTGGTCGTACCAGGGAAGGCCGCCCACGTTCAGCGCGATGCGGCTGCCACCCCAGCGCAGGGCGAGCAGCTTCTGAAAGGCCTGGTTATTGAGCGTGACGGCCCATGTTTTGTTGCCGAAATCCAGGTTGATATTGAGCCCCTCTTTGACGTACCTGAACGACCCTCCGCTCTCAAAGGCCTCCCGGAAACCCTCCATCGAAAGCAGCTGTAGCAGGAGTACGCGGTCATTCATCTTCAGGGCAATGTCGCCGAAGGCCGGCAGCACCGCAGGCAGAGTGCCCTCGAGGGTCATATTGCCCGACCCTGCGGCCTTGTTGTAGCGGCCATTGAACGCGGTGAGCTGCATCCGCGTGTTGTTGATCGGCGGCTGGGTCAAGTGCCATGTGACATCGAAATCGTGGCGCAGAACGGTATGGAAGGTGTACAGGCCGTTGACGGTGATGTTCATCGGGATCTCTCCCACCGCCGCACGGATGCGCCCCTGGAAATCGACTTTCGCAAGCTGGAGATTGAAAGTACCCTGGCCGAAGTCGAGAGTCAGGAGTACGCGGTTCTCGCGGACATCGGCACCGGACGTGAACGTCCAAACATCTCCATCCCGGGTCCACTCGCCGGTTTCCCCCAGGGATGACCACGTGTGCCCGTTGATGTCCAACGAGACCCCGTCTGCAGGCACGAACGTGTCGGCCGTCATCGGGATTCGCGTTTCCACCCCGTTTTCGTCCACCCATTGCAGCCGGCCACCCTGGAGGGAGTAATGGCTGAGGGGATCGCCCGGCTCACCTCCGCCGCTGCCTCCGACGATCCTGCCGGAAGCATGGCGCGGAGGCAGGCTTTGCCCGTACCTGGCGATGCGAAGATCTGGAGCTGCAAGCGGCCCCAAGGCAGTCGCGGCGACCAGTCCAGACGCCGCTACCGGCGCCGGCTGTATGTACGACTGATAGCTGAGGACCTGCCAGGTAATGGCCCACGGCTTCTGTCCCCGGAATGCATCGGGAATCCAGGGCGCCGACGAGTCCTTCGCCTTCAGTATGAAGGGCCGCATCTCGAGACTCGTTACGCACCTCGTTCCGGGCGGGACGTCCGGACCGCAGAGCTTCATCTTGAGGTTGAAGCCAACATCTTTTGTGAACGAGGTCGTGTCCGAGGTGGTGGTCTTCCAACTCCAGTCTGCCCCAACGGTCAAGTGCGCCTTGAAGCCGCCGAAGGCGGTGTCGGCGCCCACCTCGGTGGTGTTTTGGATTCCGAGCGCATTCGTTACGCCTTCGGTCCTTACATCCTTCTTCTCTTCGGTCAAATACACCCCTGCGTTCTGGCCGGCCGTCATTTTCAGGACGTTCAGGCTAGGTTCGCCCAAAGCTCCGCTTCCGGCTACGACCTCCCACGGTTGCGAGTTCGTTTCCCAGTCCACGTTCTGCCACGAATCCAGGTCGGTCGATAGCGGGAACCCGCCAGCGCCAGTAGCGGGGTCCGGCACTAATCCCCGCATGCCAGCCATGAGACCAACGATTTCGCCGGTGCTGGGATTGGCCAGATTGAAGTGGTACGGCACGATATCAGTGCCGGAACCGGCTTTCGTAATGGTGGTGAGGTCCTGGTTGAGGTAGGTGCCGGCGCCGGTGGCGACGTCGTAATCGTAAGCGTGGGCGGCATAGTCCTGCACGCGCATGGTGGGCTTTTGAAAGATTGCCCAGCCGATCGATCCGGGCACCAACGTTCCGAAGCCCGTGTTCGTTCCCATCTTCTGGTTGAAACCTGTCGCAATCGAGGACTCGACCGCGTGGGCACTATCCTCCCCGTGCTTGTATGAGATGTCGAAGCTGTTACTCACGCCCACGCCAAAGAAGCCGGCGGAAACCTCGAGGCCCGCGGACAACAGCGCCTGCTTGCCCATCTCCTGGGTGTGGTTGATCGCGGTTCCATGTTTCTCGCCGTAATCCACGTTTGACAGGTCGGAGATGGAACCTTCGTCGGTGACGCCGTTGAGCGAGAACGGCGGTGGACCCAGGACCACCCCAGCCAGCGTCCAGTAGTGCTTGGCGATGTTCAGCTCTATGTTCGCTGTGGTGTTGTTGTGCCCGCCCGTCTCACTACAGGTGGTGATGGCCAGGTCGCCGTTAGCCGGGTTGTAGTTCTGCGGAACGAGTGAATCGGAGTCATAGGCGAATCCGCTGGAGCTTCCGCTTGAAGCGCTCGACATGGTCAGGTAGTTCACCACGATGAACTGGCGGAGCCCCTGCAACCACGGTTTGGTGGCGTCGCAGCGCGACGCGTACCAGGGATACGTCCAAAGGTCCGCGTTATAGGCGGTAGCAGCGCCGAAATAGTTGGAGTCCTTGGTCCAGGTTCCGGTAGAGATGTTGTACTCATAGTGGACGACGTACCCCCTGTCCCAGATGTTGGTGGCGGGCAACCGCACTGCCATGAGTTGGATGGAGGGGGACTTGGCGCCCTGGTAATTGGCCCAGCCGGGCGTGCCGTTCATGACGGTGAAAGGCTGGTTGATGGCCGTCCCGGTCTGGAGCGACACCTCCCCGTTAAAGAGGTGCCCCGCGTCGGAGATGCGGGTGAGGACGTCCAACGGGCTCCCGAACTGTCCGTTCCAGGTGGAGGAGTATAGTTCTGTGTAATACCCGGTGGAGCCGGACGTCTGTCTCCCATAAGCGATCAAGACCCGGGGTGGAGCGTTCTGCGGGTAAATGGTGAGGGCATCCAGCGGTTCGTAGCCTGGAGCGAGAGCCCCGCTGTGCCATACCCAGCCTTCCTCCGGGTTGCCGGTCGTGTGCGTTCCCTTGTCGCTGAACAGATAAAGCTGCCCATTGAACACGGTGAGCGCGGCTCCGCTCGCGTACACTTGAGGAATTTGGTACAGGAGTTGCCTTATCCCGGTCCATGTCTGCCTTTGCGGGTCGAACGTTGCGACAAACAGGCTCGGGGTGTTGGCGTAGGGTGAGCAGGCCCCGGACGCGTCTTGGCTCATGGCAGTGTACGCGTAATAGATCTTGTCATTGAACACTGCCAGGCTTCCTCCGTACGAAAGGTTAGTCACCTGACAAGCAACATAGGAGCTGGGCACCGTTTTCGAGACTACGAAGTTTCTATTCGGTGCTGTGTAAGGGGAACTCGGGTTTTGCGGCGTACCGATCTGCATCGTGAGGATACCGCGACTACCGCTCCTGAGGACCC
>DATMXS010000328.1:0-4924 GCA_035561355.1 Bryobacteraceae bacterium | reverse complement strand
CCCTCCGGCGGCGAAGCGGCTGGGCTTCTACTTTCAGGGGTTCGGGTGGCACTCGTTCCGGCGGCAAAACTTGACGTTGATTCAGGAAGCCGGCGCTACGCCGTTTGAGGCGGCGGCGCAACTCGGTCACACGCGCACGTCGATGACGCAGGAGTATACGGTGATCGGAATCGACCGCCGTGAGGACGCGGTGGTGAAGGTGCAGCAGCGCCAGTTCGGCGAGAGCCTTCAAGCGGCACAAGTGGCGTAATTGCGGGAATTGTGCGGGATCGTGCAGGAGGTCGGCAGTGGCTCAGGAAATCGAACCACTGAAAACGAAGGGGTTTTTGGTCGGGCCGCCGGGATTTGAACCCGGGACCTCTTGCACCCCAAGCAAGCGCGCTAGCCAGGCTGCGCCACGGCCCGAAGTTTTTTATTGTAGCGCATCCGCCGACGAGCGCGCGCTCTCTTGACGTCGGAATGGGCACGCAATTCGGTGTTTCTCGCCTTCAAGAGACTGGATTGTTACCGGCTTCGACGTTCCGAAACCGACCTGGAAATTGGCCGTCAGAATGCCGCCATTGCCAGCGTGACCTCAATGCTGTGCGGCGATGCCCAAACATTTCTCTCCGGCGCGGTTCTGCGAATCATCATCAGGGGCGCGCGGGTGGGACCCCTGTAGTGGCTCGGCGCCGTTCGTCGCCACGTCAGCGGTCTGATCATCGTTTCCGTCCTGTTGCGGGACTCAACTGCGATGCGCGGATCCGGCATTCCGGACAGTTCGGTCCATTTCGCGCGCGGCGGTGGTTTTCGGCCAACCACTGGTAGCCGCATAGCGGCGTAAGTTCCGAGAAACTCAGATCGAAACCGTTTGGACCGGTGCGTGCAATACATTCGCGTGCGATGGAATTCCATCGAAAGGAGCACCTGACATGAAAACGAGGATGCTGGTCCTTCTGGTGCTGCTGGCCGGAACTTCCGCGTTCGCCAAAACGCGAGTGAGCGTCGGAATCCAAATCGGGGGCGGATATCCGTACGGGTATTACGAGCCTCCGCCTCCGCCGCCGGTGGTGTTGTACACTCCGCCGTGCCCGGGCCCAGGTTACTACTGGACGCCCGGTTCTTACTACCGCGTCGGTCCGCGCTATTCCTGGCGTGTCGGGTACTGGTCCGCGCCCCGCTATTACGGTCGGGGTTATCGTGAGTACGGCCGGGGGTATCGTGACCGGGACGACTACCGTGGCCGGTACGAGCGCGGCGGGCGCCATGATCGCCGTGACCGCCATGACCGGGATGACCGCTACCGGGGCGGATACCGCGGCCGTTAGGGAATAATACCCGGCATCTGCGGGTTTGCGCGGATGCCGGATTCTACGACCGGGCTCTCCGATCCGGGCTGGTCGCCATCCCGCGGTCCGAGGGGCCGCACCACTCCGCCGCGCGCCGCCGTGCGCGCGGCGTCTACTTTAAGAGCCACGTCAGGCGCCTGCCCTACCACCCGCCCACTTCGCCACCTCTGCCCGCAAAAGCGTGCAACAACTCACACTCGAATTCAAACCCGGCGTTGCCCTCTACCGCGAGGCCCCTGATATGCTGGAGAGTTCTATCGGGAGGACTCCTATGTCTGAGAATGTTTCGCGCCGCTCCTTTGTAGCGGGCCTCACAGCGGCCGCTGCGCCGGCCGTCGTCCCCGCGCTCGGCGCCAATGATAAGGTCAACGTCGGGTTCATCGGCACGGGCAGCCGCGGCTACTACGTCATGGACATGATGTACCAGGGCGTGCCGAACGATCAGATTGTGGTCTCGGCCGTCTGCGACACTTTCCAGGGCGCCCTCGCCCGCGGCAAGGACCAGGTCATGACCAAGGGCAAGAACACGCCCAAGACCTACGTCGATTACCGCGAGATGCTGAAGGATCCGTCCATCGACGTGATCTTCGTCTGCACGCCCGAGCACTTGCACCATGAGATGGCGCTGGCCGCCCTCGCCGCCGGAAAGAACATCTACCTCGAAAAGCCCATCGCCCACACCATCGAAGAGGGCTGGGACATCGTGAAGGCGGCCGACAAGTCAGGCAAGATCGTTCAGGTCGGGACTCAGAACCGCAGCAATCAGCTCTATCACAAGGCCAAGGAGATGATCGAGAAGGGCATGATCGGCGATGTCCATTATGTCCGCGCGTTCTGGTACCGGAACGCGCTCGATGTCGAGCCCTCCTGGCGCTACCCGATTCCAGAGGGTCTCAGCCCGCAAACCGCGGATTGGGACAAGTTCCTCGGCCCTGCGAAGAAGCGGCCGTTCGACGCCCGTCGGTATCGGCAATGGCGGCTCTACTGGGACTACTCGGGCGGCATCTCCACCGACCTGCTGGTGCATCAGACCGACATCACCAACTTCGTTCTGAATAAGACTGTGCCCACGTCGTGCATGGCTTCAGGCGGGATCTATCGCTGGACAGAACCCTACGGTGGACTGCCCGATGACCGCGAGGTGCCAGACACCATCAGCGCGCTGTACGAATACGTGCCTGAGAAGTTCCACCTGAACTATTCCTGCTACCTTGGCAACGAGAACTACGGGTACGGCGAGCAGTTCATGGGTAACGAGGGCACGGTGGAAGTGCTCAACCGTCAAGTTATTACCTTCACGCCGGAGACGTTCCGCGGCCGCGCACCGGAGCGCGTGAAGGCCCGCAAGGCCGTAAAGGAAACAATTCCCAACTGCGACAACCTCGCCGTTCAGGCCCACGTCCGGAACCTCATCGAGGCGGTACAGGGCAAGGGCAAGGTGATCGCGCCAGCCAGTGTAGGACAGCAAGCCGCGATCGGAGGCCACATGGCCACGCTGTCCTTCAAGCAGGGTAAGAAGATCGTTTGGGACGACAGGACGAAAAAGTACCGGTTCGTGTAGGGAAGCAGAAGGTAGGAGGCAGAAGGTAGGGAGGTAGCGGATGCCGCACGGTGTTCCCTGCCCGCTGCGTTTTGCCTTCTGCATTCTTTCGACAACGTTTCGTATAGAAAGCACTTAAGCGGAGAGTCCGGAACAGGCGGCAGGCAGTCAGGAGGCGCCGGCGAGGCTGGCTTCTCCTAGCTCCTACCTTCTGACTCCTACCTCCTGCAGGGAGCCCCATGCTCATCACCGCAGCAATTCTCGCAATCTTTGTTTACGGCATGATCGCCGCCATGCTTGGCACGATCCTGCCTGACCTTTCCAAACGGTTCAACCTCACGCCCAAGCAGAACGGCACCATCGCGCTCGCCCAGGGCATCGGGCTGATGATCGGCTCTCTATGCATAGGGCCGCTCATCGACAGCCAGGGATTCAAACCCGGACTCGTCCTCGGCCTCGCGCTCATCGCCCTTGCGCTTTACCTGCTGCCGAGCGCTAAGGGCTACGGCAACATCGTCGTCTTCCTGCTTTTACTGGGCACCGGTGGCGGCATCATCGTCACAGGAGCCAACGCGCTGGCCGCCAACATCGGCGGCGACAACCAGGCTGCCGTGATGAACTTCCTCAACCTGTTTTTCGGGTTGGGCGGACTCGCGACTCCGTTCATTGCCGCCAACCTGGTGCGCGGGAGCTCCACCCGTCTCTGCTATCTAACGGCGATCCTGACGACGATCACGCTCGCAATCCACGCCAGCGTCACGATGCCGACGCCGCCTGCCGGCCAGGGATTGAGCCTGTCTACCGCTTCGACGCTATTGGGCAACCCGGCGCTGTGGCTGCTTTGCGCCGTGCTGTTCCTCTACGTCTCCTGTGAGGTAGGCGTTTGGAACTGGCTGCCCCGACACCTGATCGCGCAAGGCATCCCCGAGGGCCGCGCCCTGAACATTCTTTCCCTCGGCTTCGCGCTTGGCCTCCTGGTCGGACGTATCGCCGTGGCGCCGCTGTTCGGGATGCTCACACCGCAGACGGTGCTAGTGATCGCCGGCATTCTGATGGCCGTCACAACGTACTTCGCGCTTCAGACCCGCAAGCCCGGCGTCGCCTGGGGCGCGGTGTTCCTGGCCGGTGTCGCGATGGCCCCGGTATTCCCGACGACGCTCGCCATCACCGGCGGCATCTTCAGCGCTACGGCCGCGACTGCGATCGGCATCGTAGCCACGTCCGGCTGGGTCGGTCTGGCGGTGAGTTCGCGGATCATCGGCGCAGTCGCCGGAGACGATCCCAAGGGCCTCAAGAAAGCCCTCCTGCTCCTGCCGGCTTTCTCCATCCTGATGGTTGTAGTCACCCTGGTCCTTCGCGGCGTCGAGTAAGGACTCGTCACTCACTGAGGGGCGGACTTCACCGCCCCTCGTCCGGCTCAACCGACTACGCGTGTGATTTCGCGCGACACGGTTTGCGGCCGATTGCCAAAAGCGTCTCGAAGTGAGGCGCTTCTTCCTCGCGGTGTACCACCGAGACATCCACGCCTTCAAACCCCGCCGCCCTGAGCAGGTCCGCGATCTCGATTTGCGAGAACCCCAACCACATGTCAGCGTAAATTTCTCGCGCCTGCTCAAAACCGTGCCGGAGCAGATCGACTACGGCGACGCGGCCTCCAGGCCTGAGGACGCGCCAGGCTTCCGCAATCGCCTCCTCGGGATGGACCGCGTGATGCAGGCTCTGGTGGAAGAGTGCGAGGTCCACCTCACTGTCCTCGAGCGGCAAAGCTTCAAGGTCGCCGACGCGATATTCGAGATTCGTGACACCGTTCCGCCGTGCTATGTCCCGCGTGTATTCGGCCATCTTCTCCGAATGATCCACGGCGATGACGCGCTCCGCCCCCTGCGCCAGCAGCAACGCCAGCGTACCTTCTCCGGCGCCGAGATCGACGATTCGCAGCGGCGGCATCAGGCGCAGCACCATCTCAGCGATGCCCTTCCAGCTCCGGCCGGGCACGTAGTCACGTCCGAACCGTCCGGCAAGTTCGTCGAAGTACTCGCGTAGCTTGTCCTTGCGC
>DATMXS010000327.1:0-11210 GCA_035561355.1 Bryobacteraceae bacterium | reverse complement strand
CCCAGATCCCGTCCGCATTCCACCGGCGTATACTCGGCCTGAAGCTGCCGGACTTCGAGGGCTCCACCGCGGCCACCATCATCCCTTCCGTTGGCTGCCCTATGGGCTGCAACTTCTGCACCACATCCTCGTTCTTCGGCGGCAAGGGCAAGCACCTCGATTTCTTCGCCACCGGCGATGAGCTCTATGAGGTGATGAGCGAGGCCGCCGCGGTCCAGGGCGTCGACTCGTTCTTCGTCATGGACGAGAATTTTCTGCTGAACCGGCCGCGCGCCATGGAACTGATGAGGCGCATGCGTGCCGAGCGCCGGAGCTGGGAGTTCTACGTCTTCTCGTCCGCGAACGCGATCCGTAAGTACACCATGGAGGAGCTTGTCGAGCTCGGCGTCGCGTGGATCTGGATGGGGCTCGAATCGCCGCATTCCTCGTATTCCAAGCTCAACGGCACGGATACTCTCGTGCTCACCCGCGAGTTGCGCGAACACGGAATTCGGGTCCTCGGCTCCACCATCGTCGGTCTTGAGCACCACACGCCCGAGAACATTAAAGGCGAGATCGAGCACGCGGTGCGGCATGACACGGACTTTCACCAATTCATGCTGTACACCCCGGTACCCGGTACGCCGCTGTACCAACAGGTGGAATCCGAGGGCCGGTTGCTGGATGTGGATCTTGCCGACATCCACGGCCAGTTCAAGTTCAACTTCCAGCACGCCGCCATCTCCCAGGAAGACTCGCAGCGCTTCCTTGATTACGCTTTCGAACGCGACTTCGAGATGAACGGCCCAAGCATTTTTCGCATGTGCCGCACCGCGTTTTCCGGGTGGCAGCGCTATCACAACCACCCCGATCCGCGCGTCCGCGCCCGGTTCACCCGCGACGGCCGAATGTTGCGCTATTTCTATGCCGGCGCCCTCTGGGCCATGGAGCGGAAGCTGCGCAAATCGAACCCGGCGGTGAGCGATAAGATTCACGCCTTCCGCGAGACGCTGGAGCGCGCGATGGGCCCCGGAGCCTCTCTAGCAGCCTCGGTTGTCGGTCCCGCGCTTCTGTGGACCTCGAAGCGGGAGGAGCGCCGCCTGGAGCGCGGCCAGACCTACGAACCGCCTACGTTCATCGAACGGACCAACTGGGGCGCCGCGCCCCGGACCGCTTCAGCAGGCAAACTCACCGAAGCCGTTGCGTAAGAGGGAAGCCGCTGCGCCGGACATTCCTGCCCGGCCTTCCCGAACGCTATAATCCGCGCATGCGGACATTTGCGTTTGCCGTCCTGCTCGCCGGCGTGCTGGGCGCCGCGCAAACCGACGAGTTCTCCACCTCTGCCGGTCCCGTGAAGATCACTCCCATCCAGCACGCCAGCTTCATGATTGAGGCCGGCGGCAAGGTCATCCACGTCGATCCTTCCGGCCCGCAGAATTTCGAGGGCGCTCCTGCGGCAGACCTCATCCTGCTCACCGACATTCACGGTGATCACCTGGATGCCGCAGCGATGCAGAAAGTCCTCAAGACTGGAACTGCAATCTTCGCGCCGCCGGCTGCGATCGAAAAGGTGCCCGCGGCCAAGCCCATAAAGAACGGCCAGGCCGTCGATTGGGACGGCTGGAAGATTGAAGCCATTCCTGCCTACAACATGCAGCGCGGCCCCTCGCCGGGTAAGTTCTATCACGAGAAAGGCCGCGGTAACGGCTACGTCATGACCTACGGCGGCAAACGGTTCTACATCGCCGGCGACACCGAAGCCATCCCGGAAATGAAAGCGCTCAAGGACATCGATGTGGCGTTCGTGCCGATGAACCTGCCGTACACGATGACTCCCGAGGAAGCCGCCGAAGCGGTCCGCGCATTCCGCCCGAAAGTGGTCTACCCATATCACTACAGGAACTCGGACCTGAAAGCCTTCGAGTCCGCCCTGGCGGGCACGGGCGTTGATGTGCGTTTGCGCGACTGGTACAAATAGCAGCGCTCAGGCGCGGGGTGGCGCCACAGTCAGGCCGCCACGGAAGCCTGTGGGGAACTCCAGGCGGATCACGCCTCCCACATCCGCCTTCGCTTCGTTCTTGCCGCGGTGGTCCGGTTCGATTCGGTACCGGCTCGCGGCATCCAAGCCGATCAGGTACACCGTCTTCACCTCATCGCGGATGTCAAAGCGGCCCGGCCGCGGCGCGGGCACGACTGCTACATCTCCGAAGTGGTAGACCATCCGTGCCGCGCCGGGAGCGACTACACGGGGCTTCCCCTCAACAAAAACCTGAAGTTCGCCATCGAGCCAGCCGAGCCAGTCCGCGCCATCCTTCCAACTCGAGCGCGCGAACAACCGGCCCGCTCTGGCGTCGTAGGCCACCGTGGGCAGCAGATCGTAACTGAGGCCAGGCTGATACGGGTTGGCCCACAGAAACTCGTAGGGAGCCCCGAAAGCGCCGCGCAGCATGAAGCGGTCATGCATGGCCCATCCCTGGAGATACTGATTCTCCGTAAGGTTGGTATCAAACGCGACCATCGCCAGTTCCGCGGCCCGCGACAGCGCGGCCACCGTGAGGTCTATGGCGCCGCCCTTCACGGCCGGCATGCGGTACTCGTTCTCGGGCGCGGGAAACGCCGCCGGATAATAGCTGCCGAGCAACAGGTGGGGTAACTCGAGAAAGTACGCAGGCAGGTCGTCCCGCAGATCGATGCCTGTGTTGTCCCGGACTGCGTGCATCACCTCGCACACTCCATACAGATCCCGCCGGGCGATAGCGTTCCTGCCTGCCTTCAGGGCAGACGCCACTTCGCCGCGCCACCATCCCCGCACGACGCCGGCGAGTCCCGTACCATCGCCCAGCGCGATCGCAGCAATCGCCTTTGCACGCGGATCCGTTGAGCGGCGGTGCGCTTCCTCCAGTCGCGGCTTGAGCGCTTCCGAGTGAGGCAGGCACCAGTCGTAGACCAGGGCGATCTGGCGCGCGTCGTCCGCCGTAGCGGCCCAGGCTACGGCCTTGCGGGCTGCTTCCTCATCCCTCGCGACTTGCGAGTAGAGCGCGAGCGCGAAGCCGGGCTCCGTTATGGGGGCGCCGCCGCGCACCAGCGCCTCAAACTGTGCCCAGCGCGCAACGCGACGCTCCCTGTCGCGGCGTAATCGCCGGAGCCGCTGCGGGGTCAGGAAGAGCCGGGGCGGGTCGCGGTAGATATCGAAGAATTCCTCTTGGGCAGCCAGCGTGCTTGCCGCCAGCGCCACGAAACTTCGCCGCGTGGTCCGCATCCGCCTCGATTGTGTCACAGTGACACAGCCCCAGCGACACGCGCCACACCCGTCCCATTTCGTTGCTGCACACGGTCGCGCACTTTCAGTTACATGGGAGTCTTCCCAGTTGGTACGCGACTTGCTATTATCTGAAGCGAATCGTTGGAGCTCTTTTGAAACCTGCCCTCTGCTGCAACAGGCAAACGGCAAGTGATGGGCATTAGAAGTAAATGTGCTTGCGGGAGCGGATGTAGTTGGCTTTCGTCGCCCTATCACCGGATGCAGGTTGCAACAGAGGGGTTTTTTTTGAGCTCTGGGTCGCCCCAATGCGAAGGGGACTGAGCAGCACGATCTCACCCGGGATCACAGGTTGCGGTATCTGCCATGGCATTCGTGGGAGGATTTCTGGACGCGGGCCTCTCCATGAATGAAACGCGTAGCGGGTGCTCGAGTTCCAGGCAGCCCGCCGCCGGATCCCTGCCCAACGGGCAAGCCGTATCGGCATTACCCGGTGCGGTCCTTTCGTTCGATTGCCGGTTCTCCGGCCTGGGCCTTGCGGCCGTTCGGGCGGTGAGGCTACTACCGCTGACACGCGGAGAACGCAGAGAACGGACGGTCGTCTCTCTGCGTCCTCTGCGCCTCAGCGGTATTCACTTTTATGCCTGACAGCGTGCGTCAGAACCGCAGTGTTGGTGTCCGCGGGGCCACGCTCGTTTCCGGCAGGTACAGCGTCTTGCAGTGTTCGCAGCGATAGATTTCCTCGCCAAACTGCTGGCCGATCTCTTCCGGGTGGAAGTACCACCGCTTCAAGTGGCCCGCGCAAAGCTTCCCCTTCTCATCCTTCTCATTGCAGGCGCGCTGGTGCGGCAGTTGCCGTTTCACCTTCGTGCCATCCACAAGAGTGGTCAGGAGTTCGGGTTGTGCCTGGGCGTCCATGCGGTTCAGCCTAACACAGCAGGCTGACGCTCCTCGACGGCCGTGTCGTCCTTGCGGCTGAACCACGGGTACAAAATCGGTATGAGGAACAGAGTCAGCCCGGTGGAGGTGATGAGTCCACCGATAACAACCGACGCGAGCGGCCGCTGCACCTCCGCGCCGGGAGATGTCGAGAGCGCCATCGGCAGGAAGCCCAGGCTCGCGACCAGCGCCGTCATCAGTACCGGCCGGAAACGCATGAGGGCGCCCTCGAAGACGGCGTCCTGAACGCCTTTGCCCTCGCCTCGCAAGCCGTTGATCGAGCTGACGAGGACAATGCCGTTCAGCACTGCTACGCCGAAGAGCGCAATGAAGCCGACAGACGCGGAGAGGTTCAGGGTCAGACCGCGCGCCCACAGAGCTGCGATGCCGCCTACCATCGCAAACGGCACATTCAACAGGATCAGCAAAGCCTGCGGAACCGAATCGAAGGTAGAAAACAGGAGAGCGAAGATGATCAGCACACTCGCCGGAAGAACGATCAGCAGACGCTGCGTCGCGCGCTCCTGATTCTCGAACTGGCCGCCCCAATCCAACCAGTAACCGGGCGGAAGCTGTAACGATGCAAGGCTATGCTGCGCCTCCGCCACGAAACTGCCGAGGTCGCGGCCGCGCACGTTCGATTGCACCACGATGCGCCGCTGCCCGTCCTCGCGCGAGATCACTTCCGGGCCGCGCGCCATTCGCACTCGCGCCACCTGCCCCAGACGCACGCGCTCGCCTGCCGGGGCCGAGAGCGAGAGGTTCTCTATCGAAGCCGGGTCCTTTCGGTAACGTTCGGGAAGCCGCAGCACGATCGCGAAGCGGCGCTGGCCTTCGATCATGTCGGAGATGTGCTGCCCTCCGATGGCTGCGTCCATCACATCCCGCACGTCGGAGATGTTCAATCCGTAACGCGCCAGCGCCGGCCGGTCGGCCTCCACGCGTAGTTCTGCGACGCCGCTCGTCACTTCCATTTGCGCGTCCGCCGCGCCGGGGACGGCCGAAATGGTTCGAAGCGCGCGCTCCGCCAGTTGCTCCAGTGTGCGCGGGTCCTCGCCGAAGATCTTCAAGGCCACATCGGCTTTGATGCCGGAGATCGTCTCGTCCATGCGCATCGCCATGGGCTGCGTGAAGTTGCAAACTACGCCCGGCACCTCGTCGAGTGCCGCCGCCATGTTCGCCACGAGTTCATCTTTCCCTGCCACCTTCCACTCATGGCGCGGCTTCAACAGTACGTAGACGTCGCCCTCGTAGATCCCCATCGCCTCGGTCGCGACGTCCGGGCGGCCGAGCTTTGTAACGACGCCGTCCACTTCGGCGAAGCTCCGGATCACCTCCTCCACGCGATTCGATACCTGCACCGATTCCGTGAGCGAAATGCCCGGCAGCTTGCGTGTCTGCACCAGCAGCGAGCCCTCGTCCAGGCGCGGCATGAAATCGGTTCCGATCCAACCGAGTGACCCGATAGCGGCGACAAGGACGACTATGGAGGTTGCCAGTATCAACCAGCGGTTCCGCATGTCCCATCGCAGGACGGCTGCGTACAGACGGCTGAGCAGCAGGAACCACTTCGGCTCGCGGTGCGGCTTCACCTTGCGCGCGACAAAAACTGCGGTGGCGGCCGGAACCGCGGTTAACGCGAAGATCAGCGCGCCGATCAGCGCAGCACACACCGTAATCGCCATTGGGCGGAACATTCGGCCTTCCAGGTCCTCGAGGAAGAAGATCGGCATGTAGACGGCGATAATGATGGCTACGCCGAACAGGATGGGACGCGCCACCTCATGAGCGGCAGCGCGGACTTTCCCCAACGGTGTCGGCGGGTCTCCCGGCGCGCGCATTTGAAGCCGCCGCACCGAATTCTCCATCATCACAACCGCGCCGTCCACGATCATGCCGAAATCGATCGCGCCGAGCGACATCAAGTTCGCCGAGACCCCGAAAGCACGCATCCCGATGAAGCCTACGAGCATCGAGAGCGGAATCACCGCCGCCACGATCAGCGCCGCCCGGACCTGCCCCAGGAACAGTAGCAGCACCAGCATCACCAGCACGCCGCCCTCGAACAGGTTCCTCGTCACCGTGTGGAGCGTACCGTCAATAACCGTGCTCTGGTCGTAGAACGGGATCAGCTTCACGCCTTCGGGAAGTGTAAGGCTGGCAAGCTTCCCCTTCACACGCTCGATCACCTTCTTGCCGTTTTCGCCCTTGAGCATGATCACCATGCCCGAGACCGTCTCGCCCTTGGCATCGCGCGTCACCGCACCCTGCCGCGGCATCGGCCGCACCGCGATCGACGCCACGTCGCGCAGCAGCACCGGCGTTCCGGCTCGCGCGAGAATCACGATGCGCTCCAGGTCGAAGACGCCCTGCGTGCGGCCGAGCCCCCGGACGGTATACTGCTCAGACGCGTGCTCGATGAAGCCGCCGCCGAAGTTCGCATTGTTCTCGCGCACACGCTCGTACACGTCCCGCATGGTCAGCCCGTAGCCCTGAAGCCGTACCGGGTCCACTTCGATGTGATACTGCTGCGTCTCTCCGCCCCACGTGTTGATCTCGTTTACGCCGGCGATGGTTCGGAGCTGGTTCTTTACCTGCCACTCGTGAAGGGTTTTCAATTCCATCGGCGAGTGCCGGTCACTCGCGAGCGTGTACTGGTAGACTTCGCCGAACGCTGTCGCCACGGGGCCGAGTGTCGGCTCCAAACCTTCGGGCAGCCGCGAACGCACGTCCTGCACGCGTTCGTTCACTACCTGGCGCGCAAAATATATGGCGACGGAATCGTCAAAGATGAGCGTCACCATGGAGAGGCCCAGCTTCGAGATCGACCGTATGCTCTGCGTTTTGGGCAGCCCCATCAGCGCCGTCTCGATCGGGAACGTGACGAGTTGCTCCACCTCGATGGGCGCCATCGCCGGACACTCGGTGATGACTACCACCTGGTTATTGGTCAGGTCCGGAAAAGCCTCGATCGGAATCTGCGTCATCGTGTACAGGCCGAACGCGATGATGCCTGCGAGTCCGGCCAGCACGAACCAGCGGTGCTCGAGATGGAAGTCGATGATCCGCCCGAGCATCGCTACTCCTCCGCCAGCGTGGATTTCAGCATTTGTGACTTCAACTGAAAGCCCCCGCGCGTCACCACGGCTTCGCCGCTCTTCAGCCCGTGCGTGATCTCCTGTGAGCCTTCCAGAACGCGGCCGGGCCGCACCGGGCGCGCCTCGTAATGGCCTTCGCCGTGACGGACAAACACCACCACCTCGCCGCTCACCTCCTGAATTGCTTCCTGGGGCACGAACAGCGCAGGTTCGGATCCGCCGAGTTCGATTTCCGCTGTGGCGTACATCTCCGGCTTCAGGCGGCCGCCGCGGTTGGGTAGATCGACGCGTACGCGGACGGTTCGCGTCGTGGCGTCGAGTTCCTCTCCCAGCTTGCCGATGCGCCCGCGAGCGGGCTGGTCCGGATAGGCCTGTACGTAGACCGCGACGGGCATTCCGGTGCGCAGCCGTGGCAGGTACTCTTCAGCAACGGCGGCAATCATCCATAAGCTCGAAAGGTCACTCACGACGAACAGATCACCCGACGCCTGCACGACCGTACCGGGTGTCACGTTGCGCGAGAGAAGCGTGCCGGTGGCGGGCGACTTGATCGGGATGAGGTCAGCGGTATCGTCGTGGGGCACGTCCGGCGGGTGGTCTGGGGTATCTGCCGGGATCTGAAGAAACTCGGTCAGATGCCGCTTCGTACGCTCCACCTCCACCTGGCCATTGGAGACGGCGGTCTCTGCATTGCTCAATTCGGTCTCCGCCATCTCGGTTTGCTCGAGCGACGCTGCCTTGAGCTGGTACAGTCGGCGTACGCGGTCTCGCATCCGCTGCGCTTGGGTTTGCACCGATTGAAGCCGCGTGAGTTCCGCAACCGCCTTCCGATACTGGGCGCGCGATTCGTGAATGTCGTGGCTGTGCATCCGCGCGAGCGTCTGGCCCTGCTTGACATCGTCGCCCGGGTTCACCTGAATGCTCGTGATCCGGCCATCAGTCACGGCGCCGACGCGCCACGTCTGGTTCTCATTCAGGGCAACGCGGCCGGTGGCGCGCAAAACCTGGGGGAGCGAGCGGACGCGGACTGTCTCATGCGCGAGGCCGGCCTGCTTGACCGCGGCGGCATCCAGCACGACTTCTCGTGGGCTGGCCGGGCCCTGAACCGCGGCGGCCTGCGCCGTCACACGCGCAGGAGGGCCCTTGGAACACCCCGCCAGCAGAAGCAGCCCGCTAACCACGATAGCGAGCGATCCGTTCTTCACGCCCAAAGGGCTGCGCGGCGTCATTGCTATTCCACCCCCATCGAAGTCTCCAGTGCTACGCGGCTCTGGTGGTATTCGGCGAGCGTCCTGAAGTAGAGCAACTGGGCATCGATACGCGTTCGCTCGGCATCCAGCAGGCGGAGCAGGTCCGCGCCTCCCTCGCGATAGGCCGCCCGCGCGATGTCGGACGACTGCTCCGCCCGCGTCCGAAGCGACGGCAGGGATTCCGTCACTTGCCGTCTGCGGATCTCGTACTCGCGCGAGGCCGCCTGCACTTCGGCGCGAACCAGTGCTTCTTCGGCGGCCAGCCGCGCTTCCGCGGCGCGCACCTGATAGCTCGCGGCCGCGATGTTGCCCTGGTTGCGGTCGGCGACCGGCAGATGCACGGTCGCGCCGGTCACCAGCGTGTTGAATCCGGAAGCCCGCTTGTACCCGAAGCTGACATCAAGATCCGGCCTGCCCCGCGCCTCTTCCAAGCGACGCAGCGCGCGAGACTGCTCGGCTTCCTGGCGGGCCAGCCTGACTTCGGAACGCTGTTCCAGGGCCCGCGCAACGTCGGGCGTTACAGCGGCGCCGCCGGGTTCGAAGGCGTCGATGAATTCGGCATCCGGGAACTCGCTGCTCCCCATCGCCCGGAACAGTTCGATGCGCGTTCGGTCGGCTTCGAGCCCCGCCGTGTTCACGTCGATCGCGAGCCGCTCCGCTTCCAGCGTGACGCGGATCAGGTCGGCCTCCGCCATCGCGCCTTCCCTGACGCGCGCCTCGTGATACTCCACCACCTGTAGGAAGTTCGCCGCGTTCTCGCGCAGCAGGTCATGCACCTTCTGTGCCGCGGCCGCGCGCCAGTATGATTGCTTCACGCGTGCGGCAATCTGGCGGCTCGCGAGTTCGCGCTCGAGTTCGGCTCGGCGGACGCCCGCGCCGGCCGCTTCGACGCGGCGCGCCCGCTTGCCGCCCGTTTCGAATAACTGGGAGCCGTAGGCGTATGTATCGGCATTTTCGCCGAAGCGGAACGTAGGCGCGCCCCAGGTGCGCAGGTTCTCCGTTTGAAATACGAACCTCGGATTGGGTCGCAAGCCAGCTTGCGTTCGCAAGGCTTCGGTTGCACGCACGTGCTCAGCCCCGGCAGCCAGGGCCGGATGGGATGCAAGGGCCTGTGCCACCGCTTCCCGCACACTCAGACGGACTTGCGCGTGGGTCAACGCTGTGCCCGCAGCAATGATGCAGCAAAGAATCTTAAGCATTCTTCAGATTCCAAAATCCGATTGTACGCCCGTCGGTTAAGGAAAGGAGGTAAGAATCAGGCTTCGGCGTTCGCCGCAACCCTCAACCTCCCGT
This sequence comes from Bryobacteraceae bacterium, assembly GCA_035561355.1. Classification (GTDB taxonomy): domain Bacteria; phylum Acidobacteriota; class Terriglobia; order Bryobacterales; family Bryobacteraceae; genus DATMXS01. The sequence continues at coordinate 1,392 of DATMXS010000327.1, read as the reverse complement.
TATCATCGAATAGAATATGGCTGCAAACCGCGCCTCAAGTGAGACCGAGCAGCGTTTGACACAACTGCGCAACGGCTTGCTGCACCTTCACAAAGTGCTGCTGGACTCTGAACGGTCCGTGTACGAGCGCGACATAAAGAAGGTGGGCTCTCCCTGGGAGATGCTCGACCTCCTCATGCACGATCCCTGGTTCGCCTGGCTCCGCGAATTGTCGACCCTGGTCGTTGAGATAGACGAACGGCTCGCTGACGAGGAACCCGCGACCAAATCCGATGCCGACAGGCTTGTGGGTTGGGGGCGCACGCTGCTCGTTCCCGCCGAAGAAGGCAACGGTTTCGCGAAACGCTACTTCGAGGCGCTCCAGCGTGACCCGAACGTGATCCTCGCGCACGCCGAAATGATGAAGGTCTTGGCGGCCGTCGGCGAAGAGCCGGCTAGGCCCGCTTGATCGTGATATCGTCCACCAGGACGCCTTCGGGCAACTCCAGTAGTCCCACCAGGATTTGGGCTACCGCTTCCGCCGGCATGAACGCCGAGGGTTTTGGCCCCCTGTGAGATCTGCCCGACTCGGTATCCCAGAACGGTGTCTCCATCCCGCCCGGGCAGAACGCGGTGGCGCGAATTCTGTGCGGCTTGCCTTCGAGCTTCAGTGATTCCGTCAGCCCGGTGACGGCCCACTTGGTCGCGGTGTAGGCTGCCTCGTTCGCCCTGCCGATTTTTCCTGAAGTGGAGATGACATTCACGATGTGTCCGCCACCGGTCCGCTTCATGCGGCGGAACGCCTCCTGGCAGGAGTAAAACGTGGCCTTGAAGTTTATCGCCACGAGCGCGTCAAGCTGCTCGGGGGCGAGTTCGTCGAGGGGTCCGAAGACGCCGATGCCGGCGCTGTTGATCGCTACATCGATGCGGCCGAACTGCTCGTCGATGCGCTGGTAGACGGCGGCGGTCTGGGCGGGGTCGGTGAGATCCGCGGGAATGGCGAGCACGCCCCGTCCGATCGACTCTAACTCAGACTTGCTTCGTGCCGCGGCAGCAACGCGTGCGCCGTGCGCGGCAAGCAGAGCCGCGACGGCCCGTCCCAGGCCCCGGCTCGCGCCGGTAACGAGAACCACTTTCCCTTCAAGTGCCATCGCTGGAATTGTACACGTACCGGGGCAATCGTACGTAGCGCGGCCTCTCCAGGTCCGCAGCGCTCAGCGCGGCGGCGTCCGAATTCGCTACTGGCGGCTGGCTCCTCGCTTGACGCTCCTGTTCAGAACAACTCCTTCTTCCCCCCCATCAGCTTGTGCGCGTGCAGTAGCGCCTGGTAGATTTTCTGGCCGTCAACGCTTGAACCCTTGAACCCGGGCTGGATCCAATCCTCATTTGTGTACGAAAAGCTGCCATCCACCG
>DATMXS010000326.1:0-31201 GCA_035561355.1 Bryobacteraceae bacterium | reverse complement strand
CTATAATAGTGGAAATATGGAATGAGTCAAGGAATATCTGCTATGCCGGAGAGCGAGGGCAGGAGCCTATCCTTCGGCGGCGGGTTCGTAGAGCGTTTCGGCTACTTCTGTTTCCGGAGCGGTGCGGCGTGGATTAGGGTGCTGGAGTGCGCGCAGGCAGAGCAGCAGGAGTGGCGCGGCGCCGCCCACGATAAAGATTGCGTCGCCGGGGAAGCGGCTCCACTCCATCAGGTTCACCCATTTCTGGGCCAGGAATTCGGCGCTTCTCGCGTACCAGTAACCCCGGTCAACGGCGGCATGAAGCTGCACGATGCCGACCGGGAACAGGTTGCCGAACGCCATCCACGCAAGCCCTATGTTAAGGGACCAGAAGCTGAGTTTCGCCAGGCGGTCGCTCCAGTAGCGCGGCTCCATCATGTATCTGAGGCAGAACAGGAGCAGCCCGACGGCGAGCATCCCGTACACGCCCATCATGGCGGTGTGACCGTGGTTGGCGGTCAGGTTAGTCCCGATTTCGTAATAGCTCACCACCGGGAGGTTGATAAGGAAGCCGAACACGCCGGCCCCGAAGAAGTTCCAGACTCCGACCGCAACCAGGAACCATACGGCCCATCTGTGCGGGTGTACGCCAATAGCGGATCGTTCGCCCGAGTGGATGAAGCCCCAGGCTTCGAGCGTCAGCAGCAGCAGCGGGATAACCTCCATCGCGGAGAACGTCGCGCCGAGGGCCATCACGGACGCCGGCGTGCCGCTGAAGTAGAGGTGGTGCATGGTGCCGATCACGCCGCCGATGGAGTACAGAATCACGTCGAGGTAAATGATCCGCGTCGCGGTCTGGACGCGGACCATCCCGAGTAGCACGAACATGTAGGCGACCAGGACAGTCGTGAACAGTTCGAGGAAGTCCTCCACCCACAGGTGGACCACCCAGAAGCGCCAGAAGTCCGCGATCACGAATTCCTTGTTCGGGCTGGCGAGAAGGCCGACCGCATAGAAGAGGGGGATGGTGAGCGCCGAGTAGAACAGCAGCCACGGCATGCGCGCCGGGTGCTCTTCCCGAAGGGTGGAGCGAAGCCCGCGGTACACGATCACTGCCCAGAACGCCAGGCCAATGACCAGCAGCACTTGCCAGAAGCGGCCGAGATCCAGGTACTCCCAGCCCTGGTGGCCAAACCAGAACCAGGTCTCGGAACCCATCCATCCCGCCGCGCCGGCATATTCCCCCGCGAGGCTGCCCAGGACGACCACTGTAACCGCCGCCAGCAGCAACCCGGCGAGCACGCCCTGCCCTTTCGGCTCGCGCCGGCTGATGAGCGGCAGTATGAAGATGCCCGCCGCGAGGAAACACGCCGTCACCCAAAACAAGGCGAGCTGTACGTGCCAGGTCCGCCCGATGTTATACGGTATGTACCGCGCGACATCGAACCCGAAGAAGCCGCCCGGTTCCGCCCTGTAATGAGCGATCAGCCCTCCCAGAAACGTCTGGATTAGGAATAGCGCGGACGCCACCAGCAGGAACCAGAAGACCATCCGCTGTCCCGGTGTGAGCGCGAATTCGCCGGGCGGTTTCAGCGCCACTCGCTGAGCCCCCGCTCCCCAGCCCAACCAGTCATGGCGGCCGAAGAAATAGAAGATCACACCCGCACCGCCAAGCAGGAAAATGATCGATATGACGCTCCACGTCATGGCGTCGGCAGTGACGGTATTTCCGGCCAGCGGTTCCGGCGGCCAGTTATTGGTGTACGAGACTCCTTTGCCAGGACGGTCGGTCGTGGCGGTCCAGGCGGTCCAGGCAAAGAAGGCAGTCAGCTTGCGCGCATCCTCGGGATTCGGTATCCAGCGCTGTCCCATACCGGCGTGCGTGGCCGGGTTCGCAAACGTCTTCGTGTAGTGTTCGACGAGTTCCGTGTGCGCGACTGCTCGCTCCGAACTCCAGGACAAAATGCCTGTCGCAGGGTCGTACGTGTCGCGGTGCAGTTCGCGCCGGACCTGCTCTTCCGGCGACCATTCCCTGGGCGGCGCCTTCCTGTACGCTACGATCATTTGTTCGGCGGAGCGGTGAAGATAGTCCGCCGTGTAATCCGGTCCGAGGTAAGCCCCATGGCCGTAGACGGAGCCGTATTCCATCAATCCGGCCCGCTGGAAGACGTTCATGCCGGTCTGGATATCTTCGCCGGTGAACAACGTTCTTCCATCGGCCGAGACGACCTGTGCCGGCATGGGCGGCTGTTCGGAATACACGAGGTAGGCAATGATGCCCAGCACCGTGAAGCCGAAGAGGTATGTGAGGATTGCCCCTTGGAACCACCAGGAGGAAAGGTCGAAGGATCGCCGCGGCGGGCTCACGCGAACATCATTGCCGAGCCAAACGGAGATTACAACCTTTTTAATCTCGCGGCGCGGCCGGAATCACCGCGCTTCCGCGGTGCGCCCGGCGAGATGCGCGGGGGGTTGGCGGAACGTCAGGAGAAGGTTCGCAGCGAAGAGGGTGACGGCGATCATCTCAATGACAGCCGAGACCGGCAGGATCGGCCAAACCGAGGGAAAGTAGGACTCGTACGCGCCGATCTCAGAAGCCACGCGCAGGAAGCAACCCGTGTTGAGCAACGCGAGTGACCAGAACATCAGGCGCGGGCTGTACAGAACGTGCATGCCGCAGAATGCAGGCAGTACCCGCTGCCCGATGGAGAACACCATCGTGGACATGAAACCGACCGTGAGTGAGTGACGTGATGCGCCCCACAGCCCGCCCGCTCTGTCCCACAGCGCCGCTGCGATGGAAATGCCGGCGGCAATCAGCAGCCACCCGTAGGCGAAGCGGACGAACAGCGGGAACGTGTGATGCACGCCGGTGGTCTTGGGCGGCTTGATGGAAGGCTGGAGGATGTGAAGTGCGGCGGAAGCCAACCCGGCCGCCAGGAGAAACGCGAGCGTGGCGGGGATCCACCAGCCGAGCAGAGCGGCCCCGATTGCTGCGACGTCCACCACGGCGAGCGCGGCCAGCAGCAAGCGGCCGTTCGGTGCAGCGAGCCCGAGGAATACCGGCAGCCACCGCGCGCTGAAACCCCAGATCGTGACGACCGGGAACGCCCAGGTGAACAAAGCCAGAAGGAACTGATTCTCCGCATGGGGAATGGCGGGGCCGGCGCCGGCAAGCGCGCTTCGAACTGCGGCAAGCAGGTTTGCCCCCAGGCTTGCCATGAAACCAACGCTCCCGGCAACCACGAGGACCATCCAGACGGGACGGCGACTGCCCTCGGACGCGCCGGTCTGTTCCGGCCGGTGGCGGCTGACCGTTATGAAGAACAGCAGAAATCCGCCGAGTTCGAGAATGGCCGAGGCCGGAAGCATCCATCGCCACTGCCATTGCCAGAGGTTCGTCGCCCAGCGCAGCGCGACGCCGGTGGTCCACAAGGCCCAAGCGGTCCAGGCGCGGCCGATCACGAACTCGGGAATGCGGCCCATCTTCGTGAGGGAGTAGAAGCCGATGCCCAGGATGAACGTACCGATCCAGCCGAAGACCTGGGCGTGTCCGTGCGCCTGAATCCAGGCGGCGTCGATGTGAGCCGGCGTGTGCTCACCCGCGATGGCGATCAGGTTCCAGACGCCCAGATACGTGCCGGGCAGCAGCATGAATGTGACGCCGGTGACGATCCAGACGGTGAGCATCTTTTGAAGGCTCAGTTCCCGGGCTTTGATCGACTCGGCATCAGGGTTGGGCGCACGCACGAGACAGGATTCCCCTCTGGTTCCATTGTGACTGGGAAAGCTACCCGAAAGCTATCAGCCATTAGCCGTCAGCCTCCAGCTTTGGACGGCCGTTCGGCTGATCGCGCGGTGACCGCATAATAGGAGGAAAGCCGTCAGCACGAACGATGGCCAGCATCGCTGGGGGCTGAAGTCTAATGACAACTTTTGGGGATGCCATTGATGAATGAGAGCACGCCGGCGCAGGTACTGATTCAGGAACACCGTATTATTCAGCGAGTGGTTGCCGCGATGGCTGTAATCGCTGATGAGTTGCGCGAGGGGCGGCGCGTTGACCCGCAGGACCTTCGCGATATGCTGACGTTTCTGCGCGTTTTCGCGGACGAGTGCCACCACGGGAAGGAAGAGCAGTACCTGTTCCCGCTGCTCGAGGCACGCGGAGTACCGGCCACGGGATGTCCTGTAGGCGTGTTGAAGAACGAACACGTGAAGGGGCGAACGTTGGTGGCGCAATTCGCGGAGGCGATCGAAACCTACGCCGGCGACGGTTCCGCCGGACGGGATGCACTGATCGCGGCGCTGGCGGGGTTGGTGGAACTGTATCCGAACCACATCTGGAAAGAGGACTACCTGCTGCTGCCTATGGCAGATAAGGTCCTGTCGGCCGCGGATCAGAAGACGCTCGCGGAGCAGTTTGAGCGTGTTGAAGCACAGATGGGGCAAGGGACACACGAGAAGTTCGAACAATTAGCACAGCGCCTCGAAAACAGAGCGAATTCAGCCTGAGCGCGCCGACCTCGGAGTGCCCTGCGATATGCGGTTGTAGGTTGCCTCGGAGTCTGCTTCAGCCTAACTGCGTACGCGTCCCGTCTCCGGGTTGTATTGGATTCGCTTGCCGGAGCGCAGGGAATCCAGCGCCATGGTCAGCACGATGTTCGTGGCTTGCCCGCCTTCGACTGGGGCATTCGGGTCCTTACGGGATCGGATGCACTCCAGGAAGTTGCGGACGTGGGCTGTGGTTGCAGTCTTCCAGAACGCGCCGGGTTGTTTCTTCTCCGCGACAGGCTTGAGTTCCATGGCGCTCGTTTCGGGGTATAGCGCGTAGGATTCGCGGCCCATATCGAGCCGGACGCGCTCTCCGTGGAACTGGGTTAACTGGTCGTTGAAGGTGTGGTACCGCATGGCTTTGTAGCCCAGGGTAAACGTCGCGAAGTAATTTTCGGGGTACTCCATGAGGATGCTGGCTGTGTCTGTAACTTCCACGCCCTTCAGGTTCGGCTTGCCGCCGGAGCATGTTACAGCCAGCGGGTACTTGGAGTTCATGAACCACTGGATTGCGTCCACAACGTGGGCCGCCTGGCCCACCAGCAACCCTCCCGAGTAGTCGAAGAAGTAGTACCAGTTGAAGAAACGGAACGCGTCGAGGTCGCGCTTCGCTGCGGGGCCGAGCCACTGTTGCCAATCGAGCTTGCCTTCCAGCTTACGTTCGGGGAAGTCGCCCTGGCGGTTGAGCCAGATGGAACTTACGAGGCGTATGTTGCCGAGCTTGCCGGCATCCACGATCTGCTTACCTTCGATCCACACGTCGAAACTGCGGCGCTGAGTGCCAACCTGAACGACGCGCCCGGTACGGCGGACCGCTTTGACGATGTCGGCGCCCTCGGCGATGGTGTGGGCCATTGGCTTCTCGAGATACACGTCCTTGCCGGCTTCGACGGCATCGATCGCCATGCGGGCATGCCAGTGGTCCGGGGTGGCGATGATGACGGCGTCGAGGGCCTTATCTTCGAGGACGCGGCGGTAATCGTTGTACGCTTTCGCCCCAGTCGATGCGATCTTTAGGCCTGCGTTGAGGTTCGGCTCGTACACGTCGCAGACCGCTGCGATCTCGGTTCCGAGTTCCTTGAACTCACCCGTGAGCAGTTGGCCCCGTCCACCGGACCCAATGACGGCTGCCCGGATACGGTCATTCGCGCCGAGGACGGCGGCTGAGGCAAGGACGAATTCGCGGCGGCTAGTCATTGCAGAGAGCTTACCACCCGGAGCGGGTGCGCAGGTTGAAAGGTGAAGCGCGGGGGCGGGTGTTCCGCCCCCGGGCGCTGGACGTTGGCCGCCTGAACGCTGGGGCGGTCAGGGACGCGCTTCGTAGACGATGTTGAACGGCGTGTCCGTCGCGCGCCTGAATCCGCGGAACCCGCCCTCGCCGACGACCTTGCGAATGCGTTCCTCGCCCGCCTGCGCGCCTAGGCAGAGGCCGACTTCCTGCGCGCGCGAGGCGGGCGTACAGATCATGGTCGAGGCCGCGTAGTAGACCCGCCCGATAGGGTTCAGGTTGTTCTCCAGCCGGTCGTTCGCAAAAGGCTCGACGATCATCCAGGTGCCGTCCGGCTTGAGCATTTCGCGCACGTGCCGCGCCGCTCCGATCGGATCGCCCATGTCGTGCAGGCAATCGAAAAACGCGACGAGGTCGTACGCCGCGCCGTGGAAGTCCGAAGCGGTGGCCACTTCGAATTTTGCATTTGTGACACCGGCGCGATTCGCGGCACGGCGCGCCCAGCCGATGGAAGGCCCGTGATAATCGAACCCGACGAACTGGGAATTCGGGAAGGCCTGGGCCATCAGGATCGTGGAGGCTCCGTGCCCGCAGCCCACGTCTGCAACACGGGCGCCGCGTTCGAGCTTGGCCGTGACACCTTCAAGTGCCGGGATCCAGTCGTTCACTAGGTGCGCGGCATAATTGGGCCTGAAGAAGCGTTCCGTGCCCTCGAAGAGCGCGGTGTCGTGCTCGTCCCAGCCGACGCCGTCGCCCGTCCGGAACGCTTCGGCGATCTTCGGCTCATCTTTCATCACTGCACTGATGATCTGAAACGCTCCCGGGATGTACGCCGGGCTGTCCTCTATCGCGAGCGCGAAAGCCTGCTCGTCAGGAAGCGTGAAGGTCTGGGTCTCGGGGTTGTAGGTGACGAAATCGCCGGCGGCCTGTGCCGACAGCCACTCGCGTACGTAGCGGGGATCCGTGCCGGTACGCTCGGCCACCTGCTCTGCGGTTAGGGGCCCGGCGCCCGCCATGGCTTTGTACAGGCCGAGTTTCTCGCCGATCAGGACGAGGGCGGCATTCATTGCCGCACCCATCTCGCCCACGAATTTCTCCATCAACTGGTTGAGCTTGTCCGGGTCAACGTTCAGTTCGCGCGCGACCCGGGCGCTCGAGTGTCCTGCCATAGATAGCCCCTCCTCTTGCGGCATTTTCGCCGCGGATTGGAGCCATTATGGCCCAAATCGGTCAAGTTGACGCCGTTAAGCTGGCAGGGCGAAGCCGGTCGCGGCTGATGCTATTTGCCGCGCGTCGCTGCCGCGGGAGCGGGTGCCGGAACCGGGCTGCTGCCGTTTCCGTCCTCGGCCGGAACAGCGCGGGTGAGTCCCAACCGTTCGCGGAGTTCGGCCTCGAGCCGGTCGGCGATGTCCGGGTTGGCGCGCATGAACTGGCGCGCATTCTCTCGGCCCTGGCCGATGCGGTCGCCCTTGTAGCTGTACCAGGAGCCGCTCTTTTCGACCATATTCTGCGCAACCCCGACATCGACCAGATCGCCTTCGCGCGAAATGCCCTGCCCGTACATGATGTCGAACTCGGCCTCTCGGAAGGGCGCGGCCACCTTGTTCTTGACGATCTTAACCCTCGTACGGTTGCCGGTGACCACATCGCCATCCTTAATGGCGGCTATGCGGCGGATGTCGGCACGTATCGATGCGTAAAACTTCAAAGCCCGGCCACCGCTGGTGGTTTCCGGGCTGCCGAACATTACGCCGATCTTCTCGCGGATCTGATTGATGAAGATCAGGCAGGTATTGGACTTGGAGACGATGCCCGTGAGCTTGCGGAGGGCCTGCGACATCAGGCGCGCCTGTACGCCGACGTAAGCTTCGCCCATTTCGCCATCGAGTTCGGTCTTGGGGACGAGGGCCGCTACGGAGTCGATGACGAGCACGTCGATTGAGCCCGAACTGATGAGCGCGCTCGCGATTTCGAGAGCCTGTTCGGCGTAGTCGGGCTGGGAGACGAGAAGGTTGTCCACATCCACGCCAAGCGCACGGGAGTAGTTCGGATCCAGCGCGTGCTCGACATCGATAAATGCCGCCATGCCGCCGGCTTTTTGGGCGCTCGCGAGCACATGCAGCGCCAGCGTTGTCTTGCCCGAAGACTCCGGCCCGAAGATCTCGATGATGCGGCCGCGTGGGAAGCCGCCGACGCCCAGCGCCGCGTCAACGGAAATCGATCCACTTGGGATCACCGTCACCTGTTGCACGGCGTCCTTCGAGCCTAGCCGAAGGATGGAGCCCTTACCGAACTGCTTCTCGATCTGGCTCAGCGTTACGCCGAGTACGCGTGCACGTTCTTTCTCGTCCATGGGAACTCCCGATTATACACCGGAACTGTAAACAGGGGCGAAGAAATGGCGCAAGTCCCGAGATCTTTCGAACAAACACGGAGCGCTCCACGTTTTCCGGAGTAGAGGGTCCGAAATGCTCGAAGACCTCCGGTTCGCTGTCCGCATGCTGCTTCGCAGTCCCGGCTTCGCGCTGGCGGCTGCCGGCACTCTCGTCCTGGGCATCGTTCTCAACACCGCGGCATTCGGTGTGGTGAATGCGCTGTGGTTCTACCCGCTCCCGTTCCGCGACGGTGACCGCCTCCAGGTAGTACGGCAGATCAACCGTGAAAAAGGAATTCGGGCATTCGTCTCATGGCAGGACCAGGCCGATCTGGCCGCGCAGTCACGCGTGTTCGAGGGTGTCGCTTCGTTCCGGGAGCGCACATTCAACCTCAGCGCGACGCGCGAGGGCAGTGCCGAGCCGGTCAGGGTGAGCGGCGGAATTATGTCGGCTTCCGCGCTGGTCGTTTTGGGCTACGAACCGCTGATCGGGCGCGGCTTCACAGCGGAGGACGAGGGTAGTTATGACGCGGTCAACGGTCCCCCGGTAGTGCTGATCAGCGAACGTCTGTGGCGGAATCGTTTCGCATCGGATCCGGGCATTGTCGGAAGGACCGTGAAGGTGGATGGCGTGGGTGCGAGTGTCGTCGGCGTGCTTCCCGCCTCATTCCGCTTCGTGTATGCCGGGTACCAGTTGGTGGCGCCGATGCCTCGCGATGTGATCCGGTCTCCGAGAACCGATCGCTCGCTCCAGGTGCTTGCGCGCCTTCGTCCAGGCGTTACTCCCGAGCAGGCCACTGCGGAAGTGGAGGGCATCGCGGAACGGCTCGCGGCCTCGCTCCCGGCATCGAATGCTGGCTGGAGCTTCCGTTCCGCGCCGTTCCGCGAAGTGGTGTTCGGACAAGCCGCGAAGATGTACCCCGTCCTGCTGGCGTTCGCGATGCTGGTCCTCCTGATCGTGTGCGCCAACGTCTCGAACCTGCTGCTCGCGAAGGTTTCGGCGCGGAGGAAGGAACTGGCCATCCGGCTCTCTCTCGGGGCGGGCAGGTGGCGCATCGTACGCCAAATGCTGACCGAGGGGATGTTGCTGGCGGGGGCAGGCGGATCACTGGCGCTGGTTGCGGCCTCATGGGTCAGCAGCATTGCCATCACGAAGTACCCCGAACTGGCGCCTTTTCGGGTGGACTGGCACGTGTTCGGGTACACCTTGCTGGTTTCGGTTGCGGCGGGCATCGCCTTCGGCCTCGCCCCCGCGCTGGCAGTCTCCAGGCCGGACCTCAACGAGGTGCTCAAAGCCGGCGGCCGCAGCATTACGGCCGGCGGACAGCGGCTGCGCACAGCGCTGGTCGTCGCGGAAATGGCGTTCGCGCTGATGCTGCTGACCGGTGCGGGACTACTGCTGCGGCAGGTGGCGGCTCTGCGCTTCATCGATACGGGGTTTGCCGCGCGCAGCCTGCTCACGGCGCCGCTTTCACTCGAGGGCCCGCGCTATGCAAAGCCGGAAGCGCGCGCGCGTTTCTGGCGAGAGGTCACGGAACGCGCTGCTGCGATCCCCGGAGTGGAATCCGCAGCGATCGCGAGCGCTCCGCCTCTGATGGGATTAGCGAGCCCGATGCCGGTGCAGATAGCGGGGAGAGCGGTGCGAACGGGCGGCGAGTACACGCCCCTGGTGAGCTCAGTCGCCGGCCCGGAATACTTCGCGACGTTTGGCATACGTCTGATTGCAGGGCGGGCGGTGACGAGCGCCGATGACGCGCGCGCGCCGAAGGTCGCGGTAATCAACGAGACGCTTGCAAAACATCTGTGGCCCGGTGAGGCGCCCGCCAGCGCGCCAGGGCAGCGGATCCGCGCGGGCGAGGACGGGGACTGGGCAACGGTTGTCGGCGTGTTCGCGAATGTGAAGCAGTTGCTGACGGAGCCGCCGTTCCCGGAAGTGCTGGTTCCCGCCGCGCAAGCGGCTCCGGCTTCAATGGCTCTGGTGCTTCGCACGGCGGCAGAGCCGCGGCTGGTTGCGGGGGCACTGAGGCGCGAGGTGCGCTCACTTGACCCGGACCTGCCGCTCTCGGAACTCCTCACCCTCGACGACATACGAGAAGGGTTCTATCCGCGGGTGATGCTGGGCGGCCTGGGCATCTTCGCCGGCGTGGCAGTGATGTTGGCTTCGCTCGGGCTCTATGGCGTGATCTCGTTCGTCGTGGCGCAGCGCAGGCACGAGATGGGGATCCGGATGGCGCTCGGGGCAGACCGCAGCGCGGTCGTAAGGCTTGTGCTCGGGCAGGGATTACGGCTCGCATCGGCAGGCGTCGGATTGGGGCTGCTCGGCGCCTTCGGTGTCGGGCGGGTGCTGCGCGGGTTCCTCCAGGGTGTGAATGCGGCCGATCCGCTGGTGTTCGGATCGGTTACGGCAATGATGTGCGCGGTCGCGCTGGCAGCTAGCGCAATCCCGGCGTGGAGGACAGCGCGGGTCGATCCGCTCACGGCCTTGCACTACGAGTGAAGAAGGCTGTTCACCGCCGAGACGCTGAGAACGCAGAGACGGCGCAGAGAAAACCCCTTAGCGGACCGCCGTCTTGCGGGTGCGGCACGGGTCTGCTGCCTTCTGTATTCGGCATTCTGCATTCTCGTCCCTGTTACATCTTCGGTGCGTAATACCCTTTACGCGCTCGGACAACCAAATCCTTGCGGCCCTTCACTTTTACGTTAAGCACTTGGTAGCTTCCGTCGGTCTTGAGCGGCTCGGGGCGGTAGTACAGGTTGTACTGGTGCCGCAGCTCGTTCGCGATGTTCTCGAAGGACTGGGAGAGATCTTCGACCTTGAACGGGAAGAACGCAAGGCCGCCTGTTTCGGCCGCGAGGTAGCGGAGAATCCTGTCGCCGTCCGTTTCGAGACGACTGATGTTCGTCGAAATGGTGTAAATGACCACATCGGACTTCTGCGCCATCTCGAGAGCCTGATCGCGGGACATGCTGCTTTGCGTGTCTTCGCCGTCGCTCAGGATGACCATGGCGCGGCGGAACTTGTGCTTCGGCTGATCCATCGCGAGCTTATCGCGGCACGCGTAGAAGATTGCATCGTACAGCGAGGTGCCGCCGCCAGGCCGCAGTTCGCGGATCTTCTCGGCGAGCTTGTCGGTGCTTGCCTCGAGATCGGAGACGAGTTGCGTTTGAGTATCGAAGCTCACGACCAGAGCGCGGTCGGCCTCAGGCCGCATCACGCTGTTGATGAACTCGACTGCGGCTTCCTGGATAAACCGGAACCGGTCTCGGATACTGTTGCTTGTATCCACGAGGATCGCCATGCGGAGCGGCAGGTCCGTTTCAGCCGTGAACTCCATAATGTTCTGGGAGCGCTTGTTCTCGAGGATCTCGAAATCGGCCCGGTCCAGATTGGTGATGAAGCGGCCCTTCTTGTCGGTGACGGTGAAGAGCACGTTCACGCGCGTGACGTCCACGGAGATGCGGGTGTCGTCATCGGAGGCTTGCGCCTTAGTAGGCTGCGCTGGCTGGGGCGGCGCCGGCTGCTGTGCCAAAAGCGCCTCACCTGCGCAGAAGAAGAGTAATGCGGCAAGCAGCGTCTTCATAGTGATACCTCTTACCGATTATATGTGCGGAGGCGACCGCCGGGGCTTATAACTCTTTCATCCACTGCTGGAGCTCTGGTGGAAGCGGCGAAACAACCGTAACCGCTTCTCCGGTGGTGGGTTGCAGGAAACGGATGCGGTGGGCGTGGAGGAAGAAGCGGTCAGCTCCGGGGTGGGCGGCGGCGCCGTAGAGGGAATCGCCCGCGACGGGGTGGCCGATGCTCGCGAAGTGGACGCGGATCTGGTGAGTGCGCCCGGTGAGGATCCGTACTTCGAGAAAGGTGAACCGCTCGAAGCGCCGGAGCACCTTGTACTCCGTGATTGCCGCGCGACCGGCGCCCAGGCGCGCGGTCATGCGGATGCGGCGCCCGGGATCACGTGTGATCGGCTTTTCAATGCGGCCAGTTTCGGCCTTGACGCGCCCGTGTACCAGCGCCAGATAAACTTTCTCCATCGTGCGGCCGGAGAACTGATCGGCCAGCTTGCGATGCGCTGCGTCGTGTCGCGCCACCAGGAGGACGCCGCTGGTGAACCGATCGATGCGATGGACGATGCCGGGGCGCAGATCGCCTCCGATGCCCGACAGCGCTTCGAAATGGTGCAGCAGGGCGTTGACCAGCGTGCCCGAGTGTACCCCTGCTCCGGCGTGGACCACCATGCCGGCAGGCTTGTCGACGGCGATCACGTCGGCATCCTCGTACAGAATGGCGAGCGGGAGATCCTCGGCGGTAGCTCTGAGCGCGGGCAGTTGGGCGGGGTTGACCTCAACGGTTTCGTCGCCGCGCAGGTGGTAGGAAGCCTTCTCTGCCGAGCCGTTCACGCGCGCGCGGCCATCCCTGATCCAGGCCTGGACGCGCGAGCGGCTGAATTCACTGAGGCGTTCCTGAAGGAACACGTCGAGCCGCTTTCCGGCGTCGGCTGCGGAGGCGGAGAAGGTGGGCACGAGACTACGATCACAGCACAAACCAGGAGCCAGGCGCGAGGAGAACGGCTGCTAGGGCCGATGCTTCCGTTGTTAGCGTTCGATCACCACCGGCCGGCCGTGTTCCAGGTGCAGGTACGACACATCCGGGGCTTTCAGCTTTAGCGCTGCCTCGAACTGCTTCGGGTCCACTGAGTTATCCGGAAACATGTCGTAATGGCACGGGATGGCGGCACGGGGTTTCACTTTGCCGGCGAGATCGGCAGCTTCCCAGTGGGAGAGGTTATTGAAGCCGCCGTTGATGCAGGTGATCATCACATCCGGCTTGTGCTTCGCCACTGAGAGGAGCAGCTCGTGATAATCCGTGTCACCAGTGACGTAGATTCTCGGGCCGCCGCCGAACTCGAACACGAAACCGATGTGGTTCAGGTCGGTGTCGTCGGTCGGCACGGCATAGGTGCCCCGGATGCGAACGTCCTTGTGCTCGATGTCGCAATCGGGCCAGGCCGGGACGATCCGGCCGGATTCGATGCCTTCGCGGCGGAACACGTCGCAGCTCGGGTGAGGGCCGATGAACTGCATCGTGTCTTTCGAGCGCAGGCGGCGGATGGTTTCGGGATCGGTATGGTCCTGGTGATTGTGCGTGCAGGTATATACGTCGAGTTGAACGTCCTCGGGTTCGATCAGAACCGGGACTTTGCGGGAGAGATCGACGCCGGGCGCGATGCCGTCGCAGCTATTGGTGAGATAGAGATCGACACCTGCGAGTGTGCCTTCGGGTGTCTTGAAGATAAAGCCGTTCTGGCCCAGCCACCACGCGGCCACACTCCCGCGGGCGACTTTGAAGGCGCGAATCTCACTCATCAGGGAAGGCATGAGGACATTGTAGGAGGAAGGAGCTAGAGCGAGCAGCGAGGAGCAAGGAGGAGCCAAAAGCCAGAAGAGCAACTCGTTCTCTCCTGGCTGCTGGCTCCTTGCGCCTGCCTCTTGCTACATGATCGCGGTTGGGGGAGCGGGCTCGTCCGCCCTGCCGGCGTTGGCGAGCGGCGTCCGGATCATGATGAACGCGATGCCTGCGAGCGCGAGCAGGCCCGTGAAGTACGGCGGAGTCTCGAAGATGACGGGCAGCGGAACTTCCATGAACTGGAGCGTCGCCTTCACAAGTCCGACGAGCGCTTCTCCGGCGATCAAGCCGGATGCGGTGAGAACGCCGGCGTTCTCTACACGCGCGCGCTGGGCTTCGTTGAGACCGCGCTTGTCACGGATCTTGTCGGTGGCCCAACGGAACAAGCCGCCCACGAAAATGGCGGAGGTCGTTTCGATCGGGAGGTACATGCCGACAGCGAACAGCATGGGGCTCTTCACCTGCACCAGGATGAGTGTGAAGCCCATCATGATGCCGACGACGACGAGGGGCCAAGCCATCTCACCGCCGACGATACCCTGCGAGAGCATCGCCATGAGGCCGGCCTGCGGGGCTGCGAGCTGGCGATCGCCGAAGCCCGTGCCGCCCGCCTTGATGTTGCCGACGTGCAGCACCATCAGGGGGAAGTAGAGCGCGAGACCGGCGACGAGAATGCCGAGGAAATCGCCGATCTGCATCTTGCTCGGCGTGCCGCCCAGGATGTGGCCGACCTTGAGATCCTGGAGCATTTCGCCCGCAACGGCGGAGGAAACGCAAACAACAGCGGCCACGCCTAGCACAGCGGCTACGCCGGTCGCCCCGCCCACGCCGATGGTTACCATCAGGAGTGCAGCAACGATCAGCGTTGACAGCGTGAGGCCGGAGATCGGGTTGTTCGACGAGCCGATCATGCCCACGAGGTTGCCCGAGACGGCCGCGAAGAAGAACCCGAGGATGATCATCACGATTGCGGCGGCCACTCCGCCCGACAGCGTGCCGGAGAAGTACGTGTAAAGCGCGATCATGCAGAGGAACACCGCGACGAGGCCGAGGAATACGGTCTTGATGTTCAGGTCGCGATCGATGCGGCTGGTCGCCTGTGGTTGCCCGCCGGCCTTCCTCACGTCGGAGATCGCACGCGAAAGGCCGATGCCCAGGTTCTTCCGCATCTTGAAGAGCGTGTAAGCCGCGCCGACGAGCATGCCGCCAACGGCAATGGGACGCACGATGAAGCGGTACACGAGGGGGACCAGGGACTCTTCACTCGCGCCGGCCGGGAGCGAAGTTCGCAACTGCGGGCCGAGGAAGTAGATGAGCAGCGGGACCATGAGACCCCACGCCAGCAGGCTTCCCGAAAAGTTCAATGCCGCCAGGCGCGGCCCGATGATGTAACCGACGCCAAGGTACGCGGGGCTTACCGCAGGCGCCGCGATGGTGCTGATACCGCCCGTGGGAATCGTCGGCGCCGCCGCACCGACGCCGAGCCGGACCACGCTGCGGCCGACCTCACCGATGTGGAGGACAAATTCCTTGGTGGCGGCAAAGAGCCGGATCTCACCAAGAAAATAAATGAGAGCGCCGAGTCCCATGTTTTGGAAGAGCAGCTTGGCGGCCGCGCTGCCCTGCTGTCCCGCCTTGTGGATCTCGGATGCGGCGACCGACTCGGGATAGGGCAGGTCCGGATCATTCACCATCACCCGCCGGAGCAGCGTCACAAACAGGATGCCGAGCGCGCCGCCGACGAGCATGAGCACGGTCGATTTCCAGTACGCCTCGAAGGACTGGAAGTTCTGCCAGGAACCCGCCATCACGAATGCCGGAATCGTAAAAATAGCGCCCGCGGCAACCGACTCACCGATGGAGCCGACCGTTCGGGCCATGTTCTCTTCAAGAATCGAGCCGCGGAAGACGCGCAGGACGGCCATTGCAATGACGGCGGCCGGATAAGTTGCCGCAATCGTCATGCCGGCCTTCAGGCCAAGGTAAGCGTTCGCTGCGCCGAGAATTACCGTCATCACCAGGCCGAGGAGAACGGCCCGGAAGGTGAACTCCCGCATGTCGGTAGTCTCGGGAACGTAGGGGCGGTGTAGTGTTTCTTTCATCGAGGCATTCCTCGCAAGTTCAACATGATAGCGTTTTTGTCCGCAATCCCGTCCAGAATCGCACGATGACGCCGCCCAGTGCGAGGACGGCCGCGATCAGCGCGCCATACAGCACCCATTTGTTGCCCTCGGTCCAGGGAGGGCGGTACTCGGGATTGTCCTGAGGGGGAGAAAGAGAGGCGCGCGCAGGCTCGCACGTTGGGAGCGTACGGGCGAAGTCGTACTCCGGGGCGCGGGCGTGCCGGTTGCCGTAATAGAGATAGTGCGACCCTTGGCCGGGGCGGAACAGGACGCGGATGGCCGGCCTGCCCAGCACGACGCGCGTGATGGGGATCGGGCGATCATCCTGATTGAAGATGCGAATGCGGACGTGCCGGGCGTGTCGCTCCCCGAACGCGACTTGGAGACGCTCTCCGGCGGGCGTCCGGTAGACGGAACCGGAGCCGGCATAGCGCCATTTGTCGCCGTGTTGCGAGACCGAAATCTCCACGTGGCGGTCGAACGCGGGTGCGGACGTTTCGATGCGCACGCTGTCGAACGGAACCGCCACAGACCCCGTGAAAACAGTTGCCCGAGCCGCCTTGTCCTCCGTGCGGTGCGATTCCAGATCCGTTTCCCGCCGCTCGCCAAGCCGCATGAGCGTGTATGGGATCTCGCGGCCGGCCGCCAATCTCAAGTCGCCCAGCCCCGGCTTGGCGTCCAGGTAAATTGCGTCGTCGATCTCGAATGCGGCGAGGCAGGCGGCGGGAGTCTCAACGGCTCTCCGGCGGCGCCAACCGGAGGCGTCGAAGTCCGCCAGCGCGGGTAGGGCAGCCGCTGCGAACAATAAGTTAAGTGCGGCTTTCCTCATCCCGCCAGAACGCCTCGATGGAGCCGCGGAAGCGCGAGTACAAGTAAGACATGAGCAGGA
Source organism: Bryobacteraceae bacterium (assembly GCA_035561355.1). Classification (GTDB taxonomy): domain Bacteria; phylum Acidobacteriota; class Terriglobia; order Bryobacterales; family Bryobacteraceae; genus DATMXS01. The sequence goes on along the minus strand of DATMXS010000326.1, from coordinate 14,647 downwards.
GAAATACGCCCAGGCCGGCGAAGGCCGCGACGCGGTAAATGCCCCGATTTATCCTCCAAACATCGTAGAGATACAACTTGGCTACCACCGAGCCGATGAGCACGAGCCCGAAGATGCGATTCAGCGCCGATCTGGTCCCGACGCCGATCGCGACCAGGAGGACGGCGTACGCGGCGAGAAGGATGGATACGGCGGCGCTCTGGAAATTCACGACGTCCTGTGGTGCGGCTACGCGCGATGCCCATCCCAGGACTTCCAGGACGAGTCCCCAGAGAAGGACGCCGTGGGCCCCGAAATACAGAACCACGGCCCCAGCCCAGCGGCGGCCGAATTGTGCAGACAAACCGAGACAGACCGCGACTACCGCGAAGGTAAGGAACCGAAGGTTCAGCAGCGTCACCGAAACCGCGAGCCCCGCATCATCTCCTGACAGCCGGAGGAATGCGAGGGCGAACACGGCGGTGGAGATCCATTGCAGCCGCTCGTCGCGCGTGCGGGCCGCTACCCAGGCCAGCGCCGCAGCCTCCAGCGCCCACGCCATCGTGATGCGGAAGCCGGCGAACTGCACAGGAATAGCGAGCGTCACCAGCGCCAGGGCAACGCCGGTGTACATCAGCATGAGCAGACGCTCCGAGCGTGCCGCGGACCACAGCCAGCGGGCCAGCGCGAAGTGCACCGCTGCAAGCGCAACCGTGAACAGTCCGAGCCAGTCATTCCAGCCGGGCCGCAGCAGCACATAAGCACCGGCGTAGAAGAACGCGGCGTTCAGTGGCGCTACGATCAGCCCGATGCCTCCGATTGCAGCGCCACGCCCGGCCCGCCACGGCGCCCACATCAGGAAGAGCGCGAACGGGAGCGCCAGAAGTGCGGTGAGCGTACCTCGGGCCGCGTAGTGCACGAAATCAAACTGGCCGAGGCCGTACGTAGCCCAGAAAGCGGCGAAGGCGGCCAGTAGCATCTCCGGACGGCTGCGGGCGTCGGCGATCGCCATTGCGGTCGCGATCACGACTGGAGCCAGTAGAAGAAAAGGGTACGGGCCGGGAACGGAGATGGCGAGCAGGAGCACGCAAGCCGCGGCCGGCGCCATGGCCGAGACGGGACGGAACTCGCGCGTGGCGAACAGAGCGTAATAAGCCAGGGCGAAGACGATCGCCACCAGTCGCTTCTCTGTGGTAAAGTGCTGCCCGATCCAGGCTGCAAACAGGATGAAGGCGGCCGCAAAGGCCAACCCGTCGAGCAACCGCCAGCGTCGCCGCCAGGCCAGCGTTGCCGCCCCAATCGCGAGCAGCAGCACGTAGCCGAGAAAGAACCAGGGCGCGTCCTGGCCGGTGCTCAACACTACGGGCGTCATGAAGCCGCCCACGAGCCCAAGCGCAGCAATCGCCTGAGAGCCGTATCGGAGCGAAAGCACGATCGCCGCTGCCGTATTGAGCAGCATGAGCCCGAATGCGGCCGGCTGCGATATGAGGCTATAGAAGCCGAAGGCGGCGTAGAAGGCGACGAAGAGGACAGCGATGCCGGCTCCGGTGATTCCCTGCGCGAAGACGCGCTGCCCCCGATGCCACAGCCGATCCGCTCCAGCCAGCAGAGCAAGCCCGGCAAGCACGCCGAGAGCGACCCTGCCACCTTCGCCGATCCATCGATTGTCAACGGCGTACTTGAAGAAGAACGCCACACCGAGCACTAGGGTGACGACGCCGATCCGGTTAATCCACGTCAGGCCCATCCGGGTCTCGAGTTCGGGCGAGCGATGCACATGCGGCGGCGGAGTGGGTGCCGGCGCCGGTCCCGGCATTGGGGGTGCTGGCTGCACTTCCGCCGCTTCCGGGGGTACTGAAGAAAAAGGCGGCGGCGCTTCCGGCGTCGCCGGCTGTGCGGCGGACTGCGACACCGGCGCAGTGAATCCCGCGGCGCCCTCCAGGCGCGCGAGGCGGTCGGAGAGCACCCGCTGGTCCTGCTGAATGCGGATCAGGACCTGCACAATCGCGTCGAGGCGCTGCTGGTCCGAATCAGCCATAGGTACAGTCTAGTCGCATTTCGCGCAAACGCAGGGCGATGCGGGCACAGTACCGAAGGACCTGCGCCGGACCGGCCCTGTTATCGGTTTGGGCTGGGCGCCAGCGCGGACCGGTCCGGATGCGGGTGAGAACGCCGCTCGATTGAGGGCCGTCCGTGGGTCTGGGCGATCTCCTGCGCCTCGCTTACCGGGCCGAACTCCTGAGCCGGACCATTCGGACCAGAGTGCGCACGTAAGCCCAGCCGAATTGGATCAGCTTTGCGTGCGACGAGCCCGAACCGCGCGGCATGTAGTGGAAAGGGACCTCCGCCACCCGCCAGCCGCGGTTGCAGCCCAGCACCAGGATCTCTTCGAGAATGTCGAAATCGCGGGAGGTGAGGTGCAAGTCGTGCAGGGCGCTCGCGCGATAAAGGCGAAAGCCGCTCGAAAGATCGCGCACCGGCACCCGCAGGACGGCACGGTAAACGGTGTTCAGAATCAGGCTGAGCACATACCGGAACCGGCTCATGCTTGCCTTGCCGCCGGCCACATAGCGGGAGGCGATCGTCAACTCGGCTTCTTCGCGACGCTCCCAGAGATCGCGGATGAAGGTGGGCGGGTGGGACAGGTCGGCGTCCATGGTCAGCAGCCACGGCGAGGAGGCCTGAGCGAATCCGGCGAGCAACGCTCCGCCATACCCCCTCTCTTTCTGGCGGATGACACGTGCACCGAGCGATTCCGCGGCCTTCGCGGTTCCATCCCGCGACGGCCCGTCCACCACCAGGACTTCAACCGTGATGCCGATCGATTCGGCAATGTCGCCAACGGCGGGGATCAGGCGGACCAGGTTGTCACGCTCGTTCAGGGCCGGAATGACGATTGATAGCTGAGGCATCATGCTTTGTCTGCGGTCTGCTCGACGGGGCGCACGCGCCGCCGCCGGCGTGCCAGATCGAGCGCAATGGCGGTGAGCCCTGCCAGAGTCCCCGTCCACGAGATTGCGCGTGCCGCGGCCATCTCCGACCCGCCGTCATAAGACAACTCGACGGCGCAGGGACCGGCGCAGCGAGGCTCGATGACCATTTGTCCCAAGCCATCGCTCCACGTTTTGCGCGATTCGCCGTTCACTGCGGCGTGCCAGCCGTGGTGATACGCGATTTGCACGGAAAGCAGGTGCTCCGGTTGAAGGCTGCCGGCTATCCTTGCCCGATTCAGGGCTGTCCAACTGAAGTTGGCTGGCGGCAGCCCAGGGTCGTCGAGAGCCTCGAGGTATTTTTCCACCGGCTGCAGATCGAGCCCGTGTTCAGGGGAGCGGCGCGGCAAATCCGCGGCGCGTACCGCATGGGCGAGCGAACGCGAGCGCCGCGGAACCTCGTACACGATGTTGCCGGCATCCTGCCAGAGCACGGGCAGAATGGCGTCGAACTTCTTCGGGTTGTTGAACGGCTTGTAGAACTCGCGGCTTTCCGGCCCGCTCACCTCGACGGCGTCCACCCCATAAGCCTTCAACCACTTCGTCGCGATCTCGCCTCCATTCTCCCCGGCGTTCATGCCGGAGAGCACCTGGAAATAGACGCCTTCGAAGGCAGGATTCATGAGCACGGCCTGATAGTAACCCCCGCCGAACTGCGGCACGTCATTCCAGACGTTCATGAAGAACCCGATCGAACCCGGCGCCATGACGCGACGGCCTTTCATGTTCTCAGCAAACCACCGGGCGTGCCTGTGCTCGACCGTCTTTGTGACGTCGATCTCGCGGTCAATTCGGGAGGCGTACTTGCGATAGCGTACGGCGGCGACGATGAGTACCGGAAGCAGGGCGAGGATCACCGCTGTCCGCAGGCGCGGGCGAAGTGCGAGCAGCGGCGCGGCGGTGAAGACAACGGCCAGGCAGATCGCCATATCCATCTCCAGGTGAAGCCGGTGGCCCTGGCCCATGAGGGTGATGCGGAGCCAGTGAAACGGCAGGACGAATGCGGCCAGTGGCGCCAGGAGCAACCACGCAAACCGGATGTGAGACGGTACTTTGAACCGGCTAAAGGACCAGAGCATCGCGGCAATGGCTGCGACTGTCAGAATCAGCACCGCCCAGGCAGCAGTGGTGAGCGGTTCGCGATTGCCTTCATTGAACAGGACGGAGCGGATAGTGGAAGGTGGCATCCACGAGCAAGCTAGGGCGTATGCGAAAACGCCAGTGGCAGCGGCCGCGGCCCAGCGGCGGTAATCGGTAAGGCGATCGCCGGAGAGGAGCCACGCAAATGCCGCGGCGGCGAGGCCGAAGGCGCCGATCCAGTTTGTCAGCACCACCGCTGCCATGCCCACCGCCGCGGCGAACCAATACACCGGGCGCCGCTTCTCGAAGGCGACCGAGAGCGCGCACAGCGCTGCCGCCAGCATCGTCAACGATGCGATGTGCGGCCCCTCCCCATACTGCACCAGCGCCTGAAACCGCCGCGGGTGCCATAATCCACCAACATCCCACCGCACCGCGTGAATCAGGTATGCGGAAGGAGACACCAGCGAGTACAGCACCCCCACCGCAAACGCCTGGACCGCCGAGCCCGACAACCGCAGCGCCAGCCAGAACAGCGTTACCGGACCGAGCGCATAGAAAATAGCCGTCACCGCATGGTAGGCAAGCGCCGGCGTAATGCCGAGCAGACCCGCGACCGCGGCCACGATCAGGTGATGCAGCGGGTTATACGTGTTCTGAAAGGGAACACCGTTGTACCAGAGCGGAAACCATGAAAGATTCGGCCAGTGCTCCAAAGCCCAGCGCGCGATGGTGATGTGCGTGGCTTCGATCGAGCCCATCTGATCGATGTACTCGGAGGTCAGCAGGTCCATCGCAAACCACAGATTCAGGAGGAACAGGACAACCGCGAACAGGAGTGTCCTGGAGCGGGGGCGCATGATCCCCCGATTGTCCGCGATTTGACGCGATCCCGGCAAATTCTCTATTCTGAGATTTGTCTTGATAGAGGTGCGGAGGCCATGAGTAGCCGGTCCGCCGTTCCGGGCAGCTCCGGAAGGCTGGCGAAGGGGGCCGCCCACGGGAGTACTTGTCAGTCTCCCTGCCGCCCGTAGATACGGGCGTCCGCCGAAATCGCTCCGGCAGCAAGCACCGGTTCGGTTGGTGGGCAAGGCCAAGACCTGCCTACTGTCATCGGTTCGCCGAACGCGGCGGGCTGGGTGGAGCGCTATCGAGAGGCCCTCCCGGCGTCTCCCTCAGCCCCCATCACAATCGTGAGCGATATGAACATCTTCGAACTGACCAGGACCCTCGTAGACATCGAGTCAGTCACGGGCAACGAGGAGCGGGTGGCGGAGTACCTGCTCGATTACTTGTCTCCGATGGCGATGAAGACCGGCGGCGCGGTCGAGCGGCTCGACGTCGAGCCGAAGCGTCCCAACGTATTCGCGTACTGGGGCGAACCCGTTGTAACGTTTTCGACCCATATCGATGTTGTGCCGCCCTGGTTCGGGTCGCGCGAAGACGAGGATTACATATACGGCCGCGGCTCCTGCGATGCCAAAGGCATAGCCGCCGCGATGATTCACGCTGTAGCCAAGCTGCTCGGCGAGGGCGTCCGCGGGCTGGGCTTGCTGTTCGTTATCGGCGAGGAGCGGAACAGCGCGGGCGCGTTCACTGCCGCGCGTTCACGCCGCGGCTCGAAGTACCTGATCAACGGTGAGCCCACTGAGAACCAACTGGCGCTGGGCTCCAAGGGAGCGCTGCGGTATGAGTTGGTCGCACGCGGCCGGATGGCGCACTCCGCGTATCCGGAACTTGGGGAATCGGCTATCGAAAAACTTCTGGACGTGCTCGAGGCCGTGCGGCACATCCCGCTGCCCGACGACGACGTGCTCGGACGGGGTTCCATGAACATCGGGACCATCTCGGGTGGTCGCGCGCCGAACGTGATTCCCGACGAGGCCCGTGCGGAGATCATGTTCCGCCTGGTTGCGGATTGCGCCTCACTGCGTGCCGCTGTGAAGGACGCCGCCGCGGGCCGCGTCGAGGCGCGCGAGGTTCTGATGGTTCCGGCAGTCCGGCTCGGATCGCTGCCAGGCCTGCCCACTACCGTCGTCTCTTTCACCACGGATATTCCGGCATTCGCGGGTGCGTGGGGGCAGCCGTTCCTGATCGGGCCGGGGAGCATCCACGTCGCACATACGCTGGACGAAAAAGTATCGAAGCGGCAACTACTCGAAGCGGTTGACATTTACGCAGGCATCGCAAAAAGCCTGCTCATTTAAGAGGTTCTATGCAACGCATTGAAGTCGGCATTCTCGGCGCCACCGGCATGGTGGGGCAGCATTTCGTCAAGTTCCTGCGGGACCATCCGTGGTTCGACTTGACGTGGGCGGGCGCGAGCGATCGCTCGGCGGGCAAGAAGTATCGCGACGCCACGAGCTGGAGGCTGGACGGCGCGATGCCGGACACGGTCGCCGGACTCACGGTGCAGGATTCGAAGCCGGGGAACGCGCCGCGGTTGCTCTTTTCTGCCATGGACGCATCGGTCGCCACCGACATCGAGCGCGCCTTCGCCGAGGCCGGCCACATCGTAGTCTCGAATTCGAAGAACCACAGGATGGAGCCGGACGTCCCGCTTCTGGTGCCGGAAGTGAACGCCGATCATCTGAAGATCATCCCGTTGCAGCAGCGCAATCGCGGCTGGAAGGGCCAGATCGCCACCAACCCGAACTGCTCGACGGTCGTTCTCACGATGGCGCTCGGGCCGCTGAAGCAGTTCGGCATCAAGCGCGTGATCGTCACCACCATGCAGGCGATTTCCGGCGCGGGCTATCCGGGCGTCGCCAGCATGGATATCAACGCCAACGTCGTCCCGTTCATCGGCGGTGAAGAAGAGAAGATGCAGCAGGAGACGCAGAAAATTCTGGGTGCGTTCAAGGGCGATCGCATCGAGCCTCTCGCGGCCGGGGTGAGCGCGCACTGCAACCGCGTCCCGGTGCTGGACGGCCATACCGAGACGGTCTCCGTGGAACTCGAACAGAAGGTCTCTGAGGCGGACATCATCGCGGCCATGCGCGCCTTCAGCGGCGTGCCCCAGCAGAGGAACCTGCCGAGCGCGCCCGCGCACCCGGTGCAATACATGCCCGACCGCGACCGCCCGCAGCCCCGCCGCGACGCGGAGCGTGAGCGCGGTATGGCATGCTTCGTCGGCCGCCTGCGCCCCTGCCCTGTGCTCGATTGGAAATTCGTCGCGCTCGGTCACAACACAGTGCGCGGCGCTGCCGGCGCTGCCGTACTCAACGCTGAACTGATGTACGTGGAAGGGTTCCTCGACTAATGATCGTTATGAAATTCGGCGGTAGCTCGGTGGAGTCTGCCGCCGCCATCGAACGCGTCGCATCCATCGTCCGGGCGCGCCTGGACCGCCGCCCGGTCGTGGTGGTTTCCGCCATGGCAAAGACCACTAATCGCCTGCTCGCGATGGCGCGCACGGCCGTCTCAGGCGATCGCCAGCGCGCGCTCGAGCAGTTGAAGTGGCTGCGTGACTATCACGTCGAGCACGGGCTCGCACTGACGCACCCCGAGGACGAACTCGAATTCAACGCTGTGATCGCCGAGCATTTTCAGGAACTCGGTGAGCTCGTCCGCGGCCTGGCGGTTCTGGGTGAGTTGACGCCCCGCTCGATCGATGCGATTTCAAGCTACGGCGAACGCCTCTCCAGCCGCATCGTCACCTTCGGCTTCCGTAAGTTCGGGATCGATGCGGAGTTCGTGGACGCCCGCGACGTGGTGGTGACGGACAACCGGCACACGCAGGCCGCACCGCAGTATCCCGCCACCTATGAGCGCCTCGCCGCAACCCTTCCGCCGATGCTCGAGTGCGGCAGGGTGGTTGTGATGGGCGGCTTTATCGCCGCAACTGAGGATGGCGTCACCACGACGCTCGGCCGTGGCGGATCGGACTTCAGCGCGGCGATCGTAGGGGCGGGCATCGGCGCGGAAGAGATCCAGATATGGACCGACGTCGATGGCGTTCTCACTGCCGACCCCAGCATCCTGCCGAATGCGCGCCGCCTCAAAGTGATGTCGTTCGCCGAGGCGGCGGAACTCGCGTACTTCGGCGCGAAGGTGCTCCATCCGGCAACCGTGATTCCGGCCATTGAGAAGAACATCCCGGTGGTCGTGCTCAACTCGCGGCACCCCGAGTTCAAGGGAACGCGAATCGTTGCAGAAGCGGTTCCGAGCCTGAACCCGGTGAAATCCATTGCGTACAAGGAGAACATAACGGTCGTCAACATCACGTCAACGCGTATGCTGATGGCTTACGGGTTCCTGAAGCGCATCTTCGAAGTATTCGCGAAGTATGAGACGCCGGTGGACATGGTCTCGACTTCCGAGGTAAGCGTGTCGCTTACAATCGACAACACCTCGGCGCTCGATGCGATTAGAGGAGAGCTGGCAGAGATCGCGGATGTGCAAGTGGGCAACGGGAACGTGATCCTGTGCCTGGTGGGCGACAACATCCGGGGCCGTTGCGGCGTCTCCGGGCGGGCATTCGGAGCATTGCGCGACATCAACATCCATATGATCTCCGAGGGCTCGTCACAGCTCAATCTGAGCCTTGTTGTTTCCGAGGACGACCTTAACGCCGCGGTTACGGCGCTCCACGACGAGTTCTTCGAAGAGCTGGATCCGGAACTGTTCTACGAGTAGCGGACACCGAATGAAGATCGCCATCGTCGGGTACGGAAAGATGGGCAGGCTGATCGAACAACTTGCCCCGGAATACGGCTGCGAGGTCGCGCTCAAGCTCGACGAGTTCAACAACGCCGGGTACGCCGGCATCACCGTCCCTAACTTTGCGGGCATTGATGCCGCCATCGAGTTTTCCACTCCGGAGGCGGCCATTGACAACATCGAGCGGATCTCGGCGCTAGGCGTGAATCTCGTGGTCGGCACGACGGGCTGGCTGAAGCACCTGGAACGGGCGCGCACCGCTGTGGAGCGCGCCGGCACGGGCCTTGTCTGGGCGCCGAACTTCTCAATCGGCGTCAACGTTTTCCAGCGCATGGTTGCCGAAGCCGCGCGGCTGATGGCGTCTGAGAAGGACTACGAGGCTTGGGCCTGGGAGATTCACCACTCAGCCAAGAAGGACGCGCCTTCGGGCACGCTCCTGAGTCTGGTCGATACCATGCGCAAAACGGGTTACGAGGCGCGCATTGATACCTCCGCAAGCCGCGCCGGCCGGCACCCGGGCACGCACGAGATCGGCTTCGATTCCGCCGCAGACACCATCACGCTACGCCACACCGCCCGCAGCCGCGAAGGCCTCGCGCGCGGCGCTTTAAAGGCGGCCCAGTGGATCGAAGGCAAGTCAGGCTTCTTCGAGTTTTCCCAGGTTCTGTTCGGTAAATGAGCCGGGCTGTGCGGCTGCTCGCCGCGGTAGATTAAGGGCATGAACGGCCCGATCCGTGCTCCGCGCGGGACCACCCTGCGCGCAAAGGGATGGCGGCAGGAAGCCGCGCTGCGGATGCTCATGAACAATCTCGACCCTGAGGTTGCGGAGCGCCCGCAGGATCTCGTCGTGTATGGCGGTGCTGGCAAGGCCGCCCGTGACTGGCCCTCCTATCACGCCATCATTCGGGAACTCGAAGAGCTCAACGATGACGAGACGCTCCTGGTGCAATCCGGCAAGCCCGTAGGTGTGTTCCGTACGCACGACGAGGCCCCGCGTGTCCTCATCGCGAACTCCAACCTCGTCGGCAAGTGGTCGAACTGGGATGAGTTCCGCGCGCTCGAAGAACTCGGCCTCATCATGTATGGCCAGATGACCGCCGGGAGCTGGATCTACATCGGTACGCAGGGCATCCTCCAGGGCACGTTCGAAACGTTCGCGGCAGCCGCGCGCATGCACTTCGGCGGAACGCTTGCCGGACGCCTAGTGGCAAGCGGCGGGATGGGCGGCATGGGCGGCGCGCAGCCGCTTGCAGCGACCATGAACGGCGCGGCGTACCTCGGGATCGAGGTGGATCCCGAGCGCATCAAGCGCCGGCTCAAGACCGGCTACTGCGACATCATGGTGAGCGACCTCGACGAGGCCGTTCGCATCCTTCGCAACGCCATCCATGAGAAGCAGGCCGTCTCCGTCGGTCTTGTAGGCAACTGTGCCGAGGTGCTGCCGGAGATGGTCCGGCGCGGGATCGTCCCTGATCTCCTCACGGACCAGACCAGCGCTCACGATCCGCTGAACGGCTACATCCCCGCGGGCCTCAGCATCGAAGACGCCGCCGGGTTGCGCCGCGCGGACCCCGCCGCATATGTCGATCGCGCAATGGATTCGATGGCAGCCCACGTGCGCGCGATGCTCGACCTCAAACGGCTCGGCGCCGTAACCTTCGATTACGGCAACAATATCCGCCGCATGGCCGCCGACCGCGGCGTATCGAACGCGTTCGAGATTCCCGGTTTCGTCCCCGAGTACATTCGGCCGATGTTCTGCGAAGGCCGCGGGCCGTTCCGATGGGTGGCGCTTTCGGGCGAACCTTCGGATATTGCGGCGACTGATGCGGCCGTCTGCCGCCTGTTCCCGGCCAATGAGACGCTCACCCGCTGGATCTCGCTCGCGCGCCGCAAGGTTCGGTTTCAGGGCCTGCCCGCGCGCATCTGCTGGCTGGGATACGGTGAACGCGCGGCGTTCGCACTGGAATTGAACCGAATGGTGGCGGCGGGCGAACTGAAAGCGCCGATCGTCATCGGCCGGGATCACCTGGACTGCGGATCGGTGGCTTCGCCTTACCGGGAGACGGAAGCGATGCGGGACGGCAGCGATGCGATCGCCGATTGGGCGATCCTGAATGCGTTGCTGAACACGGCTTGCGGCGCGAGTTGGGTATCATTCCACAACGGCGGCGGTGTCGGCATCGGATATTCGATGCACGCCGGGCAGGTGACGGTTGCCGACGGCTCCGCAAGTGCGGGCCGCTGCCTCGAACGTGTGATGACGTGCGATCCCGGGATCGGCGTGCTGCGTCATGCCGATGCCGGCTACGAACAAGCGAAGGGCTTCGCGCAGCAGCACGGTTTGCGCGTGCCGATGCGCTAGGCGCTTGCGTCCGCCGGAAGGCTCCAACGAATCCGGCTCCAGAAACGGACCTCGATATGGCATATCACCGGGCAGTCTTGTTGCGCGGCGCCCGGCAGTTGATCACGTTACGCGGCCCCTCCGAACCGAGGCGCGGGCCGGCGCTTCGCGAACTGAACATCATCCCGGACGGCGCCGTCCTGATCCGGAACGGGGTGGTAGTGGAGGTCGGTCCGGCGCGGCGGATCGAGAACCTGGCGATAACTCGCAACGCGCGGGAGATCGACGCGAACGGCCGTGTGGTGTGCCCGGGGTTTGTAGACAGCCACACGCACCTGATCTGCGGTCCGCCGCGCCTGGCCGATTACGAAATGCGGCTGGCGGGTTCCACATATGAAGAGATCGCGAAGGCAGGCGGCGGCATACTCCAGAGCGTGCGGGCGATTCGCAAGACTCCCGCACGCGCATTGGTTCACCAGGGCGCCGAGACGCTCGGCGGTTTCATCCGGCACGGCACGACTACCGTGGAGGCGAAATCGGGGTACGGGCTCGATGAAGCCAACGAAAAGAAGATTCTGAAAGCCATCGCCGAAACCGGTGGCACCCGTGTCGATCTGGTGGCGACGTACCTTGGCGCGCACGTGACGCCGCCCGAATGGGCCGGCCGCGCGGACCAGTACATCGACTGGATTATCACCGAGGCAATGCCATGCATCCAGAAGCTCGGGCTGGCCGAATTCGCTGACATCTACTGTGAGCGCGGGGCCTTTTCGCTGGCGCAGGCGAGACGGTACCTGAACGCCGCCACGAAGTGCGGGCTCAGGTTGAAGATCCATGCCGAGCAGTTCTCCAGGCTCGGAGGGGCGCGCCTGGCCGCGGAACTCGGCGCCACCAGCGCGGATCACCTGGAGTACATCTCCGACGACGATGTACGCACGCTGGCCGCCTCCGGCACCATTGCGACTCTGCTGCCCGGCGCAGTGCTGCACCTGGGCCTGAGCCGGTACGCCCCGGCGCGTGCGCTCATCGACGCGGGCGCTGCGGTTGCACTCGCGACCGACTTCAATCCGGGCACCAGCCCCTCTTGCAGCATGCCGATGATGCTCTCGCTGGCATGCGCGCAGATGAGGCTGCTGCCCGCTGAGGCCATCGCCGCCGCTACCATCAATGGGGCGTGGGCATGCGGCCGTGCGGACCGCTGCGGTTCCATTGAGGTAGGCAAGAACGCCGACCTGGTGGTGTTCAATGCATCGGATTACCGGGAAATTCCCTACTACTTCGGTGTGAACCCTGTGGCAATGACCATCAAGCGGGGAACCATCGTTTACGACGCAAGGAGAGGATATGTCGCGAAGCCTGATTGAGTGTGTGCCGAATTTCTCCGAGGGGCGGGACGAGTTCAAAGTACACGCGTTGATCGAGGCGATCCGCTCGGTGCCCGGCATCGCCTTCCTGGACCACGAAATGGATGCCGATCACAACCGCTGCGTTCTGACGCTCGCCGGGCCGCCTGAGCTGGTATTGGAAGCCGTGTTGCGTGGCATCGGCAAGGCTGTCGAGTTGATCGACCTCACCATGCATACCGGCGCGCATCCGCGCATCGGCGCCACCGACGTAGTGCCGTTCGTGCCGGTGGAAGGCGTGACGATGGACGAATGCGTGCGGCTCGCAGAACGGGCTGGCCAGGAGATCTGGAAACGCTACAAAGTGCCCGTCTATCTGTACGAGGCCGCCGCGCGCCGGCCGGACCGGACCAATCTCGAAAACATACGCCGGGGCCAGTTTGAGGGATTGCGTGCGGAGGTCGCCACGAATCCGGACCGCGCCCCCGATATCGGCGAGGCAAAGCTGCACCCGAGCGCGGGCGCAACCGTTGTGGGCGCTCGGAAGTACCTGATCGCATACAACATCAACCTGAACACGGCGGACGTGGAGGTGGCCAAGAAGATTGCGAAGGCGATTCGGTTCTCGTCGGGCGGCTACCGGTACGTGAAGTCCATGGGAGTGCCACTCGAATCCCGGAACGTCGCACAGGTTTCGATGAACCTGACGGATTTCGAGCAAACCCCGGTTCACCGCGTGTTTGAAACGGTGCGCAGCGAAGCCGCGCGGTACGGCGCGTCCGTTACCGGCAGCGAGATCGTCGGACTCATTCCGCGCAAGGCGCTGGAGATGGCTGCGGAGTTCTATCTTCGGGCCGAGAACTTCCGGCCCGACGTTGTGCTCGAGAACCGCATGGAACAGGTACTGCCCGGCGGGCTCGCCGGCTTTCTGGATGCACTTGCGGCGCCGACCGCGACCCCCGGCGGAGGCAGCGCGTCCGCAGCCGCGGGCGCGATGGCGGCGGCGCTCGGAACCATGATCACGCTGATACTGAAGCGCGCGGACAGCCACGATTTCGAAGCCGACCGGAAGTTCCTCACCGAAGCAGTTGAACGTGACGCAGCTGCCTACAACAAGGTGATCGCTGCCTACAAGCGGCCGAAGGACGAGCGCGGGCCATTCGTCGAAGAAGCCATGCAGGAGGCCGCGACAGTGCCGATGGAAGTCGCCGAGCGGGCTGCGTGTGTCAGGCAGGAAATCGAGGTGCTCAAGCGTGAGGCGCCTGCCAGGTACGCCTCCGATCTGGAGGTCGGACTGGCGCTGGCCGGCGCTGCCATTTCGGGTGCGACGGCGAACGTCCGGATCAACCTGGATTCGATCAAAGACGAGAGTTTCCGGGCGGCCATGGTGCAGCGGTTGGAAGCCGTGGGGGGCTAAATCCGCCCTGTGGCACGACTCTGATTTCTCGGATCACTGCGGCAGGAGAATGCATCGCGCTTGCGGCAGGGAAGCGCGAGTACAGAACGTCCCCGGTGAAGGTGGGCCTCCGCTTCTCCAGCGCCCGCGGCACGATCCGTGGTGGACATCTTAGCCGAACACCCGGGGAAGTTTCCGGTAAGGCCGTCTATCAGACCCCAAGCAGGAGGACCGGATAGAATGACTGGCAGTGACCGTCCCGAACCTTGTTGTCGCACTAGCCCTGATCTGCCTCGTCGGGATCGGCTGGCGTCGTCACCAGCGGGGGAAGGATGTTCAGAAATTGCGGCAGGGCCATGGACTTCCGGCACAGCGGCCGTTTAGCAGAAACGCAATACCACGCTGGAACCTGATCGTCCGTGTTTTCCGAATCTCGGCCATTGCAACGGCAGTATGCGTGCCAGCCTTCCTCGCAACGGCTGGCCCTACGCCACCGTTCGACGTGGGCAGTTTCCTGAAGGCGTTCATCACGATTGCGACCTTCCCCGTGTTCGTCGTGTTCGTTAGCAGCGGCGGCTTTCTGCTTCAGTGCCGGCTGATCGACCGCTATGGTGATCGCCCGAACTGAGCGGTGATGAACACAGCACGGTTTCGCGTGCGGAGGATCTGTCGGAACTCGCGGAACTCGGGGATACGGGAGACCTGCGGCCACCCCGCTGACCTGACTCGCCAATCTCCGGTATGGCCGTCTTCCAGCCGTAAGCGATAACATGGCGGGGTGCGAATTTCGCGACGCTCGTTCAGCTTGATCGTTGCGGCGTTCTTGCAACCGCTGGGTCAGGCGCAGCACAAC
>DATMXS010000325.1:0-6428 GCA_035561355.1 Bryobacteraceae bacterium | reverse complement strand
CTGTGTGAGGCGATTCGCCCCTGCCGCGTCATCGGGGAAAACCTTCGTGAGCGCGTCCACGAACCACGTTTGCGGTTTAGCGGCCGTTGAGGGCGCGACAGCGGCCTTCGACGGCTGAACGGCGTTCACAGGCGGGACCGGTTCTCCGAGCAGCTCCGCCTGAATCGCGCGAAAAGCCGCGACGTCACGAACGTAATCGTTCACGTTCGGGATGGCCCGCTGCGCGAGTGCGCGGGCCTTGGCGCCATCCTTCTTTGCGAGCTCGGCCAGGATTTCGTATTCTTCGATGCCCTCACGCATCTGCTCGAGCCGTATCGAACTGAGAATGGTGTTGCGCTGCGGGTCGGGATAAACGATGGCGTTGTCGCCGGCTGGAAGAAGAGTCTTGTTGTCGTTGATGACGGCCTGGACGTTATCGAACGGCTCCGGTCCCCAGTAATTGCCGCCCCAGTGCAGGAAACCGGTGAACCCATGGCGGAAGTTGAACCAGTGCAGCAGGCGAGTCTTGATGGCGGGAAGGTCGGTGAATCGGTTGAGATACCGGCCTTGTGGGAAGACGCACGTGTAGAACCATGCCTGTCCGCCCCTGCCCAGGTGGTCGCTAATCTTGTCGAAGCTGTGGTCAAAGCTGCCGAGCACGGGCACCCAGATGTCGGCTACGAAGAACGACATGTCCTGATCGAGGCCGACGGCATCGAGCAGCGGGATGCCGGGCATGTTCTGCTTGATGAGCTTCGCGTAGCGCTCGTAGACAGGGTTTTCATCGTCGTGCGGCTCGTCGTGGACGTGCTGGATGTACCGGGTCGTCCAACCGCGAGTTTTCAGGTGGGCGTATAGTGCCGACGTGAAATCGGCGAGCGCCTTTCCGGCGGCGGGGTCTGAGGGGTCGAGACTTCGTTCGACCGCCTGACCGTTCTCGACGACGTAGGAGGGGACGACCAGCGGGCTGAAATACTCGGAGGCGCGCCCGAGCAAGTGCCCGCCCTCGATGGTGCGGATGCCGGCTTTATCGAAGACCTGCACCCAACGGTCCAGGCGGGAGAAGTCGAACTCGATGCGACCGTCTTTAACGACCGGCTTCGCCAACGAGAACACCGGCGTGATCATGGCCGATTGGCCGTGTTCCGCCATGACGCGGCCGATGTTGCCGAGCAGTTCCCAGTAGCGCTCTTCCTCGGCGGCCTGCTTGAAGTGGCGCGTGAGATATGTCTGCTCCAGTTGGAACCAGTTGGTCACGTTGAGGGTGCGCTGCGCCGGGACCGCCGTGTTCGCCACGCGAACCCTGAACGGCACGGACGCCAGCGGCTTGCCGCCGGAGGTGATTCGCGCAGTCAGGGTACGCTCGCCGGGCGATGCCGCGGCAGGCGCGTGGACCGTGATCCACATTGATTCCGTGCGGTTGGGCTGGAGGTCGAATGGGAAGTCCACGAGCAGCGGGTCCGGGAAGACCGATGGCGCGGGCCGCGCGAGTTCATCGAAGGGTGTGGATGGCGGGCTCGAGCCTACGGGCACGTACCCGGCGCGGCGCACCTGCACTTCGACCCCTGCGGCGGGGGCGATCTCAACGTTGATGCCGGAGACCGCGGCGGGCGCCCGCAGAGCGATCTGCACGCTCGCGTGTCCGTTTCGGGGGACAAGAACGGGGGCGTTACCGAGCCGGCTCGTGCCTGCAGGATCATCCGGGAAGATCTTGACGAGCGAATCGACCGTCCAAGCCTGCACGGTGTCCGCGGCAGAAACGAGCACCGGGGCAAACACGGCAGACAAAATGAGAACACTCAGTCGCATGAACCCTCCTGACGTCAGCCAATGATAATCCGAACGGAGGGCAGCCGACCGGGGAGCACGCTGGATATCGGCTTCGTTGCCTGTCGAAATCAGAGCGCAACATCTTAAATTTCGGGCGCCGACTATCCGGTATTGAGTTATGATTCTCGCAAGGAGGGCGCTGCGGATGACCCCGGATACCGGGATGACTCGCGCCCTGATGGACCTCGACGCGCTCGAGCGGCTCATCGGCCTGCTCGCGCGCTGCCGCTATGAAGTGCTTGGGCCGACCGTTTCCGATGGCGCCATCGTATACGGGCCGCTCGAGAAAGTCGCTGATCTCCCCCTCGGATGGACCGCCGAACAGGAAGCAGGGCACTACCGCCTCAGGAAGAACGGCGATGGATTGCTGTTCGGCTACGGCGTGGCCGCACAGAGTTGGAAGAGGTTCCTGCATCCGCCCGAGATGCGGCTTTTCCAGATCGAGCGCGACGGGCGGGACCTCCGGTTCGAAGACAACGGCGAACCGGCTCCGCGCTATGCCTTCCTGGGAGTCCGCCCCTGTGAGATCGCGGCAATCAAGGTGCTGGACCGCGTCTTGAGTGAAGACCGGTTCGCGGATCCGGTCTATCAGAGCCGGCGCCAGTCCGCCTTCGTGGCGGCCGTGAACTGCACCCATTCGGCCCCTACGTGCTTTTGCGCTTCCCTCGGGACGGGGCCGGGCGCGCAGCAGGGTTTCGATCTTTTGCTGACGGAACTCGCGAGCCCCGACCACCACGTATTCATCGCTGAGGCGGGCACTCCGGCGGGAGCGGAAATACTGCGCGAGTTGGACTGCCCTGAGGCGACTGAGGCGCTTCGCCGGGAAGCGGACGCCGCGGTGGCGCGCGCGGCGTCCCAGCGGCGGCGGATCGATACGGCAGGCATCCGCGACTTGCTGTATGACAGCTTCGAACACCCCCGTTGGGACGAAGTTGCCGGCCGCTGCCTCACTTGCGCGAACTGCACGATGGTTTGCCCCACCTGCTTCTGCACCGCCGTAGAGGATACAAGCGAGGTGACCGGCGCCCGAGCGGAGCGGTGGCGGAAGTGGGATTCCTGTTTCACACAGAGTTTCTCTTACATCCACGGCGGCAGTGTCCGGATGTCAGCCAAATCCCGCTACCGCCAGTGGATGACGCACAAGTTTGCCGCCTGGATCGATCAGTTCGGCACCTCCGGCTGCGTCGGATGTGGACGGTGCATTACCTGGTGCCCGGCCGGGATCGATATCACGGCCGAGGTGTGTGCGATCCGGGAGGGCGGAGCGCCTGCCCCGGCAGCCGCAATGGAGGCCCCAAATGGAGACGATTGAGCGCATTCTCGCTCAGCACCCGTTCTTCGAAGGGTTGGATACCGGATATATCAAACTGCTCACCGGGTGTGCATCCAACGTA
This sequence comes from Bryobacteraceae bacterium, assembly GCA_035561355.1. Classification (GTDB taxonomy): domain Bacteria; phylum Acidobacteriota; class Terriglobia; order Bryobacterales; family Bryobacteraceae; genus DATMXS01. Next base: position 3,225 of record DATMXS010000325.1, on the reverse strand, counting down.
CGTTTCGACGCGGGCGCATACATATTTCGCGAAGCCGAAGAAGCCGACTGCTTTTACCTGATCCGGCAGGGCAAGGTGGCGCTGGAGATTCGCGCCCCGCAACGGCCTCCGTTGGTGATCGAGACGCTGGAGGAAGGCGAGATCCTGGGCTGGTCGTGGGTGATTCCACCGTACTATTGGCGCTTCGATGCACGCGTAGTGGAACCCGTGCGGGCTTTCGCACTCGATGGCAAGTGCCTGCGGGGCAAGTGCGAGAAAGATCACGATCTCGGGTACGAGCTGCTGAAGCGGTTCTCCCACATCGTAGACGAGCGGCTGCAAACCACTCGCCTGCAGCTCCTGGACGTCTATGGCGCTCACGCTTGAACGGACCGGCAACGGACTGTCCACGACTGACCCGATGCGGCCGCAACTGTACCGTGTGGAGAGCGTTTCGCGAGAGACGCCCGACACCTTTACGCTCAGCGTGGAGCCGGCGGGCGGCGCCGGCGCCCCCGGTTTCGCTCCCGGCCAGTTCAGCATGCTGTACACGTTCGGCGTGGGTGAACTGCCGATTTCGATCAGTGGCGACCCGGGGCGGCCGCGGCGGCTGGTGTACACAGTGCGATCGGTCGGCCCGGCGACGCAGGCGCTGGTAAGCCATCGGCCGGGCGACTCGCTCGGAGTGCGCGGGCCGTTTGGCACGGCGTGGCCGGTCGAGGCCGCCAAAGGCAAAGACGTGTTGATCGTAGCAGGCGGGATCGGACTGGCTCCGCTCCGGCCGGTGATCTACCACGTCCTGCGTAACCGCGACGATTTCGTGCGCCTCATTGTCCTTTACGGCGCTCGCAGCCCGCGCGACCTTTTGTTCCGTAAGGAACTGGCCGCGTGGTCCCGTTCGCCCGACGCCCAGATCCTGACGACCGTGGACTATGGCGGCATGAACTGGCGCGGCCGGGTAGGAGTGGTCTCGACCCTGTTCCGGCAGATCCGGATGCATCCCGATCGCACCATCGTCATGATCTGCGGACCCGAAATCATGATGCGCTTCGTTATCGGCGAGTTGGAGGAGAACCGCGGCGTGCCCGCGAGCAATATTTTCCTTTCGATGGAACGCAACATGAAGTGCGGAGTCGGCTTATGCGGGCACTGCCAGTGCGGTCCGTATTTCATCTGCCGGGACGGACCGGTGTTCCGGTATCCGCAGGTGCGGAGCTTGCTGGGGAAATATGAACTCTAAGGGCCACTCCAGACCGAAAGTCGCCGTCTTCAAGTTCGCCTCGTGCGACGGCTGCCAACTGAGCCTGCTGGATGCGGAGGATGACCTGCTCGCGGTTGCCGCCGCAGTGGACATTGCGTATTTCCCGGAGGCGAGCCGGACCATGCTGAAGGGACCTTACGACGTCGGGCTCGTGGAAGGGTCGATCACCACACACCACGACGCCCAGCGCATTCAGGAGGTGCGGCGGCAGTGCCGCAAGCTGGTCACGATCGGAGCGTGCGCCACCGCCGGGGGTATCCAGGCGCTGCGGAACTGGCAGAACGCGGATGAATTCCTCCGGATGGTGTACGCGACGCCGCAATACGTCAGCACCCTCAAGCTCTCAACCCCGATCGCAGAACACGTGCCGGTGGATTTTGAGCTGCGCGGCTGCCCGATCAACAAGCTGCAGTTGGTGGAACTGATCAGCGCGGCCCTGGCCGGCCGGAAGCCGAACGTGCCGACGTACAGCCTCTGTATGGAATGCAAACGGCGCGGCAACGTGTGTATCACGGTCGCCCAGGGCGTTGCGTGCCTGGGACCCGTTACACAAGCCGGCTGCGGCGCCCTGTGCCCCAAGTTCAGCCGGGGTTGTTATGGGTGCTTCGGCCCGATGGAGAGCCCGAACACTCAATCGCTCACAACACAGTTCCGAATCCTGGGGCAGAGCGATCAGCAGATCATGCGGGCGTTTCGCGGCTTCAATGCCTGGGCGTGGCAGTTCCGCAAAGCCAGCGAGGAGTGCGACCGACCATGAGCACTGCAACCCAGAGCCGGACCATCAAGGTGGATTGCCTGGCGCGAGTGGAAGGCGAGGGCGCGCTTTTCATCAAGCTCAAGGGCGACCGGGTCACCGACGTCAAGCTGAAGATCCCCGAGCCACCGCGCATGTTCGAAGCCTTTCTGAGAGGCCGTCACATTTCAGAGACTCCGGACATTGTGGCGCGGATCTGCGGTATCTGCCCCATCGCTTACCAGATGAGCGCCGTGCACGCCATCGAACGGGCATTCTGCGTTGCTATCGATCCCGCCGTGCGGCAACTCCGCCGCCTGTTCTATTGCGGCGAGTGGATCGAGAGCCACGCGCTACACGTGTTCATGCTCCACGCACCCGACTTCCTGGGCTATCCGGACGCCATTCAGATGGCCCGCGATCACGGCGCGCTGGTGGACCAGGCATTACGGCTGAAGAAGATCGGCAACCGCATCGTATGCGTGATGGGCGGCCGCGAGATTCACCCGGTGTCGGCGGCCGTGGGGGGGTTCCACCGGACCCCCTTGAAGAGCGAGCTGAAGGCGCTGGTAGAGGACCTGAAGTGGGCCCTGGATACTTCGTTCGCAACGGTAAAGCTGGTTGCAGGTTTCGAGTTTCCCGAGTTTGAGCAGGACTACGAGTTCGTCGCGCTCTCGCACCCGGACGAGTATCCGCTCAACGAAGGACGCGTCGTCTCGAGCAAGGGCCTGGACATCGGCGTCGAGCAGTATGAAGACCATTTTGTCGAACAGCACGTGAGGCACTCGAACGCGCTGCATTCGATTCTGCGCGGGCGCGGATCGTACATGGTGGGCCCCTTAGCGCGGTTCAACCTCAACTATTCGCGGCTCCCGGAATCAGCGCAGCAGGCGGCAAGGGAAGCCGGGCTGGGGGCGCCGTGCCGCAACCCCTTCCGCGGCATCGTGGTACGCGCGGTCGAGTTGGTCTTCGCATGCCAGGAGGCGCTGCGGCTGATTGACGCCTACGAGCCGCCGGCTGCGCCGAAGGCCGAGATACGGGTTCGTGCAGGCGCCGGCGCGGCTGCTACCGAGGCCCCGAGAGGCCTTCTCTATCATCGGTACGACATCGACGAACATGGCCTGGTGCAGACGGCCAAAATCGTACCTCCCACTTCGCAGAACCAGAAGCGGATCGAGGACGATCTGTGGTATTTCCTCCCGCAGGTGGCGCATCGCGCTGTGGAGGAAATCACGTGGAAGTGCGAGCAGGC
>DATMXS010000324.1:0-15762 GCA_035561355.1 Bryobacteraceae bacterium | reverse complement strand
CGTCAGGCTCACGATTCGGTGCGCCATCCTGATGCTGCTGGTGCCAACGCCCGTGATGCGGGCGCCCACGCGAACCGTCTCCGGGTATTCGAGGGCTCGGCGGTAATCGCAGGTGATATTTGCGACGATCGGCCCGATGCGTTCCATTTCGTACCGCTGCCAGATGCCTACGCGGATCAGGTAATCCACTCGCGCCGTTTCGGCCCAGCGCAAATACATGACGTTATTGACGTGGCCGAAACTGTCCTGGTCGCCCCAGTGGACAGGGACCGTGATGATGACGGGAAACTCCTGAAGCGTGTCCATTCCGTGCCCGGGCTCGCGGCGCCGCTCCTCAGATCCAGTCAAGCTTCGTGACCGTGCGCTCGTTTGTCACATTGCCCGTGTTGATGGTGGACTTGGGCTCCACAACGAGCACGTGGCACTCGTGCTCGGCGACCGTCTGGTGCTCGGTGCCGCGCGGCACGATGATGAACTCGCCTTCGTTCACCGGGATGTCGCGGTCGCGCAGGCGGAGGACCATGCGGCCTTTCACCACGAGGAAAAACTCGTCTTCTTCCTCATGCTGGTGCCACACGAACTCACCGAAGAGCTTGATCGCTTTGACGTGCATGTCGCCGACGTCGCCGACGATGCGCGGCCACCAGTACTCGGAGAAGCTGTCGAACGCTTCCGCGACATTCACCTTCCGCACGCGCGCCCAATGCGATGGACGGTGAATGTCGTCGGGCAGGACGGTCCTCTCATCGCCGAGCGCCTCCTCGAGTTGCTCCTCGGTGAGGTCCTCGGCCGTGGAAAGGTCTGCGCCACAGAGACTGGCGCCCACGAGATCCACGCCGAGCAGTCGCGCGCCGATGAGGTTCGCTCCGCTCAAGTCGGCTCCTCGAAGATCGGCCCCGCGCAGATTCGCCAAGGTCAGGTTGGCGCCGGCGAGTTCCGCCCCGGCCAGGTTCGCGAGGACGAGATCGGCTTCGCTCAAGTCCGACCGGGTCAGGTCGGGCCGCACGCCCGCGTTCGCGTCGCGCCATTCGTTCCAGGCGTCCACGTCGCGCTTCAGGATCTCCACATGATTCTGGTTTGCCATACGCTCTTGCCCATCGTAAGACATCGGAGGGCGAGGTTGCGTTCGGCGGGGAACTCCGGATTGCCGGTTCGCGCTGGAGTCGTCAGGCGGACCGCGCGACGTAGGTGACGTGGCGGCCGGGCGCCGCCTCTTCCGATGAGACGGTGAACCCGGCGTGCGAGAGCGCTTCGATCAGCGGCGCCGGTCGGAAGCCGCTCGTGATTCGAACGCTCTCGCCGGGCTGGAGTTCGCCCGCACACCGGCGCACCTTGCCGAGCGGGTGCTCTCCGGTCGCGAGCATCAGGTCCGCGTCGATCTCGTGACGGACGCGGCCTGGTGTTGAATCCTCAGCGTGACTCATTGCGTTACTCCCGCCGGTTGCGGCGAATCGTATTCGAGCAACCGCCTCTCGCCCTCGAGCTTGCGAATGTGCGTGAGATCCTGCGTGACTTCGAGAGTGCCGATATACTTGCCGCCTTCGCGTACCGCGAAATAGCGGATGTGAACGAAGCGCTCCTGGAAGTTGATCCAAAACTCGGCGACGTCCTGCCGGCCTTCGCGGAAATCTTCGAGAATGCGGTCCACCACGCTGACGCTACGCGGCGGATGGCAGTGCTGCACCTTCCGTCCGATAATCGCCTTACTGCGTGCGAAGACGCGGTCGGGGCCTTCGGAGAAGAAGCGCACACGATCGTCGTCATCGACGAAGGTCAGGTCTACCGGCAAGGTCGAGAAGATGGCCGTGAGATGCTCCAGGCTCAGGTTGCCGGTCGGCAGAATGATTGCATCGGTCGAGGGCAGGCTGACTCCCTCGGGCAGCACGGATGCGGGCGGCTGGTACCCGGCGCGCGGTTCCACGATGCACCATCCATAACGCGGCGATGCGCTCCAGATCACCGCCCAATCCTCTTCGGTGAAGGTGTTCAGGCACATCGGGAGGAGGATGTTCTCCTCTTTGTAGATCATTTCTTCGACGGCACTGAGGGCGGCTTCGGCGGTTGTGGATCCAATAAGCTTCCACTCGCCCGCAGTCGCGTCGCGCCGCTTGAGCGCGCTCCCCAGTTGCTTCAACAGCCCGCGGACCTCGTCGTCCTTCGCCCACATCACCTTCGAAGGGCCTGTGATGCCATAGCGCTCCAGCCGGGAGAACACGGTGTGCTCCTTGCGCTGGTAGTGCTTGTCGATGTCCATCAGGTCGTTGTATGCCTTGCGCCACTCGAACAGAAGGTCGCCTGCGGCGGCATCGTCGGGCAGTTCCGCGATTTTGGCGATGGCCGTGCGCATCGCGCCGATGGCCTCGCCAAGCGCCTTGTTCTCGCGGCGGAATGTGTCCACCGGGTGGCCGGGCGGAACACCTGGTACAGAGAGTTGCACCAGGACGTCCCGTGTGACCTGCGAGTGCAAGTCGCACATGGACTTGATCTCCTCGACGGGCATTCCCTCCGCCATGAGTTCCTGCTCCATGGCCATGATTTCCGAGGAGTCGGTTTCCCGGACGATTTTCCGAAGTTGCTCGCGAACTGCATCGGGCGACTGGCCCGCGTGAAGGTGCTTGATGATCTGCTTCAGAGTGCGGATGCGGTGCGCTTTGTTATCTATGATTTCGCTCATGTGTAATGCTTTCGAAACACCAGATTAGCGTTAAAGTACAGGCGGTCCTATGACTCAAGTCACACGGCGGGATGCGCCCGCGCTGCCCGGCTACGAGCGGCGCGGGTGCATGTCGAACTATTTGCGGACGGTTATCGGACGCCGGCCAGCTTCACCACGTACGCGTGCTGCGCCTTCGAGGGGTCACCCGGCGGCACGTGCATCTGAATGACGACGTCCTTGCCCGCGGCAGACCACTTCAGGTCCCCGGTGGAGCCGAGTAGCGTCGCCCTCATGCCCGCGGGCGCCGCGAGATCTTTGATTGTCAGTTTCGCTCCGGGCCAGCCGGGAACGATCACGTAAAGGTCATTACCCTTGGACGTGAAGAACGCCTCGATCACGGCCTGGCCGGGCTTCTTGCGCTCAATGAAATCAGTGACCTCGTAGCGCGTCATGTACTCGCCCGTCTCGAGCTTCGGCTGCTCGCCCGCGCTCCACTGCCGGGTCTGCTTCCAGGTTTTCGTGCCGTAGATCGCTTCGCCGTTTACTTTGAGCCAGCGGCCGATCTGCATCAGCCGCTCCTGCATGATGACCGGAATGCGGCCGTCAGCCGTCGGGCCGATGTCGAGCAGGAGGTTGCCGCCGCGGCTCACCAGGTCGATCAGCATGAGGATCATCTCGCGATCGCTGCGGTAGTCCTTCAACTGCTCGGCGCGATTGTAGCCGTAGGAGAAGCCCATGCCGCGGCTCTCCTCCCAGGGCTTCGTGCTGCCCTCCAGGCCGGCAGTGTATTCGGTAGTGTAGTAGCCGCCGTGCTTGTGGCGGGAGTCCTTACCCCAGCGGTCATTGATGACCACCTCGCCGCGCACCGGCGATTCATTGAAAAGCCACGCGAGCAACTCAGGAGACTTCCATTGCTCGCTGGGCAGGTCCCACTCGCCGTCGGAGAAGATGATGGATGGCTTGTACTGCGTCACCAGGTCCTTGAACTGGGGGTGCATGTGCTCGGTGACGTAGCGCGGTTTGTCCGCAAGCCATACGGGGTTGTACCACTCGTACAGCGAATAATAGAAGCCCATCTTCAGGCCGCGGTTGCGGACCGCGGTGGTGAGGTCGCCGAGTACATCGCGCTTGGGGCCGATCTCGGCCGCGTTCCACGGCCGGTTCCAAATCGAGCTGGCGTGCTTGCTGGGCCACAGCGCGAACCCGTCGTGGTGCTTGGAGGTGAGGACGATGTACTTTGCCCCCGACTGCTCGAAGATGTCCGCCCACTGCGCCGGGTCATACATCTCCGCTCGAAACATCGGCGCAAAATCGAAATACGGAAAGTTCTCGCCGTAAGCGCGCGCGTGGAACTGCCACGTCGGGTTCGGCTTACCCTTGTCCTGCGGACCCTTTCGGAGAGCATTCCAATACCACTCGGAATAACTGCCGACAGGGGCGTACGAAGGCACGGCATAGACGCCCCAGTGAATGAAGATGCCGAACTTGGCGTCCGTGTACCAACTGGGCGTGGGACGGCTATCTATGGATTCCCACCGCGGCTCATAGCGCTTCTGTGCGCCGGCGGGTGAAGCCAGCGCGAGCGCAGCGAACAGCAACATTGTGTGTCTCATAGGCACCTGACCAATGTACGCCTGCAGGCGCACGGCGCGTGACGTCACCTCGGGCGCTTTTCGAGAAACTCGACAGCGCCCGGTTCGAGCACCTTTTTCCGCGCCTCGCAGAGGCGTATGCCCTCGAGAACGCGCGCGAGATTTCGGTCGCCGCCGGGAAGTGCAGTCAATCTCGGCTTGAAGAAGGACTCCACTTCTGAGGCGCGCGACGCATCGCAGTACGCGGAGGCGGCGGATGGGAGCGTCGCCCCGTAAGGAATGCCGCGCGCGCCCGGGAGTTTCGCATTGAGCGCCTCGAAGTTCTTCCGCACGTATTCCCAGACGGTGCCGCGCGTTTCACGCCACTGGCCGGAAATGATCGAGCGCACTTCGCGTGGCTCGATGCCGTCTCCCGGGTTCATGATCAGGTCGAGCGCAGACCGCATGATGCCGGGATCACGGAATGCGCCCAGGCCGGCGATGATCGCATAACGCTCGTACTGGTCCTTCGTCGTGCGTAGCGCCGAGACCAGTTGTTCGAAGAAATCCCGACCGGAGTGGCGCGCGGCGGCCACCAGGATGATACCGGCGCTGTCGCGGTCCACGGAAGACCGGTCCTTCAGCCAGGCCGCTGCCAACCGGCGGGCTTCGGCGCCTAATTCGGCATCCTCGCCGCCGATTGCAACCAAAGGCACCACGGCGAGCCGAATCGCCTTGGTGTCTTCGGAATCGCCGGCCACGGTTCGCCAGCCGAGTTTGCGTGCACGCGGCCCGAGCCACTCGCGAATGAAGCGCGCGTACTCGGCGTTGTGCGTGTCGTGGACCGCACCGGAGACTGTATTGACGATGCGGATGGACGTGATGACGATGTCGCCGCATTGCCAGCGAGAGCGCCTGGCGTGCGTCGAATTTTCCGGCGGCGACAAGGGCCTGGACGTTTTGCAGGAGGGCCGTCTTCTCGTGCAGGGCCAGATGGTCGAGCCCGCTGTCGAGGAGCCGGTCGAACGCGTCGCCTGTGTAGAGCGAGCGGTAGTAACCCGAGGCGTTATCGCTCGCAAGAAGCCACGCCGGGCAGGCTTTTGCATTCGCGATCGCGAAGTCCCTCGATGCTTCACTGAGGAGGACGCATTCGCGGCGCTCGGTTCTGCCGTCGCTCCAACGGAAGCAGACCGGCAATGTCCACGTGGCGGCTGTGCTGCCTTCGGAACCGACCGGGAGGAAACGCTCCTGGCTGAGTCGCAGCGCCGGCTTGCCCTCGCCGCACCGTACATCCACCTTGAGCAGGGGAACGCCGCTCTGGTCGAGGAAGCTCGAGAACGCGGGCCGGATGTCGCGGCCGGAAGCTTCGCTGAGAGCCGACAGCAGTTCGGGCGTAGTCGCGTTGGCCCACGCGTGGCGGACGAGGTACTTCCGGACGCCCTTCTTGAACGTGCCCTCGCCGACCCAGGCCTCGGTCATGCGGAGGATCGCGGCGCCCTTCATATAGGTGATGCCGTCGAACGCGTTGCCGATGTCGCCGGGCTCTGCAATGGGCTGGCGGACCTTTCGGGCCGAAACCAGCGCGTCGGCGCTCATCGCCGCATTCGTGCTACCGGCGGCGGACGACTTGACGTTCCACTCGGGATGCCACTGGTCCATCAGTTTCGAAGTGATCCAGACGGCGAAGCCCTCATTCAGCCAAATGTCATCCCACCATTTCGTCGTGACAAGGTTGCCGACCCACTGGTGCGCAATCTCGTGCACCATCGTGCTCAGCCGCGAGCGCTCGCGCGAGGTCGTGTCCTCGCCTTTCTTCACCAGCAGAAACTGGCCGTACGCGACCATGCCGGCGTTCTCCATGGCGCCCCAGGCGGTGGTGAGGGGAACCACCAACTGGTCAAGCTTCTCGTACGGGTACGGAATGCCGAAGTAGTCCTCGAGCAGTTGGACCGCTTTCGGCGTGACCTCCGCGGCATATGTGGCTTCGGCGGCCCGGCCTCGCGGAACGATGATCCGTCCGGGCACGCGTTTGCGTCCCATCGGCGCGACATCCACGGTATCGAACGGGCCTACAGCGAGCACGACGAGGTACGAGGGCAGCGGCTTCGTTCGCGCGAACCGAACCGTCTTCGTGCCTTCCCCGGCGCCGGTCTCGCTCAGCGCGGGCGTGTTCGAGAACGCCTTCACGTTCGCAGGAACCTGAAGCGTGAGTTGCCAGGGCGTCTTGAACCCGGGCTCGTCGAAACAGGGAAACGCCCGGCGGGCCGTCACCGGCTCGAACTTCGTGAAGATGTACCAATCGCCGTTCTCCTGCTGCTGAAAGATTCCGTCCGTCAGGGTGCGGCTGATCTTGCCCGTGTAGTCGATGACGAGCGTCGTGCGGCCGAGCGGAAGCGGACTTGCGGGCGTGATCGCGACGAAATCGTCTGCCGCAGCCTCGGCGCGCGCTTCCGAGGATCCGGCGCGGACGCTCGTGAACTTCAGTTCCTTACCGTGCAGCCAGATTACCGGCGCTTCATGGAGCACCTCGATCTCTATGGCGACTCGGCCGGAGAAGTCGTCCTGGCCGGGTGTAAGGCGGAGATCAACCGAGTAGGACACCGGGCGAACGTTGTCCGGCAAACGGAGCTTCGGAGCGTCAAGCGGTTGAGCGTTCGCGCAAAATGCGAGTAGAAGAAAGACGGGGGCGAAGCGGAGCATGAGACCCATTATGTTCCGGCGATGCTATATTTGCGCAGGACGGCTTATGCGACTTCTTTTAACCGCTGTATTCGCGATGTGCTCCGTGATGCTCGCCGCGGGCGACGACGGATTCCAACCTTTGTTCGACGGAAAGAGCCTGAAGGGATGGGAGGGCGATCCGCGCCTCTGGAAGGTGAGCGATGGCATTATTGTCGGTTCCACCGAGGGCGTCGAACTGAAGGCCAACTCATTTCTCATTTACACAGCCCGACCCTTTCGCGATTTCATTTTGAGAGCAGATGTGAAGCTGCGTAACCACAACTCCGGCATCCAGTTCCGCAGCGAAGCTCTGCCGAACTGGGTTGTGAAAGGCTATCAGGCCGATATGGCCGAAGGCAACTGGTGGGGCAGCATCTACGAAGAGCGCGGCACGCGCGGCGTGATGGTGAACGGGTGGAAGGGCAAGGCTGAAACGGTAGTGCGGCCGGGCGAGTGGAACAGCGTCGAAGTGTACTGCCAGGGCGACCTGATTCGTGTCACCGTCAATGGGCTCGTTACGGCTGAGTTGCACGATTCGGCCAAACTCGAGGGCGTCATCGCCTTGCAGGTTCACCAGGGACCACCGATGGAAGTGAGATTCCGCAATATCCGGATCAAAGAGCTGAAGTGAGGGAGACCATGCCAAAGATCAGCAGGCGCCAGGCAATGCTCGGGGCCGCCGCCCCGATGCTCATGAAATCCAAGACGGCGTTCGGTTCTCAAGCGAATTCCGCCGTTTCGTTCGGAATCATCGGGACCGGCGGACGCGGGCAGTACGTCGGCACGTTCATGGCGAAGAACCCGAACGCGCGGCTCGCGGCCATCTGCGACAAGTACCCGGACCGCATCGATGCCGCCAAGACGCACATCCCCGGCGCAGATCAGGTGCCCGCGTTCAAGGACTACCAGCAGTTGCTCGCGATGAAGGAGATCGACGCCGTCCTCATCGCAACCCCGGTCTACCTGCATCCGGAGCACTTTGAGGCGGCGGTGAAGGCCGGCAAGCACATCTATTGCGAGAAGCCGGGAGGCGCGGACGTGGCCGGCTGCAAGCGGCTCCTCAAAGCCGGCGAGCGCGCGGATAAAACGAAGACCATTCAGTTCGGTTACCAGCAGCGTTTCAGCCCCGAGTACCTCAAGGGGATGAGCCAGCTCCAATCAGGCCGCATCGGCGACATGAAGCTGATGATGAGCTACTGGGTGCTGGGCGGAATGGCGCCGACCGGTTTCACCAATCCGTACTCCGGTCCGGACGAGAAGATCCGCAACTGGGGACGTTGGGTAGCGTACTCAGGAGGCCCGATCGTCGAGCAGGACTGCCACGGCGTCGATACGCTGAACTGGTATGCCGGCGACGCGCATCCGGTGCGCGCGGTCGGGACGGGCGGCCTGCGCTATCCGATCTTCTACGGCGATTGGCCCACCGACCACCACAACATCTCTTACTTCTATCCGAACAATGTCGAAGGCTGGCTGATCAGTATCAAGCACACCGCCGGCTACCGCGACGTCAAGGAGCAACTGTACGGATCGAAGGGCCTGATCGAAGTCTCACGGAGCTACTACAAGCTGCACGGTCCGGAAGGCAACTGGCAATATCCGAACGCGGACGATCTGCGCGACCGCAGCCTGATCGAAAAACAGGATTCGAAGCGCGAGATTACGATTGACGCGACGGAAGCGTTCTTCCGCAGCATCGTCGAGAAGAAGCCGTACCATATGTGGAAGAGCTCGGGCGAAAGCACGCTGACGGCGATTCTCGGCCGCATGGCTATCGAAAAGAAGCGCGAAGTTACGTGGGACGAGATGATGCGGTCCGCCTGACAAGGATGGGTCGTTGACCCGCAGGGGCGCGGCGGGCTTGTGGAATCCGCCGCGTTCGCGTAACTTGTAGGGCTATGGGGCCCTCGCAATTCATCCTGAGCCTTCTGCTTGCAACCGTCGGCTTCGCGGCCGACGAACCCTCCATCAAGACACTCGAAATTGGCGCTTCCGCCCCGGATTTCAAGCTGCCCGGAGTGGACGGGCGCGAGTACTCGCTCAAGGATTTCGCGAAAGCGAAGGCGCTCGCTGTGGTGTTCACGTGTAACCACTGTCCGACTGCGCAAGCCTATGAGGAGCGGCTCAAGCGGCTGGTTTCCGAGTACAAGCCGAAGGGCGTGGCGATTGTCGCGATCTCGCCGAACGACGAGCACTCCGTACGTCTCGACGAACTCGGCTACACCGATCTGAGCGATTCCTTCGAAGAGATGAAGATTCGGGCCAAGCACCGCAAGTACAACTTCCCATATCTCTACGAAGGCGATAAGACTGGCATCTCGCGCGCATACGGGCCCACTGCGACACCGCATGTTTTCGTTTTCGATGCCGCGCGAAAGCTGAGTTATGTAGGCCGCATCGACGACAGCGAGCGCGAGCCACTCGCCAAGACGCCCGACCTCCGAAACGCGCTCGACGCCATGCTGTCGGGACGGCCGGTCCCGGTGGCGCAGACGCGAGCGTTCGGATGCTCCATTAAATGGGCGGGCAAGTCGGATTCTGTCAAACGCTTCATGGATAAGCTCGCTGCAGAACCTGTCACAGTAGAGCCGGTGGACGAGGCCGGACTGCGCGCATTGCGAAAGAACGATTCGACGAAGCTCCGGCTTGTGAACTTCTGGGCGACCTGGTGCGGTCCCTGCATCACCGAGTTCCCCGAACTCGTCGAAATCAACCGTATGTACCGGAACAGGGCCTTCGAACTCGTTACGGTCTCGGCGAACTTCCCGGACGAGCAGAAGGACGTCATCGAGTTCCTCAAGAAGCAGCAGGCATCGAACAGGAACCTGCTGTTCGCCGGCACGGACAAGTACAAGCTGATGGAATCGTTCGAGCCGAAATGGAACGCCGCGGTGCCTTACACCCTGCTGCTCGCGCCGGGCGGCGAAGTGCTCTACAAGGCAGAGGGTGCCGCCATCGATCCACTAGCGGTGAAGCGCGCGATCGTGAAGTCGCTTAAGGAAGATCGGTTCAAGTAGGCCCACGCCGTGATCGCGATGTCGTCTACAATGGCGGATCGCCATGGACAGCAAAGGCCGCCGCGGTTTCCTGAAGACTGTAGCGGGAGCGGGTCTGCTCTCGCAAAGCGAACTGGTTCAGATCAGGGCAGCGGAACCGCAGCACCCTGCCGCCGCTCACGTCGATACTCCGGCGCGCGCTGTTCAGTACCCGCGCGTGTTCACCGGGCGGCGTCTCGCGATGCTCGCTTTCCCGTTGGGAGGCGTCGCCGCAGGCAGCATCAGCCTCGGCGGGCGCGGCCAGCTTCGCGACTGGGAGATCTTCAACCGCCCGGATAAGGGCAACACTCCGTCGTACGCGCTGCCCGCGATCTGGGTGCAGGCCGGCTCGGCCAAATCCATCGCGCGTGTTCTCGAAGCGCGATTCCTGCCGCCCTATGAAGGTTCGAGCGGCCTCGGAGCCAACAACGCGCCAGGTCTCGCGCGGCTGGCGGGAGCAAGGTTTACGGGCGAGTACCCGATGGCACGCGTCGATTTTCAGGATCGCAAGCTGCCGGTAAAGGTTGCGCTCGACGCGTTCAGCCCCTTCATTCCGCTCGACCCGGAGGGCTCGGGACTGCCCATAGCAGTGCTGCGGTACCAGGTGACGAACCCGGGCGCCGTGCCGGCGAAAGTCTCGATTGCCTGGTCGATCGATAACCCTGTCGGAGCAGCGAGTGCGCGCGGCAACAACAAGCAGGAAGCCCGCGTCAATGAGGTTCGCACCGGCGGCGGGCTCGACGGCTTGCTGATGACGAATCCCGGTCTTGCGGCGGAAGATCCGGACAACGGCAGCTTCGCGTTGTGCGTTCTGGGCGCCGGCGACGGTAAGGTCAGCCGGCTACGCGGCTGGCCGAAGGGCCGCTGGTGGAACTCCCCCATGCTGTTCTGGGATGACTTCTCCGAAGATGGTTCGCTGGGGCCGGAACCTGCGCAGCGTAGCGCGATCGGAGCGGTGTGCCTGGAACGCACGATTCCGGCCGGCGGGTCAGTTGATTACACCTTCTTACTGGCGTGGCACTTTCCGAACCGCACGCCGCGGCGTTGCGGCTGGAGCGCACCCAAGGACGATGACAACACTATCATCGGCAATTACTACTGCACCCGCTTCAAGGGCGCCTGGGAAGCAGCGGAGTACGCGGCTGCGAACCTGGACCGGCTCGAGACAGCGACGCGGCAGTTCGTCCAGGCGGTGCGCGAGACAACCATGCCGCCCGCGGTCAAAGACGCCGCGATGGCGAACCTCTCGACTCTCGCGACCACGACCTGCTTCCGTACCGCGGACGGCGAGTTCCACGGATTCGAAGGCGTGAATGACAAGTCCGGGTGCTGCTTCGGCAACTGCACGCACGTCTGGAATTACGAGACCGCGACGGCGCACCTGTTTCCGACTTTTTCGCGCTCCCTCCGCAAGGCGGCGTTCGGCTACTCAATGGATGAAGCCGGCGCCATCCACTTCCGGCAATTGCTTCCGGAAGGCAAGGCGCGTTCGGGCTTTGCCGCAGCCGACGGCCAGATGGGCCAGATTCTCCACGCCCACCTCGATTGGAAGCTCTCGGGCGATACCGAGTGGCTGCGGAAGCTGTGGCCGCGGATCAAGAAGGCGGTTGAATTTGCCTGGGTTCCAGGCGGATGGGACGGGGACCGCGACGGCGTCATGGAAGGCGTCCAGCACAACACCTACGACGTGGAGTTCTACGGCCCGAATCCGCAGTGCGGCATCTACTATCTCGGCGCGTTGCGCGCGGCGGAGGAGATGGCGCGCGCCGCCGCTGATACGGCTGCCGCGGCCGAGTACGGGCGCCTGTTCGAGAACGGCCGCAGGTGGATCGATACGAACCTGTTCAACGGCGAGTTCTACATCCAGAAAATTCGCGGCGTTCCGAAGGAAAAAGTCGCCCCTGCACTGCGGAGCGATATGGGGTCCGAGGATACAGAGACTCCCGAATATCAGGTGGGCGAAGGGTGCCTTGTCGATCAACTCGTGGGGCAGTATCTCGCTGAGGTCTGCGGCCTCGGTCCGCTGCTCGATCCGCAGCATTTGCGGACGACACTCGAAGCGATCTACCGGTACAACCATCGCAGCGACCTGAGCGACCATCAGAGTGTCCAGCGCACGTATGCCCTTAACGATGAGGCGGCGCTCCTGGTTTGCGATTACGGCAAGGCCCAGCGGCCCCGCATTCCGTTCCCCTATTACGCCGAGGCCTGGACCGGGCTCGAATACACGGTGGGATCGCACATGCTGTACGCGGGCATGATCCGCGAAGGCGTCGAGTGCATCCGGAACGTGCGCGTTCGCTACGACGGCGAGCGCAGGAACCCGTGGGACGAGGCGGAGTGCGGGCACCATTACGCGCGCGCGATGGCGGCGTGGTCGGGGATGCTCGCCT
The DNA here is from genome assembly GCA_035561355.1 of Bryobacteraceae bacterium. Taxonomy (GTDB): domain Bacteria; phylum Acidobacteriota; class Terriglobia; order Bryobacterales; family Bryobacteraceae; genus DATMXS01. The sequence goes on along the minus strand of DATMXS010000324.1, from coordinate 3,386 downwards.
TGAGCGGGTTCCGATACGACGGTCCGGAGCAGGCTATTATCGCCACGCCGCGAATCGCGCAGGCGAACTTCCGCAGCTTCTGGTCCACCGGGACAGCGTGGGGAACGTTCACTTCGTCTCGCACCAAAGAGGGCTCGCGCGTCGCGCTGAAGGTGCTGGCAGGGCGCCTTGATTGCCGGTCCTGCGAGATCAAGAGCGCCGCTGGCGCCACGTCGGCGGCAGTCAACGGCAAGCCTATCTCGCATCACGCCGCACGGAAAGGCGCCGCCGCGATCTTCCGCTTCGACCGAACGCTGACGCTCGAACCAGGGTCGGAACTCGTCGTCCGGTGCGGATAACGCGGGTTCTACCTGTCGGTCGGTATCAAGGCACGGCTTGAGTCATGGTGCGCTGGTGAAACAGGCACGTGCCCTGATGCAAACGGATCAGACTCCATACGGCGGGAGTCCATCGCGCGAATTCCCGCGCATGTCTGGTAATCGTCAGCCCCGCTCGCGCTTCGGCGTCCAGAAGTCCTGCCATTTGAGATCGCACTCCTGCACCATCTTCAGCCCGTACTCCAGCCGGCCGACTTGCGCATCGGTGTTGTTCGTGCCGAAGGTGAACTTTACGCCCGCAGCCTTGGCGCGCTTGATAAACGCGGCGCTCGGCAAGTTGCGGCCGCAGTTAATCTCCATGGCGACACCGCTCTTAGCCGCCGCTTCCACCACGCGATCCATGCGCTCCGGCGTCCACAGCGAATCGTACTGAGCCGCGATGACGCCGGGCAGGTAAGTCGGGTTGACGTAGATGTCGATGGGCTCCCTGGTGAGTATGCCCACGGCGCGGTTGACCAGAGTGTCCATGAATTTCTGGACATCATTGATCTGGCCAACCTCGGCGGGAATCCAAAGCCGCATGCGCTTGCCTGCGTCGTCCGTCCACGTCATCGAGTCGGTGAAGACGTAATCGAACTGCGCGATGGTGTCTTTGGAGACCAGCGTCGGCCATTCGCGGCCTTCGCCCTGAAGCGCGATGAAGACGGGCTGGCCTTTCATGCTCGCGAGGAAATCGCGGGCGGGGCCGTCACTCGAAATCGGGAAACCGAGGCCGCAGTTCACGGCGATGCCGTATTGGATGCCAGTGCGCCGCGATTCCGCGAGCGCCTGCTCGAGCGTCCAGCCGCCTTTCAGGTGAACGTGATAGTCCACAACGGGATAATTCGCGCCGCCAAGCCGCGCGAGCTCGCGATCGATCTCGTCCGCGACGGGCTGCACGGGCACTTGGATGTCATCCGGCAACGCCTTCACGCGGATGTTGCGGTACGACACTTTCGAGCCGGGATCGTGACACTGCAGCGCGAACAGGCCGCGATCAATGTGATTGCCGGTCCAGTTCGAGGGCTCAACCCAATCGACGAGCAGGGTTCCGTTTACGCTGATCTGAACTTGCGGGCCGCGCGCGGCGATGTGCATTTCAAACCACTCGTTGTCGCGCGCCATCGCCTTGTATACGTTCCGGACGCCGTACAGCGAACCCGTCTTCTTGCGCTCGCGGTAGGTGCCTTCGCCGATGTGCGTGTTGTTGACCTGGACCTCGAAGCCCTTCTGGGTGGGAAAGCCCTTCTCCACCATCGCGGTGTGAAAGTAGATCCCGGAGTTCGCGCCGCGCGTGGTCATCACGTCGGCTTTCAGCTCGAAGTTCCGGAACTCGCGGGCAGTGTAATAAAGATGCGAGCGCGGGCCGGCTGCGATCAGCGTGCCGTTCTCGATCTTCCAGGAACCGGGGCTCTCGTTGGGCTTCCAGCCGTTCAGGCTCTTGCCGTCAAACAGCGGAACCCACTCGTCGGCCGCCCGCACGGCGGACGCCGCAGCCAGCACTCCGACAAACTCGCGTCGCCTCACTTGCCGCTCCTCCTCAACGCTTCGATTCTTCCCGCGCGGCTCTTCGGGCTATCCAGGCTGAACGCGCGTGCGTCGCCCAAGTCCTCGCGCACGAACTTCTCGGTGCGAGCCACGGCCTGTTTCATCGCCTCGTTGCCGCCGGCGAAGCTCCACCATACCACCGCCTCCGTAGCCGGATCGTAATCCCACAGTCCTACGATGCGGCCGCGGTCGAGAATGGCATGGTTCGGCAGATCGAGGAATCCCGTTTTGGTTCCGAAGACCTCGAGCGCCACGTCACGTTCGCCCAGCAGTCCGCGCACGTCGCGGCGCAGTGCGCTGATTGCATCCAGGCTGCTGACGAGCGCGTATTGCGGATCTGCGGCCGGCTCGCAGTGTTCGAACGCATCGCGCTCTTCCGGCGCGATAAGCCACTCGTCATCAAGCGCCTCCAGTTTCAACGGCGCGACCGCGGCCTTCGCGGCATTCCCGCTCAACCCGGAGAACCACTGGAACTCCGCCACCGTCGCGGGGCCGATCCAGCGAAAGAACCGCCGCGCGAGTTCCGTATAGGCTTCCTCCAGGGTGAGTTTGAACCCCTCCAGCGGATTGGGGCTCCAGCGCGCGTACTTGTACCGCTGTTGATCGAGACGGCCGTTGACGGGAACGCGACGGATCTCGCCCTCCGATTGCAGTCGCCCGAGTGCAAGAGGGAGCGTGCTGCTTAGGCCCTTTTTCTGGCCCTCCGGCCCGAGGCTGCGGACAGCACCGCCCACGGCTCGCCTCAGCTCTTCAGGGTCCATCGGCCCTTTCTCGAGAGCGGCAATCACCGCTGCCCCGAGCTTGTCGATTTCCTTATCCGTTACGCCGAGCCTCGCCGCGACCTTCATGTCGGCGAGGCCCGGAGTCTGGCCAACCTTTAGCCCTAGGGCAAAGTCCGATGCGGGAAGCACGTAGGTGCACCCGCGCGCGCTCGGCAGTTCGTGAATCTCGAGCTTCGCGACCGCTGTGTCCGCAGCGGTGCGCGAGGTGCCCGCGCGAGCGAACAAAGTCAGGTACGGGCCGGCGCCGCCGACGGAGCGTGCCCAGCCGGAACGCTCCAGCACCTCCGCCGGCGGATGATCCTCAAGGCTGCCGTCAAGCCCTTGTTTCTTCCACCACCAAGCCTGCAACCGCCGCGAATCCATGCTCTCCGAAATAACACATCCGAAGCGCCTCAGTGCGCCCGTATGCTGACGCGCGCCGCGAATTGTGATACAGATATGCTCCATGCCGCCTCGTTTCCGGAAATGTTTCCTGGCGATGGCTATCGCCGTTTCTCTTCAGGCCGGACAACGCCCCGGCAAGCTCACGGCCCTGGACGACTACGTTCAGTCGTACGATGCAGCATACTCGTGGAGCCTCGTCGAGACTGTCCCGGGTGAAGGGTACCAGCAGTTCGTGCTGCGCATGAACTCACAGACGTGGCGCACCGCGGCCGAGGTGGACCAGCCCCTGTGGAAGCACTGGCTCACGATCTACGTG
>DATMXS010000323.1:0-3650 GCA_035561355.1 Bryobacteraceae bacterium | reverse complement strand
GAAGCTCTATGTAGCGGTGGGCATCTCAGGCGCGATCCAGCACCTCGTCGGCATGAAAGGCTCGCGCACGATCGTGGCGATCAACAAGGACGCCAACGCGCCGATTTTCGAGGTAGCCGATTACGGTATCGTAGGCGATCTCTTCGAGGTAGTACCCGCCCTGACAGACGAGGTAGCCAAGGCGAAGGGATAGAGCCCTTAAGATAAGGGACACGCTCGGGCGTGTTACACCCTCACCCGGCGATTCCTATTGTGTAACCCCGCGTAGACGGCCGCAACACTCGCCGCAGAAGCCTGCGCAGAGCAGTATCGTTCACAGATGAGCCGCCCTCTCGCGCCGAGCGTGCAGCGTAGCGCGGCGTCGTTCACAATATTCGCGCCGAGGGATAAGCCCGTCCATTCGACGTGACGCCCCAGTTTACTTTGGTTGGCCGGAATGGAATTGTACGACAGGCGTGGACAGGTGCCTTGTTCGGGGAAAGGAAGCGGGAAGTGGAGCGCTCTCTGGGCATTACGCTGCCGGGAGTTGAGGGCCTGAAATGAAGATTCGACTTATCCTGCTGGCTGCTTTGGCGGCAATTGTCATCGCATTCTCGTGGTACCGGCAAGCGACCGGCACACCGGATCCGCAGCGGCTTGCCTTCGGGAGATGCACGGATGCACAGGACCGTGGCGAAGTTTCGAGGCGCTCTGGTGCGGTGCAGCGACGGGAAGTGGGTGCCGTATAGCGAGCGGCAGAAACAGTAAGCGCTCCACGATATGGCCAGCGCCGGCGTCATCGATGTTGGTGCGGCCTTCTCCCGCCCCCGGGCGCGGTCCGGACGGGCTGCCGGGTTGCCGAAGCGCTAATCATGAGATCGGCACGCACTCGGAAGTTGCAGGCCCACGTATGCGCCGATGAGTACCTACAGGAGGATCCGATGCGGCAGTTTACAAGAGGCTGGTCCGGAGTCGGTCGCAGTAGGCTGGTGCTCTTCCTTTCACTGGCAATCTGTTCCGCCTTCTTTGCCGGAATCTACTCAATTTCCGACGTTCTGCTTTTCAGGCCCCTCGCGGCCAGCGAACCGGACCGAATTCTCTACATGCTGGGATTGGCCCAGCCGAGCGATTTCGATGCGGTTCAGTGGTGGTCTCAAAGCCGGACGGTCAGTCCTCTTTCGGCATATCGGGCGGGTAACGCTGCGATGCTCGATGGCCGGGACGTCACGCCGGTGAGACTGACTCTGACCGCCGGGGACTTCTTCTCCACTTTTGGCATTCGTTCAGCGGGGGGCAGGTTCTTCTCCGCCGATGAGATGAGTTCCTCCACTCCCTACGCGGCGGTCATCAGCAGTGGTCTGTGGCGAAATCAATTTGCCGGGCAGCCTGTTCTGGGGAGGCGATTGGTAGTGGGCGGAGTGCCCGTAACTGTGATCGGGATCGCTCCGGCAGGCTTCAGCTTTCCTGTCGGAACTCAGATTTGGCTCGCAAGCAGGTCGCTTAACGGTAAATCTATGCCCACCTTGAATGCCTCCAATGAAGGGCCGCTCGTGCACCGCGAGGGGTGGGTGGGCAGACTCACGACTGGAATGAGTGTTCAGCAGGCACGCGCTGAACTTGGCTCGCTCCTGGTTCGCCTGCGCGAGATGTACACGTCGAGAACGGGAATCAGTGTAGGTTCGTCGGTGAGTGTGCGCCTTCTGCGAGAAGCCATGGGCCGTAATGTCCGGACAGCGACCTGGGCCATGCTGGTGGGAGCGATCGCGCTCCTGCTGATTTCGACGGTCAATGCCTCCATCCTGTTCCTCTATGAATCCCTCCAGAGAACGAGGGAATTCGCAACGCGAATGACGCTTGGCGCCACGATCTGGACGCTCTTGAGGCAGCGCTCATTCGAGATCGCCCGGACCGTTCTCGCGGGAGGCGTGTGCGGTTATGTGCTATGGCTTGCCTCCGCCGGCGCATTCCGGTCATTCCTGTCGGCCGCCATTCCAGCGGCGGAATCGAGGTACATGGCCGGTATTCACGTTCTCGCCGCCTGCCTGCTTACCGCAGTTGCAAGTACGGCGATCGCGATCCTGCCCACAATGGTCCAACTCGGGAAGGAGGACCTTTTCGGTGCGCTCAAGGAATATCAGCACCAGACGGCAGGAATCCGGCGGCATCGGATGCAACGGTTGCTGGTTACCGTCCAAATCGCCCTGGCCATAACATTGGCGGCCTCGGCCATGCTTGGATTTCGCAGTTTCCTCAACATGACCACCGCAACAGATCGCCTGGAAGCCGGAGACGTCCTGATGAGCCGCGTCGAAATGAGAGACCGGACCGAATCCGTCGCGGCAACGGCGGTGCGATATGAAGGGGTTGTCTCATCGATCGCTGCGATCCCGGGCGTCAAGTCCGTCGCGGGCGCCGCATCCATCAGCGGCACCGGGAACCTCTGGGTGGCCGCCGGGACGACGCGGGCCGCAGCTCAGCATGTCTTGGTCAGTAAAGACTTCTTCAGAACGATGAACATCCCGTTGCTCAACGGTCAGACGTTTTCTTCTGGCGGAACCGCCGGCGGCTCCGCCATCGTCGACATAGGCTTGGCGCGCGATCTGTGGAGGGAACAATCCCCGGTCGGGCGCGAACTGATGATTGACGGCGAGGACCGTGCACGCCGCGTGATCGGGGTGGTTGCGAGCGGCGGTTATCTCGAGCGCGAGGCATCCGCGCCCCGGATATACTTGCCGGTTTCAGAGCCGTACCGCGGCATCCCGGCGCAGCAGATGGAAATTGCGGTTCGCGCCGTAGGCGGCATAAGGCCCGTTGCGAGCCGCATGTATCAGGTGCTCGCAAACGACAAGAGACTCCTGCTCGGAGGGAAGGGCATCGAGACACTCCAGGAGCGCTTCGACGGTATCGTGCTCCCCGATAGGGTCCGCGCCATTGTGCTCACCAGTCTGGCGGCCATCGGCATTCTACTCGCTGTCGTTGGAGTCTACGGCGTCGTATCCCGTCGTGCGCATTCCCGTACTCACGAGATGGCGGTCCGAATGGTTCACGGCGCCACGAGTTCTCAAGTGGCCCGCCTGATTCTCATGGATGCCATGGAGATGGTCGTCGTCGGCGTCATATTCGGAGTGGCCCTTAGCAACGTGGCGGCACGGTTCATGCAGTCGATGCTGTTCGGTGTCGCTGACCTGAATGGACCAGCAATTGCGGCTGGCGCTCTGCTCCTCGTCACAGTAGGTGCGGCCGCGTCCGCGGCGCCTGCCATAAGTGCATCCCGAATGAACATTCGAAAGGCGTTAAGCGAGCAGTCCAATAGATGACGGCGAAGCCGTTCATCGCGGAATCAGCAAGAGGTGCGAGGGTGTGAGCTTCAGAAGCGGGTTGGAAGCCGACGAATGCTTCTGAGCTACTTGCCTGCTCCTTGCTCCTTCCCCAGCACCTCGTCGAGCAGCGAACCGAACTCCTGGCTCTTGGTGTCCACGCGCTCTTTAAAGGCCGCAAGATCCCGTTCCACCGAGCGTAGCCGGTCTGCCATGTGCAGGCAGGCCAGCACTGCCACGCGCAGCGAATCCGCGTTTCCCGCGCGTGCGGCTATGGCACTCATGAGCTGATCGACGCTGTCGGCAAGTTCCACCACCTCTCGCTCATCGCTCGACACACGAAGAGTGTAGGCC
>DATMXS010000322.1:0-4698 GCA_035561355.1 Bryobacteraceae bacterium | reverse complement strand
GCATCGACAACACCATCAGCGGGCCGGCTCTCACGTTCAAGGTGAACCCGGACGCAGTCGCCCGGGCCGGCTTCACGCCGGAAGAGGTCCAACTCGGGATCAATGCGATCATCCAGGGAGAACCGGCGCCGCCAGCGGTGGTAGTGAGCGATCGCATGTACACCATTCGCGTCCGCTATCCGGAGCAGGCCCGCGCAACAGTTGAGGATATTCGAAATACGCTACTGGTGAGCGCTGGCGGCAAAACGGCCACGCTCGGATCGCTGGCGGACGCCATCGAGACGCCCGGCCAGGAGGAGATCCGCCGCGAGAACCTGCAGCGCGATGTCGCCGTAACCGCCCGCCTCGAAGGTACGAATCTCGGCAGCGGCATCGCGGCCGTGAAGGCGGCACTGGGCGAGTTGAACCTGCCCCTGTCAATCCGCGTCGAGTATGGCGGCGCCTATCAGGAGCAACAGCGTTCGTTCCGCGATCTGGCCACGGTTTTGACACTCGCCATCGTGCTGGTGTTCATCGTTCTCCTGTTCGAATTCGGCAGCTTTGCAGCGCCGCTGGCGATTCTGGCGTCGGCGTTGCTGTCCACCTCGGGCGTGTTTCTGGCGCTGCTGGCCACCGGCGCTACGTTCAACATCTCTTCGTTCATGGGCCTCATTATGGTGGTCGGAATCGTGGCGAAGAACGGTATCCTCCTGCTAGACGCCGATCAGCGGTTTCGGGCGCAGGGCGACTCGCCATTCGACGCGATGGTGCACGCGGGCGAACGGAGGCTGCGCCCCATTCTGATGACCGCGCTCGCAACGGTAGCCGGCATGATTCCGCTGGCATTGGCATTGGGCGCGGGATCGCAGATGTTGCAGCCGCTTGCCGTCGCGGTCATTGGTGGAGTGCTGGCCTCCATGGTCCTGTCGCTGGTCGTAACGCCGGCGGTCCACTATTCGCTGACGCGGAACGCCTAGATCTTTGATGGGCCGCTGCAACGGCGGCTGAAGAGCTGCCCGCTCGTTCACCCGGTGCGGCGTGCCAGCGCAAGCACCTGCGTGTCCTTCCCTGGACTGAAAGCTGTCCTCCGGCCAGCCACCCTTAGTGGAGGTTCGCCGATTTCAAGACCGGCTGAACACCGAGATAGCCGCGGAGGAACTCGACGCCGTCCTGGGTTCACATCGCGGGTGCCATGTGCGCGGCAGCGATGAACTTCAAAAGCGGCGGTCTCCCTGAAACTCAGAAGTTGTAGCCGAGGATGAAACGCATCACCGGCGCCGGCCTCGAATAGATGCTGGCTTTGAGCTCCATGAACATCCCGGTCCGGTAACGCAGGCCGCCGAGAATGTTGAAACCAACGTCGCTGCTGAAATCACCGAAGTCTATGTTTCTTCCCTCACCGGATCTTCGCTCGAAGTTCTGGTGGAGGAAGGTGAAGCCCGGCCCCGCCCCAACATACGTCGACCAACGGCCTTGCCGCGACGAGATCGGCAGCCGGTAGATAACCTCGGGATTCAAGGCGAAGAGAGTGGTAACCTCTCCGAATCCAAATTCCACATTCGGACGAAAGTAGACGTCTGGAACGAAGAATGGGCCCACTTGCGCGTGTACGCCCAACAGGACCACTTCGGGATCAAGAGCCACGCCTGTGCGAACACCCACCTGGTATCGCCGCACCTGCCGTTCAATGTCGCGTTCGATTCGGCGTATCTCCACGGGAACCACGGGTTCCTCCGCCGCTGCTCGGGGGCGTTGTGCCGGGGCCGCCTCCGTAACAGTTACCTGACGCGCAATGCGGACTCCTGGCTCGTCACCCGGAACCGAAGAAACCCGCACAGTGGCCCCGGTTGTGACGGTGCGCGGCTTGACTGTGTACCGGTCGAATACGAATAGCTGGAACTGGCCGTCTTCCCCTCTAACGACCATTGTATTGGCCGATGACGAAACTACCGAACCGGTTAACGTGCTCTCCCTTTGCGATGCCTCAGGAGCATTCTGAGGCATCGCGGGTGACGCGACGAGCAAGCCGATTACCAGAACTGACCAAACGAGCGCGCGCTTGGATCGTGTGCATTTCAACAAGTGGTTCATATGTGGCATCCCCTAAAGCTGACGTCACACAGGCCAGCACGTAAGTTTCCAACATAGTGCCGAAATAAACCATGGCGGGTACTTTCATCGAAACGCTAGATCGCCTTCACGGACAAACGCAGAGACGGAGCAAGCGATTCAAGCGCGTTGTCGCGTAAATAATACGCAAGTAGGAAAATGCGGGCTGAAGCGTACCACTGGTGTCGTACAACAACTGACTACTCAGTTCTGCACCAGCTACACGTTGGCACCGCCTAAGGTGTAGGCCAAGTGTGGCCCGGTCTCCTCGGGAACGATGGCCTCCGGTTAGAACCCGCCGCCTTTAGGATTAGGGGCTTTCTTACCTCCGAAAACCCTTTGGATTGCAGCCTTCACTGCGTCCTCCGCTCCGGGGATGGTGTTGGAGGCGCCCGGCTCATACCCGCCTTCTCGGAACGCGCGATCTGTGCAAATATACCCGGGTGCGATATCGCCGTACCCGGCCAATGCCACAAACTCGCCGGGCCGCAGAGCGATTGCGTATCTCTGAAACTCGAGCATCGGCTCACCGGGCATGTGCACGATGTGCACCAATCCCAGGCGAAGCGCAGAAACGCCCAGCGGTTCGCCGCGGCGCGCGTAAGCCGCGGAGATCGCCTGCCTATAGCGAAGATCTGCGGGAGCGGTGGTGTCGAGTACTTCCGTTGTCTTACCTGGCAGTGCCAAGGGCGTGGTGGTCCATCTCAGGTCCTTCGCCGGCCCGAACTTCGACTGCACGGCCGACCGTCGAAGAGCCCCGGTTAGATTCGCCGTCAGCCGCTCGCGAGCTTCGGGGGAGCCATCGTTATACTTACCCACAGTCACGTCGCCAGCGGCTCCCGTAAAGTAGATCTGCGGCACGCCTTCTTCGCGCTCCATCGCCTCCCGCGCAGCGCCAACGATGTCTCCGGTAACCGTACCTTCGCAGCAAAAGGTTTGCGGATGAGTTGCGTAGTAGTGCAGCCGAACCAGCGCGCGCTTGCCCCGGGCCAGGGTAACGGTGCGCAGATAGGGATCGATTTCGCCTTCGGGCGCTTCGGCCATCCCGCGTTGTTTGCCGCTCGTGCTGTAGCGCACAACGATCTTGCCATCGGGACCGGAGAGCCGCCGCGCGGAGGCGACACGCTCCACTCGCACCGTCGATACGCCCACCCGATCGAAACTCTCCAGCCTGGCGGTGGCTCCGCGCACCGCACTCGCGATGCGCGTGGCTAGTTCTTCGAGCGCAGTATCGGGGAAATCCAGCACAGGCGCACCTGCTTCCCGAAGCAGATCGTAAGCGCTCGCATCTACGTACGGCGCAGTGTGCTGGTGGACGGTGTGGAGGGCGACGTGCCAGGCATCTGTCCCTGCGGCTTCGGCGAGTCTGCGCCGGAACAAGTCGTGCGTGCGGTTTCCGATACCGCACCAGTCCATCGCACAAAGCACGACGCGCTCGCCGCCGCTCTGGATCACGACGCCCTTGGCCCACAGCGGGTCTTTGATGACCTTAGCCGGAGTCGTCCAGATAAGCGGCTGCCCCAGCTTAGGCGTGGCATCTGCCCGAAACACAGCCACACGCAGGTCCGCGGCGGCCAGCAGCGCCGCACAACAGACGAACAGCAGTCCACGCATCAGCATCGCGGCGCCGCCCTAGGCAGGTCTCTAACGTCAGATCTTCGCCAGGGCGGACCGGTGCGCCCAGACCTTCTCGAAGGCGCGCGCCTGCTGGTCGAGCAGCTCAGGCGCCTCACCGTGGATCAGCGGCATGAAGATGTGCGTGGCGTTGACCTGTTTGTTCCCGGGCATGGTTTCCGGAATCACAGGTGCATGGTGCCACCACCTGGCTTCCGAGTAGATCTTGAGCTTGTGTTGCTCCGGGTAGTCCCAGATAGTCGCGCGAACGCCCTCCGCCTGGAGCGCCTTCAGCAATGCGTCACGCTTGAATCCGGCCTTCTGCTCGTCCAGCAGCAGCATGCTCGCGTTGTAATACACGCGATCCTGGTCGGGGCGGCAGCGCGGTTCGCTGAGCCCGGCCAACTGCGTGATGCGGTCATTCAACGCGCGAACATTCTTCTTGACCACGGCGTTACGTTCGTCAAGGCCCTGCAGCTGGGTGCGCGCCACTGCCGCGGCGAACGGATGCATGCGGTACTTCTGGCCGAACCCTGTGCCCTCATAGGCGCGCACGGGGCTGTCCTTCGGGAATTTCACAGGATCTTCGTAATGGCCGAATGCGGAGGCACGCTCGAAATACTCCCGCGTCTGGTACATGCCCATGCCGCCCTCCACCGAGGGCATCGGCTTACTTGTCTGGAAGCTGAAGATCCCCATGGCTCCCCACGCGCCCATCTTCTTGCCTTGCATCGCGGCTCCGTGCGCGTGTGCGGCATCTTCCAGGACGATCAGGCCCTTCTCCCTGGCCCAACCCGAGATCTTGTCCATCTCACAGGGCAGGCCCCACGAGTGCATCGGAACCAGCGCCTTGGTGCGAGCCGTGAGTTTCCGCTTGGCGTCGTCGAGGTCGAAGCACGCGGTCTGGGGATCGATATCGATGAAGATCGGAACGTAACCGAAGAAACGCATTGCCAGACACGTCGCGAAGAACGTGTACGACGGAACCATGATTTC
>DATMXS010000321.1:0-11693 GCA_035561355.1 Bryobacteraceae bacterium | reverse complement strand
GGGCACGCTATGATCCGGAGACGCCATTCACGGCCCGGCGATTCAGCGATTTGATTCGTCTGGTTCGTGGCGGCGAGCATAGTGCTCTGTGCGCCGTCCTCGAGACTGCAAAGTACCTCTCGCTCGGCATCTCCAACATCGTGTTCGCGCTAAACCCGGAAGTCGTGATCGTCTCCGGCGGTATTGCGGAGGTTTGGGACATCGTCCAGGCACCGGTCCTCGCTGCGTATTCTTCCGCTCGCACGCCATTTCAAGTACGCCCCGCCCGCCTGCCTGCCGACGATCTCTTCTTGCACGGTTCGATCAGCTATGCGCTTGATGCGCTGTACGCGAAGCCCAAACTGGGGTAGGGTACAAGGCCCGATCTATTCAGCGCGATATCAGGACGGCTACGTCGCACCGCATGGTCCAGCGGCTCGATTTGACGAGTTTGGGTCTTGCCACGACTTCGCGAGTTGGCACCACCCTGGCTCGCCGCGCAAACCTTGGTTATCGCCAAGCGCCCCTCCACTAGAAGCTCGGCATGACTTCCACGCTGTCGAAGCGTCATAGGCCCGGCCTGAGAACTACTTTATATGCCTGCCTGGGAGCGCTGAGCAGCAGGTCGAACGCCTTCGCGTACTCCGTAAGCGGCAGACAGTGCGTAATCATCGGGCCGACCCGAACCTGCCGCGTATAGATCAGGTCGTACGCTTGGCGAACGTCTTCATAGTATGCGTTCGAAGAGGTGGTGAGGGTCCTTTCGGATCCCAGTTGGGTTGCGTTGAAGGCCAGGGAAGCCGCGTGTACCGCGACGTTCACGTAAACTCCCGAAACATCGAGCAGGGGAATTGCCTCAGTGAAGGTCTCCCTACTTCCGACCGAATCGTAGATGACGGCCACTTCCGGGCGACTGAGGTGGGCTGCCAACGCTTCTCGAAGCGACCCTGAATCGACAACCGTAAGGTCGAATTGCCCGAGTATAGTTTGCGCGACAGGGGAGGTTTCCGCGACGAACACCTCTCCGGCGCCTTGCACACGCGCTACCTGTGCAATGCTCAGCCCTACCGGGCCGCCCCCAATGCACAACACGGCGGCGCCCTTCGGAATCCTCGCCCTCCCTGCGGCATGGACCGCGACCCCGAAAATGTCCGCCATGGCGGCTTCCTGGAACGAGATGCCTTCGGGAATGGGGTATACCAGATCTCCCCATGCAACGCAGTATTCGGCGTAGGCGCCCGGATAGAACTCCATTTCGCCCCAGCCCTGTGCGTGGCCCGTGTGAATCGTCCTCTTGCAGAGGTTATGGCGGCCGGAACGGCAAAACTCGCATTGGCCGCAAACCCGATACGGCTGCACGCCGACCGGGCAGCCGAGCAGGTGTTCGTAGCCGGCGGAGTTCACCTGCACGACTACTCCCGCGTACTCATGGCCCATGATGATGTTCGGCGGGTTGTCGACGTGGTGCCCGAGCGTGTGGAGTGCCCAGGGGTTCTCGCCTTCCCAGTAGCGCAGGTCGCTTCCGCAGATTCCGCACGCCTTCACCTCGATGAGTACCTCTTCGGCCCTCGTTAGCTTCGGCGCGGGCACCTCCATGTACTCCAGAACTCGTGGCTTTCTCAGCACTACTGCCTTCATGCACTCCTCCGGTCTACTTAGCATTCACAGCCGATAATACTCTGCCGCTGTCTGCTCGCCGGCCGTACAGTCTGGAAAAGGCGCTGGCCTACTTCGCACGATCGAGGGCTCGTTTCACGGTAGCGGTCGGGTTAATGACGTCGGCCGCTGAACGAATGGTGACGGTATCGAGGGTCTCGTGTTCCTCGTGGATTCGAGCGCGCAACTCCTCCCGAGGCGTCTTCCCGCTGAGCCCGGAGTAGCCGAACGATCGGGTCAGCTTTCCAAACAGGAAATTGTTTAGCGGGCACCCGCCGGTCCGCTCCAGGCCTTCAATGTTCTCCTGCCCGCTCTTGAACAGGTGCACCTGCGCGAAAGACAACGCCTGGAAGTTGATCTCGTTCAGGCCTTCGGCCCCGACTGCCAGGCCATCTCCGATCCCTCCCACCTCGTGGAGCAGGCAGTTCATACCCTCAGTCGAGGTCATGTTTCCCACCAGGGCATTGTGGAGATTGCGGGTAATGAAGGCCACGTCGACGAAGACCTCCCGCAGGGCCAGTTGGCGCTTCGCCTCTGCAATCCGGTCGCACAACGTTGACCGCCACATCGCGAGCCCCGGGTGGATTTTGACCATTACCTTCTTATCGCGATATTCGAGGCGGCTGGCATTGGATTCGGGAACACCGATCGCGCGGCGGTTGACCCAGCTCCAGCCCTGCAATTTCTTGGTTTCAACCTCGCGGTAGCCGAAGTCGCGCAGGCAGGTGTAAACGGGGTTGCTCGGGTCGGTCTCCAATGAGTTGAAATGCGGCATCACGTGGAAGCCCAAGTCTAGCGCGCGGGCGACAAATATCCGGGCCGAATCGCTGGCGATGTAGGTGGGATAGTTTTCGTCGTAGGCGTCAGTCCGCCAGTTGGAGAAATGGATGAGGATCTTGCGGGGATCCGCCTGCCTGGCGATCGCTTCGAGGATCTCGTTGTCACCCGGGCACCACGATATGGCCATCTGGAGGCGGTGCACCCATTCCTCGCGCCGGCGCTCTTCGCGGCTGAGTCCATAAGCCTCCCACAGCCAGGAGCGGTATTGGGCGGCGGGCACTCTCCAGTCGCCGTCGAACACATTAACGCGCCAGACGAGTCCTCCGGAAGCCATATTGTTGTCGATGGGTCCATAGGCATCGGTGTCGAGGCCGAGGGCGCGGACGTCGTCGTTGAATCCGACCTGGAGACGCTTGTACCGGTACTGGGTATCCCTGGCATGGACCCAGCACCCGCCAAAGCGACCCTGTAGGATCGCCAGGCCGGCCGCCCAATCCATAGGCCACTCCCAGTTGCTGTTGGCTATCAGAGGGTCTTCGAGCTCGAGAGCGACACCCTGATAGAAGGGGGCAACGAGTTTGAGGCCGGGCTGAATCCCTTTCATCAGCCAGCGGCAGCCGCGGACTCCGGGGCGCGAGGAAAAGGCTGAAGGCTCGATGAGCAGATCGCCGTTTTCGGGATCCGCGGCAACGGTTATTACGCCGTCTCCATGCCAGTTGTGGAAGATGATATCTGCGCGGATGTCCGAGACCTTCCGGACGGTGATCTTACCGAACCCCTGTTCGCCCACGTCCACCAGTTCGCCGCCCGGATAGATGAGTTGCAGCGAATCGGATTTGCCGCGGTCGAATTCCCGTATGCACTCCAGGCCCGATCTCTTGCTCTTCAGCGAGGTAAGAAAGCCTTTCTCGATTCTCGCGTCGAGCGTTCGGGTGGCTACGTGAATGACTCCCTGGCCGTCAATTGAAAGACGTGTCTCACCGTCCGGCGCCGCGGCCGGCGTGGCATCCTGCGCCGCCCCAAGACCCAAGGATGCCGCGGTCGCGCTGCCCTGCAAGAAGCCCCGGCGGGATAAATTGTCGTTCCCTTCCATAGCCTTCCTCATTTCTGTCGAATGCAGCCGTCCGGATACTGATCGGTTCAGCCTTCACCGAGATCATCCGATCGAGGATCGGCCTAGTCCAGCGGCGCGGCGCCGTGGCCGTTCCAGACGATGGTTTTTCCGCCGTTCCGAATTGACATGCCGGCCATCAGCGTGGGGATGGTGGAAACGGCGCCGGTCTCGATGTCCGCCACCGGACGCTGCCGGGTTTTCACACACTCCAGGAAGTTCCGGATATGCTTGGCCTCATCGGACTCGAAGGTTACCGTAGTGGGCGGAAATTCATCACGCAACGCAACGTTCTTCTCCTCAAACGGCGGCTTCCCCCCGGTGCTGCGCCAGTTAGTGGTCACCGGACGGACCCTATAGCCGTTCCGGTTGACGGACAGCACGCCCTCGTCGCCCCATAGATAAGTGCCGACAACGTCCGATCGCGAACTGAAGTTGGCGACGAAGTTCGGATACCGCCAGCAGACGTCGGTCGTGTCCGGGAAGCGGTCGTCCTGCGGACGATTGAACCATCCGTACACCGCGGCCGCGGTGCTTGCGGGCTCGGTGACTCCGAGGTACCAATGGGCAATATCGAGAAGGTGCACGCCCCAGTCGGAGAGCGGACCGCAACCGTACTCCCAATAGTTGCGCCAGTTGCGCAGACGCTGGGGGCTGTACGGCCGGCGCGGCGCCGGCCCCTGGAACATGTCCCAATCGAGGCCGGGCGGCGGACTGGAAGAGTCGTCCGTTGCGCGACCGCCGCCCATCCCTCCCTGTCCCGCTGTGCCCTGCCGTGGAGGGGGCGCACTGCCGCCAGGAATGACCGTTACGACATGGCGCACCTTCCCGAGGATCCCGCTCTGGTAGACCTTGAAGGCCTCCAGGAACGGCGCGCTGCTGCGCTGTTGCAGCCCGACCTGCACGACGCGCTTGTGCTTCCGGGCCGCTGCGACCGCTTTGAGGCACATCTCGATATCATTCGAGACCGGCTTCTCGACATAGATGTCCTTGCCCGACTCGCAAGCATCGATGATCATCGGACAGTGCCAGTGGTCAGGCGTCCCGATCACCACCGCGTCGATGTCCTTGCGGTCGAGTATCCGCCGGTAGTCGACGTAGGTGTCAACTTTGCCGCCCGCCAGGGTAACGGACAGGTCCAGGTTGGGCTTGTACACGTCGCACAGCGCGGCAATTCGAACGTTGTCGTAAAGTTTGAAACTCGGAATCAGGTGCCTCTGGGCCCGGCCGCCGGTGCCAATGAATCCGACCACCAGCTGGTCGGAGGCGGCCGGAGCCGCCGTGCTTCCGGCAGCAGCGATCCCCAGGCCCCCAGAGAGGAATGAACGTCGATTTAGCATGTGCAAAGACTCCTTTCATAGACGGCCAACCTCGAGGTAAAGAAGTTTACGCGGCCGTTGGCAAGCCTTTCCGGCAAACCGTTCTTTCAGGCTCGGCTCTCGAACTCCACGCAACGACTCTTGTCCCCGCAGTAGCGCGTCGGATTGGCTATTGTTGTATCCGCCGCCCAGGGCTTCACAGTCGAAACCGGGCCAGGCTTCGTGACCGGCCGGAGGATTCTCGTGGCCGAACGCATGACTCGCGGTTCGGATTGCGGCAGTCGGCCTGTGTTCGGCGACATATTGGCGCCGAATGACCATCTGGTCGTTTCGAGGCGTCCGGGACCGGACGCTGACGATGAGCAGATCGGCGCTCTTCAGCGCTTCGATGCCGGGAACACTATCCTGGTTCGCGCCATCTGCTTCGACCACAGTCAAGCGCCCATATTCGTTCTCAGCCATGAGGGCTACGAGGTGCGGGTCCTTGGCTTGCTCGGCCGCCCTGAGCGCCGACGTTGCCACCGCCCGCCTTCCACAGGTCACGTCTGGTCACACTCGTGCTCCGCAGCCAATGATATTTCAGTCTATTCAAGTGGTCAACTCCTGAGATCCGCGTGCCGAGTGCCGGATGGGTAATCCGGGACCAGGAAACGCCGTTCTATTGCGGCGTTGAGGGCTGGTTGATGGACGTGTTTCGCGCTGACCATTCGTGGTCTTTACTTATTTATTTTGTTTATTTTGAACTGAATTGTGTATTTAGGGCACAGCCCGACCAGCCTGACTGGGATCCATTTGTCGGGCCTCGAGTGCGGTTGCGGCCTTGTAGAGTGTTGACAGGAAAATAAAAACGCCTATAATTCGAACTGCGATTATAGTACGGACGGCAAAATTGAGTGATGTACGACCTCGTCACATCCCGGATATTCGAGAACAAGGGCGTTTTCGCCCCCATTCACGGCCCGGGACCCTCCGCCTGGCATGTCAAACCACGCTGGCGGAGCCGGCGCCGTGTTTTCCCCATCGCGGTGGTAGTGAATCCTTCATCGTCCGGCTCTCGCACCTGCACACACGACGGCAGGCCCGATTTCATGGCAGGTTCTCAAGACTCCGAAGAAGGTGGGCATCGTTCTGAATGCCGGCTCCATAGTTGCGCTCGGTGCGCTACAGCTCGAGGTCGGGGCCATCATCCAGACCCCAATAGCATTGCAAATGTTCCCAGTTGGCATATCAGTAGTGAGGGTTGGGGTATTCATAGGAAACGCTTTGTGGGAGTTCGGCCAGCCGATGAATGCTGTGGAGAGAGTGAACTCTACGAACCGCGTGTGGCTGGGGAGCCCCCAACACGTGCCCGACGAGCGGCTCTTTGGCTCACCTATGAACAGAGCGCGCCGCGGCGGGTCTGCTGGAGCGGACGTGTCACTTTCTAGCAGGAGCTCTTTAGCGATCGGGCGTCCCGATCGTCTTTCATGGGCGCGCCCGCAAAGCCTGAACAGGTGCTGCCGACAAGATCGTTCAGTTCGATCGTCGCAGAAAACCAGTTCGAGTTCGGTATTCCGAAATGCCCACCAGCAGTTGAATTGCGCGGGGCCAAGGCCGAACGACATCCGAATCCGGGGCAAGGTGAGCGGTGGCAAGGGCGCATTCTCTGTGCAGGGTGCGATCGGATGCACCGGCCGATTTCCGCGATTCAGGGTGCGCAGTCGGGTCTGCAGTTCATTCGAGACTTAGCGGAGCTTACTCATGAAACCCGGAATCCTATTCACTCTATGTGTTTTTGTTGCGGGAATCGCACTCGCCCAACGGCCTCCGGCGCCGCCGCCCCCGGTAGTGGACCCAGGCGGCCCCGGCAAGGCCCCCTCTGATGCGATCGTCCTGTTCAACGGCGTCGACAATTCCGGGTGGAAGACACTGGAAGGGGAGCCGTCGAAATGCACCGTCGTGGACGGTGTGATGACCTGCCGTACAGGGGCAGGGGACGTTCAGACCAGCGAGAAGTTCAGCGACGCGCAGATCCATTTGGAGTTCATGATCACGTCCAAGCCCGAGGAGAAGGGCTGGGCCCGTGGAAACAGCGGCGTCATTATTCTGAACCGGTACGAAGTTCAGATCGTCGACTCCTATCACAGCGACATGGGCGGCGGCGAGTCCTGCGCCGGATTCGGCTCGTTTGGACCGCTCGTGAACGCTTGCCGGCCGCCCGGCGAGTGGCAGAGCTACGACATTATCTTCCACGGGCCGCGCTGCGCTGCCGACGGAAGCGTGGAGACACCCGGCAGCATCACGGTACTGCACAACGGCGTGCTCGTCCAGGACCATGTTCCGGTGCGGGGGCGTGGTTGTGTTTCTGAAGGATCGTTGGTGCTTCAAGACCATAGCCGATTCGTGGGCCGGAAGATTGCGTATGCGCCGGGGATCACAGGACCCGCTCCGGACACGACATCAAGATTTCGGAATATCTGGATGCGCCGGCTGTCTCGGTAGCGCGGTTCGCCCTACCGGCATCGAGTTGTGAAGGAAAACCAGTACTGCCTGGGAACAGGATGGGACCAAGAGAGCTCAGGGAAGGTATGCACAGGCGAAACGCGATACTGATCTGGATCCTGGCAACGGCGGGCATGCTGCTGTCCGCGGCGCCGCGAAGCAGTGCTGGTGCGGAACGGCACGAGCTGTCCAACCAGAGTGTTCGGGTGGTGTTTGACAACGAAGGGCGTTTGCTGGATCTGACCAACCTCCAGACAGGGCACGCTTATTTGGGTCCCGGCGCGCGGCATGCACCGTGGCGTATGTACTATCGCTGGAACACGCCGCTCGATGGCGCTCTGGAACTCGAGATCCCGACCGATGGCCAAAAGGGACGGGTCCGACGCGAACGCAACAGCCTGGAGATCTCGTATGAAAGCCTGACGGGGGCCGTACCGCAGACCGGCAAGACGCGTGAGCTGCAGATAGGACTCCGCGTGACCGTCACTCTGGAAGGGGATCGGCTTATCTGGACAGGGAGGATTAACAATCGGGAGCAGGATCAAGGTGTCGAAGTTACCGAACTCTGGCTGCCCTGGATGTACGGGATTGGGAACATGGGCATGGGCCCGGGGGCCGATGCCCTCTACTGGCCGAGCCGCGGAGGCCGTCGGATCGAAGCTCCCTATGTCAAGCTGGCGGCTGCTGCCGGCACCCAGGCCCAGCCCACCGGCTTCGGGTCGAATCCGACATGGTCGTATAGCGACACAGGGGCACCCGAATACCGCCTCACCTACCCCTATCCGGCGTGCATGCAATGGTACACCATCAATAACGGTGCAGAAGGACTATATATTGGCAGCCACGACAAGACCCTGATGACGACCGTGCTGGACGTCGCGTCTGACGCCCTGAAAGGGATGTCGGCCTCGATCGTAAAGTTCCCGTTCGTCAAAGGCGGGGAGACCTGGGACTCCGAGCCGGTCGTCGTACGGCTTTACCGGGGTGACTGGCACGAGGCGGCGCGCACCTACCGGGCATGGGCCGAGACGTGGATGCAAAAGCCCGATCCGCCGGAGTGGGTCCGCCGGACTCCGGGGTGGATTATGACGACGCCGAAAGGCCAGAGCGGGCGGATTCGCTCTACCTACGCTGAACTGCCGGGCATGGTGAAACAGGCCCAGGCGGCTGGCATAAGCCTGTTGAACGTTTTCGGATGGGTGAAGGAAGGTTTCGACAGCTACTATCCCGAATACAGTCCCGACGAGGCGATGGGAGGGGAAGCCGGGCTCAGGAAGGCGCTCGCAGACATAAAAGAGGCCGGTGGCAGAACATTCCTCTACACCCAGGGACAGCTCATCGACCCGGCATCACAGTGGTATAAGAACGGCGGCTACCGAGTTACCGCGAAAGATATCTGGGGATACGAGTACCGCGAGACATACGGCGGAAGCGGGAGCGGAGCCTTCATGGGGGTGATGCGCAACAAGTGGTTCGGTGTAGCCTGTCCGGCGGCTCCCGGGTGGGCGGACCAGTTGGTGTCCCAGGCCAATCTGGTTCTTGATCTGGGCGCTCAAGGAGCCTTTTTCGATCAATTGGGGGGCGCCCCTCCGTACATCTGTTTCTCCAAAGAACATAACCACACGAAACCTTCCCTGGCGGTCGCCCCGTGGAAGGTGAAGAACCTGCAGCGCCTGCGGGAAGTGATCAAAGCACGCGGGCCGAACGCCGTTCTGTCATTCGAGCTGGTCAGCGATTGCTACTCCGGCTGGGCCGATATCGTCCATTCCGAAGGCGTCGGCTTTCATGTCGCCCCGGAGTCGTTCGGCGAAATGTATCGCTATACGTTCCCCAGCCATGTCATCACCAACCGCCCGATCGGCAGCCCGGAGCCCGATCGCCGGAAGCAACTTGGTAAAGCATTCTCTCTGGGGCTCCGTTTCGACAGCGGTCTGAGGGACCTACAGAACCATGGGCTCTACTATTCGAGGCTTCTGGAACTCTACAACACGCATGCTGACCTCCTCTTGGAGGGGCGTTTTGTGGATAACGAGGGATTCCTGTGCGACAACAACCAGGTTTCGTCTCATGCGTTCGTCGCCGGGAACCGCCTGGCGGTGACGCTGTGGAATCCCACTGATGTTGCGCAGCGGGCCAGGGTGGTCGCGGACGGGTACCAACTCGAGGCGGCAAAGTGGCAAGATCCAAGCCTGTCGGGTCCGGGTCAGTGGGTCATGCCCGGCGACGTCGCCGTTCTGATTTTCAGACGCCCATAGCACGTCGCCGCCCGAAGGGTGTTGACGACGCGATCACTCTCGAAAGACGTCAAGCCACATTGGCAGAACAGCAGAAGAATGACCTATGCTCTGAAAACCTATTCTGGCCAGGCAGGAGAGGCGAACAGAAGGATCCACCGAACTGGAGATGAAATCTATGCGACGACGAATGTTTCTGCAATCGGTTTCCGGGGCCGCGCTGGCTGTGCCGCCCGGGGTTGCCCAGCAGGCTGGCCAGGGCGCCGGCTCGCTTTCTCAGCGGGGTGGCTCGGAGAACATCAAGCTCACGGAGAAGGAGTACTTCGAGGGACCAGGATTCGCCTTTCTGGTCTTCCATAATCACAATTCCGGGATGCAGGGCGGCCTCCAGATGATACAGAGAGGCGAACGATTGCTCGACAGTGGAGGCCTGCTGCTTACACTCAAGGGCAGTACCGGCGGTCGTCGCTCTCCAGGTGGCGTATTGCGCCGGGTCGTGGACCGCGAACAATCCACGGCCACGGTCTTCGGCGAAGTGAGGGGACTGAATCTGGGCTACCAGATCATATGCCGCACCGATGGCCGGCGTATGTTTGTCACGCTGAAACTCGATGGGCCGTTGGACTGGAGTAAGATCCAGGAAGCCGGCTTCCGTATGTTTATTTACCCACCGGCATACTTCGAGAAGTCCTTTCAAGGACATTCGACAACGGGCGTATTTCCTCGACAATATACCGGGGAGCCCGTCCTCGCGCGTTCGCGGAATATCTTACGGATCGCTGGAGAAGATCCGCTGGTGAGCGTGACCTTCGCACGGCGCGACGGCGAGCTGCGGCTGGAAGATGGCCGTCGGCAGCGTACAGCATGGTTTTCGGTGGTTGCGCCCATCGAACCGGGATCGACCGCGACCGAAGTCGAGCTCGAAATCACGCCGTCCATCGATCCGCAGTGGCGGCGGGCGCCCATGATCAGCGTCTCGCAAGTGGGTTACCATCCTCGGCAGCCGAAGCGGGCGGTGGTGGAGCTGGATCCCCGGGAGGACTTTCGGGACGAGGTGAGCCTTTTCAAGATTGCGCTCCACGGCAACAAAGAGCGGATTAAGGCCGAGAAGCCCCAACTCTGGGGAAGGTTCCTCTATTACAAGTACGGCATCTTCGATTTTAGTGACGTAGTGGATCCGGGCGTGTACACGCTGGAGTTTCGGGGACAGACCGCTGGGCCTTTCCGAATCGACCGGCAGGTCTACGATCAGGCTTGGCGGCCGACCTTGGAGGTGTTTCTGCCGGTTCAGATGTGCCACGTGGCGGTACGCGAGGGCAATCGCACATGGCACGGCGCCTGCCATTTGGATGATGCGTTGCAAGCGCCCGAAGGCAGGATGGGCCTCGATGGCTATCAGCAGGGCAAGCGCGAGACACAATTCGCAGACTACGAGCACATACCGGGACTGAATTGGGGCGGATGGCACGACGCCGGAGACCACGATCTGCCCGTCGGCAGCATCGCCGGTACAACGTTGGCCCTGGCATTGGCCCAGGAGGAGTTTCACCCGGGTTTGGACCTGACAACGGTCCGCCGTTCCGACCGAGAGGTGCTGCTGCACGTTCCGGATGGTGAAGAGGATCTGGTTCAGCAGATTGAGTACGGCGTGGAAGGTTTGCTGGCTTCTTTCCGTGCGGCGGGGCATATTTTTACGGGGATTATTGAAGGCGCGGGTGATCAGTACGACCACACGGGCGATCCGGTGAACATCACGGATAACCTCCTATACGATGGCAGCCTGAAGCCCGATCAAGTAGAAGTTGGCCGTTCAGTCAAGCGCGATGATCGATTGGCGTTCACCAACCGGAACACGGGGCTGCAATACCGGGTGGCGCAGACTCTCGCCGCGGCAAGCCGGGTGCTGCGCGGGAAGAAACCCGCTCTCGGTGAAGAGTGTCTGGCCGCGGCTGGCAAACTCTGGGAGTACGAGCAGACGAACGCGCCGGTCTATGCCCCAGGCTCATATGCGCCGGGCCGTGGCGGGGACTTCCCGGCGGACGAGATCTCAGCCACGGCGGAGCTATGGCTCACTACCGATGATGCGCGTTACGAGAAGCGTCTCCGTGCTCTGTTGCCGGAGGTCGTCTCCGC
>DATMXS010000320.1:0-2840 GCA_035561355.1 Bryobacteraceae bacterium | reverse complement strand
TGGTGGGGGTGGACCTCGGCCAGCGCCAGGACTATACCGCCATCACCGTCCTCGACCGCAGCGTCTACAACATTGGCCGGGACCCGGTGTGGCTCGGCATGAAGACCGAAACCCTCTATGCCATCCGCTTCCTCCGGCGGCTCCCGCTCGGGACCCCGTACACGGAGGTGGTGGAGACCGTGGGTGCGCTCGTTGACCAACTCAACTCCAGGCAGCCCCTGAGCCCCCCGACGGTCGTCGCCGACGCCACCGGAGTGGGCGCACCCGTGATGGAGATGTTCCGCAACATGCGCATGCCGGGAGAGCTGAAGCCGGTGCTGATCACGGGCGGCGAGAAAGCCGTCTTTGACGGCGTCTGGAAGGTGCCCAAGCGCGACCTGATCGCGGGCGTCCAGTTGATGCTCGAGCACGGAGAACTGACCATGGCCAAGAACATGGAGTACGCCGCGGAATTGGCCAAAGAGATGGTGTCGATGCGCGTCCGCGTGACGGGCTCCATGAACGAGCTGTACACCCCCTGGCGCGAGCGCGATCACGACGACCTGGTGCTTGCGGTGGCGCTCGCCTGCTGGTGGGCGAAGAGGCCGGCATACTCCCTGTTCGGGAGCGAAAGGCTGTTTTGAAGCAAGAACGCAGAAAGCAGAATGCAGAACCCAGCCCACGCCACCAACCACGCAAACAGAGCCACGACCGTAAGGGAGTGGCAGCGGCCGGAAAGAACGCAGAATGCAGAATGCAGAAGCCAGCCCACGCCACCAACCACGCAAACAGTCATCGCCCCGAACAAAGGGCAACAGGATGCGGCCGACCTCCCGTCTTTCTGCCTTCTGCCTTCTGCCTTCTGCATTCTTCCCGGCGCCAGCCGGTAATATTGAGTGTCATGCCGATCTCTTCCGCTGCTCCCGCCGCCGGAAAGCCCGCCTCGGGCGTCAGCAACAACGCCGCAATGGCGATGGTCACCACCCTTTTCTTCATGTGGGGCTTCATCACCTGCCTCAATGACATCCTGATCCCACACCTGAAGGCGATCTTTGATCTCAACTACGCCGAGGTGATGCTGGTGCAGTTCGCGTTCTTCTCCGGGTACTTCATATTCGCGATGCCCGCCGGCAAGCTGATTGACTGGGTCGGTTACAAACGGACGATGGTGATTGGACTGTGTACCATGGCCCTCGGCGCTTTGCTGTTCCTCCCGGCCGCGAGCCTGCCCTCATTCCCGTTCTTCCTCACCGCACTCATCATTGTGGCGGCCGGCATGACGCTCTTACAGGTCTCCGCCAATCCTTACGTGTCCGTCCTCGGCCCGCCCGCGACGGCCTCCAGCCGCCTGAATCTCACCCAGGCCTTCAATTCGCTCGGAACCACCATCGCTCCCTTTTTCGGCAGCCTGCTGATTCTCAGCAGCGCGCCGAAGGCGCTCGAAGAAACCCGGCGCATGGCGCCCGATGTCCTGCTGAATTACCGGCTCCAGGAGGCCTCCACGGTAAAGATGCCTTACCTGGCGATCGCCGCCGCACTGCTTCTGCTTGCCGTGATCATCGGGCTCTTTCGGCTGCCGCACATCAAGTCCGTCGAGCGCGACTCCGGCATCCACGCCGATACGAGCGTGTGGAAGGTGCGCCACCTGATTCTCGGCGCGGCCGGAATCTTCGTCTATGTCGGAGCCGAAGTCTCTATCGGCAGTTTCCTGGTGAATTACTTCAGCCAGCCGTATATCGGCGCAATGTCCGAAAAGGAAGCCGCGGTGTATGTGTCGTTCTATTGGGGCGCGGCGATGGTCGGCCGCTTCATCGGCTCCGCCATCCTGCAAAAGCTGAGAACGGGAAGGGTTCTCGGATTTGCCGCCATAGCCGCCGGCCTGCTCGTCACCACCTCGATGCTCGGCTTCGGTTCGCTCGCGCTGTGGAGCATCATCCTCGTCGGCCTGTTCAACTCCATCATGTTCCCCAGCATCTTCACGCTCGGCATCGCCGGTCTTGGTCCGCTCACCGGCAAAGGCTCCGGCCTGCTGATCGCCGCCATCGTCGGAGGCGCAATCATCCCCGTGATGCAGGGAGCCCTGGCCGACCGCATCGGCATCCAGCACGCCTTCATTCTCCCGGTGCTCTGCTACATTTTCATCGCCTACTACGGGTTCAGGGGATCCACCCCAACCACAACCATCGCACCAGCAGCTAACGCAACGGTGGGGTAGGCCCAGAGCAATGCACGGCCTCACAGAACGAACCGGGAGTCCGGGCAGACGGAATGCATGCGGAAACGAACGTGTAAGAGATCGGTTCAGTCCGCTGCGCAGCCAATGACGAGATCGAGGCCGGCGGCTTCGGAGAACGCAAGGAAATCCCGGTCGCGTGTCAGAAGAGGAACGCCTTGATCGATACAGCTTTGAGCGATCAGTGCATCACCGAGGCGCGCCTTGCGACGCTTTGCCAACACCTTCGCCCGTAACGTACCTGCGCGCTGCCAATAGCCGGCCTCGATCTCGATCAGCGGCAGCTCGGAGAGGGTTTGCGACACCTCTGCAGGAAGCTTCGGATTACTCAGTATCTCGGTGAGCACAAGGGGCGCCATCAGCACCTGCCGGTCCTGGAGCGCCCTGTCGAGCAGGTCCGCGTCCTCGCCGCTGTCGCCTTGCAGGAATGCGATCCAGGTGCTGGTATCCACCGCAATCATCGATCGGCCTTCAACTCGGCCAACGTGCGCGTGAAATGAACCTTGCCCCGCAGTTGGCGCAGCCGCGCGTAGGCATGCGACGCCGCAACCAGTTGCAGGCCGGTACGAACCGTCTGCGTGATGCCCGTACCGCTGGCTCGTTGTGCCTTTTCGAGAAGCTCCGGCGG
>DATMXS010000319.1:0-2112 GCA_035561355.1 Bryobacteraceae bacterium | reverse complement strand
GCGATCTCCTCCTGGTACATGCTCTTCGTACCACCGTAGATGATGGTCGGAGTCAACCCGCTCGGCGTACCGACTGTTCCGGGAACAAGGTTCCCGGCGGCCGGCGGTATTCCGAGGGAGTAGATATTGCGGTAATCGCTTTCTTCCGACATCGAACGTAGGGCCAGATCCTGCGGGATCTTCTCGAAGAACCGACCCCAATTCGCAAATATCTTGGTCTTGCGTGAACCGGTCGGGTCAATGATGAACCCGAGGCGCGGCGCCCAGTTGCCGGCAAACGTGTATTCATTGACGGTGCCTGAAAGCTTCTGCTGTTCCCACCGCACACCGAGTTTCGCAGTCAGGTATCGGTTTATCTGCCAGGCGTCCTGCACGAACGCAGCGTTGTATTTGGTGTTTGTCCCAACGACCGGATCCGAGAAATTGCCGCGGACCACACGATACACGTTGTTGAACGTCTGCGTGCCAGGGACACCCTGCAGTCCCATCTGCGTCGCGGTTCGGGAGGGGTACAGATAGAAGCGTCCGCCCGTTACGAGTTTCCCGACATCTTCCGGCCTCACACCCTCCGCGTCCGGTAGCGCCCACTGCGGGCCCGAGTACCCGCGCCATGCGTTGTAGTCCACATCGTTGTACATGTACCCGAGGTCGATCTGGTGACCGCCGAAGAGGGTCGCGTTCTGTGTCACCATCGCCGAATACTGGCGGTTGTCGCCATCGGCGTTCTCGAGGTAGTCCACGCCGCCTTCCCAGGTGTAGGCTGCATTCACCTTCGGCTTGCCGTAATTACGGACGGAGAAGAGATTGAACGCGGGCGTCTCCTCGAAATACGTGCGGTTCCAGCCGAAGGTGGCCGCGAGCACTGTTCGCGCGCCCAGCAGCCCGTTATACTTCACGCCCCAGTTCCGGCTCCCATAAACAGTGCTCGAAGCGTTGTTCAGGTCGTCGCGGAGGAGCGAATGGCCGACGCCTGCTCCGGCGCCCAGCACCGAAACGGGCTGGCGTGAGGGATCGCCGAACGCGGTTCCTTCCAGGTGGTGGTTGTCAGTGATGTTGAAGTTCAGCTTGCCGATCCAGTTATAGGCACGGGTTTTCGTTTCGACAAAGCCAAAAGCGCGCGCGCCAAAATTCGGGGGCGCCATGCGCTCCACAACGTTCCAACTCGGGTTGAACGATCCATACCAGAACAAACGGTCATGGATGAACGGACCGCCGATGTTGAAGCCGATATCTCTGTTGTTGCGCGAGTGCACTTCCGTTTGCGGCTGGCTGATTCGCGGCGCGAAGCCTTCGAAGCCGCCCGCGTTCGGTTGGCGGTAGCTGCCCTCGGCCCACGTGGGAGACATGTAGCCGTACACGGCGCCGTGAATCGCGTTCGTTCCGCTTGCCGTGACGATGTTGACGATACCGCCCAATGCCTGCCCGTACTGCGCCTCAAAACCGCCCGTCTTGATTTGTACTTCGCGGACGAAATCGAAGTTAACGCCTGTGCCCAGGGAGCCGTACACGTTCGAAAACACGCCGAACGCGCCGTAGCCCTGATCGGTCGCATTGATGCCATCGATCACATACTGATTCTCCAGTCCGGTTGCTCCGGAAATCGATGGGTTCGATGCACCCAATGTCGGATCGCCGCTCGAAACTACGCCAGGCGAAAGTGAGAACAGGCTCACCACGTTCCGGCCGACCGGAAGGTTGGTGAACGTGTCCTGGTTGATGCTGCTGCCGGTCGTGGTCGTTGTCGTATCCACGGTGGCGGCCGTGTCGGTCACCTGAACGGTCTCGGTGACCGCGCCGGGCTCCATCTGTGCGCTAATCGGAGCGCGCTGACCGGCTTGTACCTGGACGTTCGCGCTTTCGTAAGCGCGGAAGCCGGCCTGCTCGACCCGGACCTTGTATCGGCCCGGAATCAGGTTGAAGAACACCGCCTGGCCACGCAGATCAGTGGTTGCCTTCTGTTCGCCGGCGGGACCGGCGATGATCACGGTTGCGTTTTGAATGATCGCTCCGGACGGGTCAATAACCTCGACCGAAATCGATCCTTTCGAAAGGTCGCTCCTGCCCTGGGCGAACGCCGCCGCGGCGGAGACGAAAAGCAATAGGAGACTGAGA
>DATMXS010000318.1:0-3144 GCA_035561355.1 Bryobacteraceae bacterium | reverse complement strand
CATCGCGCGTCGAAGATTGTTTCGCCACAGAGGCACAGAGGATGCACAGAGGAAAACGATAAGAGGAAGTCCAAGGCGTTATCTTCTCTGTGCCGCCTCTGTGTTCTCTGTGTCTCTGTGGTAAAGCCGCCGGTTTCGTAGATTTCCCGCCGGCATACGGACCGCGCATATCAGTGGATGCCCCATGCTGAACGTCCAGATCTTTGGCGTGAAGAACTCGCCGGCCACACGCGCCGCGGAGCGTTTCTTCAAAGAGCGCCGCATTTCCATTCAGCTGGTCGATTTGACGAAGAAGCCCATGGCGCCCGGCGAGATCAAAAGGTTCATCGATCGGTTCGGCCTGGATCAATTGATCGACTCGGAGGGCGCCGCTTATCTCGATGCCGGCCTTAAGTATCTGAAAATGTCAGAAGCCGAACTGCTGCAACGCGTCGAGCGAGATCCCAAGCTGCTCCGCCTGCCCCTGGTCCGTTCCGCCAATCGCCTCAGCATCGGTCGCGATGAGGCCGGCTGGAAAGCAATGCTGGCGGACGTGAAGCGCACAGGCCCGAAGTTGTAGCGAATTTCTAAGGGTTGAGGCACACTCTCAGCGCTGGCGCCAAGAGCTTAGGTTAAGGCCGCTGTCACATCCGAGATTTTCTTCGCTTTCGGTGCGCGCGAAAATCCGGCTTGGTACACGACACGTTTCTGGAGTACTTTATGCAGATGCGCCTTTTGTGTTTCGTCCTTGTCGCGCTTGTGCTGCCTGTCTCAGCTCAGTGGCGGGAGAGGATGGCGAACCCGAACATTCCGGTTCCGATCGCCCATCCACCCGACTTGAACCTCGTCGTCGACCGCATTGCCTTCGCTCGCGCCGAAGGCGAGTGCGCCGCCCAGATTGTCGGCCGCGTGACGCAGCGGCTCACTGGCGCGGGGCTGCACGTGCTCGACCGGGAAAACCTCGATGCGACGCTCGCCGAACATCGGCTCAGCCTCAGCGATAACGTCGATGCAAACAGTGCGCTGCAGTTCGGCAGGATTCTCGGCGCGGCTGCGTTGGTGTTCGTCCGCGTTCCCGTATGCAATGTCGAGCAGAAGCGCGGCGTCCGGAACAGGAGCGTGGACAAGAACGGTGTGCAGCACGAGACCCAGACGGCCAGGACGAGTGTGGCGCTGCGCGGGTCCGTCCAGACCGTCGATCTCACGACCGGGCGCATCATCGCGGCGCAAACTCTCGAGTTCAGCCCTTCGGAGGAGAACTCGCTCTCCGACGGACGCCCGGAGTTCCCGGCTGCCGAGCAAGTCCGGGACAAAGCGATAGGCGCAGCTTCGGAGTTGGTGTCCCGCTTGCTCGGCCCCTGGACGGAACGGTCGGAACTGAATTTCTACGATGACGGCGACTGCAAGCTCAAGGACGCATGGGCAATCCTCAAAACGGGCGACGAGAAACGCGCGCTACAGCGCTCGATCGAGAATCTCGAAGCGTGCCGGAACGATCCGAAAGCGAAACCGAACGCAGTGTCCCACGCCTGGTACAACGTCGGGGTCGGGCTTCTCCTCGCTCGTAATTATGAAGAGGCCATCAAGCACTTCGACGAGGCTGCACGCACAAAGCCGAGCGACATCATCTCGGAAGGGATCACGGCCGCTCGCCGGGCGATCGAAGCCGAGACCGGCCTCCGTGAGTACGACCTGCGCATGGCGGAGCTTCGCTCGAAAAAGACGTCCGCAGCCGAAGTGTCCGAAGGACTCCGGAGCGCGCCGGCATCCTCGTCGGCCTCCTCCCTGGAGGAACGCCTCTCGCGGCTTAAAGCTCTATTCGACAAGGGGCTGCTCACGAAGGAAGATTACGAGCGGAAGAAAGCGGAGATTCTCAAAGAACTCTGACGGGTGTCACGATGGACTTTCGGCACGCCACGGCGGCGCCTGATCCTTTGGCACTGGGTTGCGCCCGGGATTTCCAGCACATGACGACGCACTGCGCCGCATAGCGGGCCACCATGCCGGCGAGACGCCGGATGAAGCATCCATGACCGCCATCGACCGCCTGGGTTTCCATCTCCGCCTGAAAACCGGCGACCGTGTGCATGGACGCCGAATCGCGTTCCCGCACGAAGTGAAGGACTCGATCGGGGCGCGCGCAGTGCTCATCGAAATGGTCCGCGCTTGTTCTTGAACGTAGTCATCGCGCCCCGAAGATTGTTTCGCCACAGAGGCACAGAGATGGCACAGAGGAAAACGATAAGAGGAAGTCCAAGGTTATCTTCTCTGTGCCCCTCTGTGTTCTCTGTGTCTCTGTGGTAAAGCGCCGGTTTCGTAGATTTCCCGCCGGCATACGGACCGCGCATATGAGTGGATGCCCCATGTTGAACGTCCAGATCTTTGGCGTGAAGAACTTGCCGGCCACACGCGCCGCGGAGCGTTTCTTCAAAGAGCGCCGCATTTCCATTCAGCTAGTCGATTTGACGAAGAAGCCCATGGCGCCCGGCGAGATCAAGAGGTTCGTCGATCGGTTCGGCCTGAACCGATTGATCGACACGGAGGGCGCCGCTTATCTCGATGCCGGCCTCAAGTATCTGAAAATGTCAGAAGTCGAACTGCGCGTTAATCTATTAGGTGGATGAAGCGAGAGGATCTGCGCGACAAGGTGCGGGCCGCATATTCGTCTGCCGCCGAGCAGCCGGAAGCGCGGCATCCGTTCCCGGTCGGTCGGGCGTTTGCTGAGAGTCTGGGATACCCATCGGAGTGGCTGGATCGCATTCCACCTGCTGCACTCGACGCATTCGCGGGCGTTTCGAACGTTCCATGCTTTGTGGAACTCCCCGAGCATGGCATGGTGTTGGACATGGGCTGCGGAGCAGGCCTGGACTCCCTTCTCCTGGCCCGCCGAATGGATGGCCTTGGAAGAGTGTTAGGGCTTGATTTCAGTTGGACCATGCTCGAAAGAGCGCGCTGCGCTGCGCGTTCAAGTGGTACGACGAACGTCCTCTTCTGCCAGGCTGATGCTGAATGCCTCCCGCTCGATGACGGTGTCATCGATGTTGCCGTGGTCAACGGGATCTTCAATCTAAATCCAGCGCGAGAAGCCATCTTCCGCGAGTTAGCCCGGTGCATTCGGCCAGGAGGGCGGCTCTACGGCGCCGAGCTAATCCTTCGAGAACCCTT
>DATMXS010000317.1:0-13399 GCA_035561355.1 Bryobacteraceae bacterium | reverse complement strand
CGGCAAGATACTCACCGCGGTCGAGCAGCCGTTCGAACGCCACGGCGCGTGAGATCGGCCCGTCATAGAAAAAGATCGCGATCTTACGGTGGGACGGTGTCCGGCACTTGTACGGAACGGAGGGATCCACGCGCCCCCCGCTCGCATCCCGCCATGCACCCCGCTTCGTGCGCACGCGCCGCGCCTGATACGGAGACAGTATGGTGTACTTGATCCCGTTCTCGGCCAGAATATCGAGTGTTTCGGAATCCACCGCGGTCTCCGGCAGCCACATACCTTGCGGCTGGCGCTTGAACCGGTGCATGAAATCTTTAATGCCCCAACGCACCTGTGTGACCTTGTCGCGCCGGTTCGCCAGCGGCATGATCATGTGGTTATAGCATTGGGCGATGGCCGACCCGTGTCCTGAAAACCGCGCCACGCTCTCGCGATCGGCGTTCAGCACCAGCCGGTAGGTTTCAGGCGAGAACGTCTGCATCCATGCCAGCAGCGTCGGCCCGAAATTGAAGCTGATCTGCGAATAGTTGTTGACGATCTGGGCAATGCGCCCTTCCGGGTCAAGAATACGCGACGCCGAGTTCGGGGCATAGCACTCCGCATCGACGCGCGCGTTCCAGTCGTGATAGGGATAGGCCGAATCCTGAAGCTCGATCGCTTCCAACCATGGGTTCTCCCGCGGCGGCTGATAGAAGTGCCCGTGAATGCAAAGGTAGTTGTGCAATCTAGCGCCTTCCTCCTGACGTGTCGGACGAATACACAGCGAACGACTTCTGCCCGAGCGCGAGCGTCACTTCGCCATCTGATTCGATCGTCTCCGGGGCGTCGCCCGCGCCACGCCATCTCTTGTCTCCCGAGGCGACCAGCTTCCGCCATGACCCCGCCGGAACCGGCAGCGTCAACGAAACCTCGCCATCCCCGAAGTGAAACGCGAGGACAGCCTGGGCCGGACCGTTCCACCGCCGCACAAGCAGCGCCCGCCGCTTCTCGAACGCCACCGCGCTCAAGTTATCCTTACTGAGCAGAGCGAGTGCGGGGTGCTCCCGGCGCAGCGCGATCAGTTCGCGGTAAAACTCCCAGAGCGTCTTGTGATGCCCTTCACGGTGCAGCCGGTCGTGGAGTCGCGAGCGCTCAAATGTCCGCTCCGATTGCGGATCGGGCGGCTCCTCCAGCCACCCGAAGCTCGCGAACTCATCCCGCCGCCCCTTCCGCACGGCATCGATCAACTCCGGATCCGAATGGCTCACGAAATACAGGAACGGCGCCTCTTCCCCATACTCTTCACCCATAAACAGCAGCGGCAAGAAAGGTGACAGGATCACCGCGCCTGCGGCGATCTTCAGCGACTCGAAGTCCGCCAGATGGGTCATGCGGTCGCCCATCATGCGGTTGCCCGTCTGGTCGTGGTTCTGGGAGAACACCACCAGCCGGCTTGCCGGAATGCGGCCCGAGTCATTCCCGTGGGACCGTCCCCGCTCCTTCGAGTACTGCCCGGTGTAGACAAACCCCTCGCGGTACGCCTTTGCCAAGTGGTGGATTTCGCCAAAATCCGCGTAGTAGCCCGTCTGCTCGCCCGTCAGCAGGGCATGCAGGGCGTGGTGGAAATCATCGCTCCACTGAGCGTCGAACCCGTGTCCGCCGAGTTCCGGCGGCGCCACCATCTGCGGGTCGTTCAGATCGCTCTCCGGGATGGCGTAGACGCTGCGGCCGAGGTGTCGCGACACGGCTTGCACCGCCCCCGCGAGTTGCCGCAAAAACGGGTTTGCGGACCGGTCATAAATTGCGTGTACCGCGTCGAGCCGAAGCGCATCCAGATGAAACTCCTGGATCCAGTACAGGGCGTTCTCGATGAAGTACCGCCGCACCTCATCGCTCCCGGGGCCATCGAAATTCACTGCCTCGCCCCAGGGCGTCTGGTACCGCGAACTGAAATAGGCCCCAAACTCCCGCAGGTAGTTGCCCTCCGGGCCGAAGTGGTTGTAAACCACGTCCAACACGGCCGCCAACCGGCGCTCGTGGCAGGCCCGCACCAACCGCTTCAACCCTTCCGGGCCACCGTACGAGTTTTGCACCGCGAACGGCAGCACGCCGTCGTATCCCCAGTTGCGAGGCCCGGGGAACTGCGCTACCGGCATGATCTCGATTGCAGTCACGCCCAGGTCCCTCAGGCGGTCCAGGCCGCGGATCGCGCCGTCAAAGGTCCCCTCCGGCGTGAATGCGCCGATATGGAGTTCGTAGAGGATGTAGTCCTCGATCGGGACGCCCCGCCACGTCTCGTCGCCCCACGCGAAATCGGTATTCGTCACTTGCGAAGGCCCGTGAACGCCTTTCGGTTGGAACCTCGAAGCCGGGTCCGGGCGGTCAACTTCGCGGTTCAGCCGGATGAAATACAGCGCTCCGGGCTCCACCGAATCCACCGAGGCGCTCCAATATCCGCGTGGGCCGGCCTGCATCGGGACGAAGCGTTCGCGGGGCGAGATCAGGTGCAACTCCACCTCGCCTGGCACCGGCGCCCAGACCAGGAACTCCGTCCTCCCTTCGCCAACATATCGAGCCCCAAGAGTTGGCCCGTGCGTGATCACACCCCACGCCGGACCGATGATGCTGGTGTACTCCTCAGCCGCGCTGTGCGGAGCCAGAGTAGATGAGTAAAGCTTGGTAAGAATAACTGCCCCTCTGCTAGGTTAACGGATTTTTACAAACAGGAGCCGTCTGCTCTTGGGCGGCAGATTGCTCAACCCAGGCGGGAGCAGAAGACTGCGGAAGACGGCGGCTCGTTCGGTTCGTTTCGCGCCGGATGCGGCCGAGCGTTGTTCGGCCTCTAAGCCCAGTCACCCCGTCGTCTTCAGCGCTCCCGCAATTGCGTTCACGGTTACCAGCAGTGGCGTGAGTTTCTCGTCCGCGCTGCCTGACGCCCGCCAATCTCGCAGCAGCCGGATCTGCTCGCGATGGAGGCGCACCAGAGCGGCGCGGCGCACTTCGATCGCCTTCATGAGCCGCGGGCGGCGCTCGGTAACGGAACCGCCAAACAACTCTTCGATCACGCGGGACGTGCAACTGTACTCGTCGCGAATGGCTGCCATAATGCGCTCGCGCAATGCGCTATTCTCGACGAGGCTCGCGTACTCCTCCATCAGCGCAGGGTGAGCGGAAGTCAAGCTGGTCTCAACGTTGTGCAGGAGGTACGACAGGAAGTCCCACTCGCCGGCGGCGCGGCGCACCTGATCCCACGCGGCAGGATCGGCGGCGCGTACTCGCTCGAAGCCGCTGCCGACACCATACCATCCGGGCAAGTTGAACCGAGCCTGGCTCCAACTGAACACCCACGGGATCGCGCGGAGATCGGCGATAGTCCGCTTCCCACTGCGGCGAGGCGGGCGCGAGCCAATGCGGCTGGATTCGATGGCGTCGATCGGCGTTGCCTGGGAGAAGAACTCGACGAAGCCCTCCGTCTCGATCAGTTCACGGTAGGCCCGCCGGCTCTCGACAGCGACGCGTTCAATCGCGTATTCGGCAGGATGCGGCGCGAGTGGCTCCCGCTCGTGCGCCACGGTCCACCGCGTTACTCCCGCCAGCAGCCGTTCCAGGTGCTCCGCCGCGGTGACCCGGTTCGCGTACTTCTGCGAGATCACCTCCCCTTGCTCGGTAACGCGCATCTCGCCTTCCAGCGTGGCCGGCGGCAATGAGCGCAGAAAGACATGAGTGGGGCCGGCGCCGCGGCCGATGGTGCCGCCCCGCCCGTGGAAGAAGCGCAGTTCGACGCCGGCATCGCGCGCCACGCGTGCCATACGGGTCTGTGCATTGCGCAAGGCCCACAGGCTCGCAATCATGCCGCCGTCCTTGTTGCTGTCGCTATACCCGACCATCACTTCCTGAAGCGGCCTCGCACGGCCATCGCGCTTGCGCAGGTGCTCTAGCGTCCGGCGCGTCATCGGGTGCGCGAGGAAGCCGGCGAGGACGTCCGCGCTGCGCTCCAGGTCGTCAATGGTCTCAAACAGCGGCGTAACGGCGACGTCGCAGACGATGCCCTCGTCCGCGCGGCCCACAAGCCCCGCTTCGCGCGCCAGCAGGTAGACATTGAGAAGATCGGACACGCCGCGCGTCATACTGACGATCACCGTGCCGATGCCGGCCGCGCCGTGCCGTTCGATATACTCGCGCACCAGGCGGAAGACTCCAACCGCGGCATCGGCATCGGCCGGCAGCGCCGCCGTGACCACAGCGAACGGGCGCGGCGATTCCAGTTCGCGATCGAGCAGCTCGCAGCGGCGGCGCTCCGGCCATTCCGCGAAATCGGACCCGCCGAGGCCCGCGATCCCGAGCAACTGCGCGACGGCACGGTCGTGTGACGCGCTGTTCTGGCGGATGTCCAGTGACGCGGAGTGGAAGCCGTGGGTGCGTACCAGCAGCCGCGCCTCGGCGACGTCGCCTCGCACCAATCGTCCCGCGCCGATGGCCTCCAGGGAGCGCGCCAGCAGTAAGAGGTCGGCGTCCAGTTCCTCGGCGCGCCGGTATTCATGAGGAGCGCCGGCGCCGTCTCCGGGCAGCCGCCCCAGCATCAGGTTAAGGAACTGCCGCCATGGCTCGGCCGGGTTGCGTGCGACCGCGTCTCGAGCCGCGTCGCCCAAAAGCTCCTGATACTCGCGAATCCTGGCCGTCAATTCCTTCGGCGGAGATTGCAGTTGCTCGGACAGGCTCAGGTGCGCGGCGAGCGTCTCAAGCTGCCGTCGCTGGAGGGCCAACGCGGCCGCGCGGAGCCGCATCAGCGCGTGTCGCGTGACTTCTGTGCTGACGAACGGGTGCCCATCGCGATCGCCGCCCACCCAGCTTCCGAAAGTCAGGCGCGGGGCATCGGGCGGCGTCGTCCCGGGAAAAGTTCTTTCCCACGCCTGCCGGAACCGCGTGGCAACAAGCTGGGTGGCATCCGGGAAGACATTGCGCAAATAGTGCAGCGTGTTCTGAATTTCGCTCTCCACGTCGGGCCGCTCCAGGAAGATCTCCCCTGTGCGCCACAGGCGCTCGACCCCGGCTTCGATACGGGCGCGCAGGGCATCCTGCTCCATGGGCGTCCAGTGCGGGTTCTCGCGCTCCACGAGCATGAGATACAGTTCGCGGTGGTGCTCCAGCACAGTGGCGCGCTTCGCCTCCGTAGGATGGGCCGTAAGGACCGGCTGAACCCCCACGCGCGGGAGCGCGGCGCGCACATCGGCTTCAGTAAAGCCGTCCCGCTTCAGATTCGCGAAGTAATAGGACCAGGAGCCGACCTCGGCCGCCGGCCCGTTCGCCGTTTCTCGGAGCCGGCGCACCTGGTTGGAGGTATTTTCCTCCGCCATGCCGAGCATGTGGAACGCGATTGAGAAGGCTTGGGCTCCGCGGGGCGGAAGCGGCTCGTCTACGGTCTCGCCTGAGAACGCACGGGAAAGCGCATCAGCGAGACGCGCCTCGCCGGAGCTTTCGAGCACGGACTCGAAGCACTCGAGCAGGAAGCGGAAGTCGCGGTCCCACTTCTGAAATCCCCACTCGCGCGAGTCGGCCTTACCAATTCCCGCAGCAGGCGTAACCGGTTCAATCATCTGCCCTCTACTGGCAGTTTAAAGGACTTTCACCGTGAGAAAAGCTTTCAGCCAGCCGGACACGGAGCGCGCAGAACGCGGATCCGATCTCGTTTGATCCTGCCCCTCAGCGGTAAAATGACTGCTCCATGATGCTCAGAGTACTTCCTGTCCTGCTCCTTGCGGCCTCGGCTTTCGCTCAGACGACGAGTCCGGGTTGGCGACATCTGTCGGTAAAGAATGGCGACATCTCCGTTCCGATGCCCGGCAAACAACAGACCGGGAACGCCGTTTTCGACATCGATGGCGACGGCACGAACGACTTCGTCATCACCGAGCGGACTGCCACCCCGGGCGTGGTGTGGTTCCAGCGCAGCAAAGACGGCTGGAAGCGGTACGTACTCGATCCCGAGATGGTTCGAATCGAAGCCGGCGCGACTTTCGCCGATGTGGACGGCGATGGCGATCTCGACTTCCTCGCGGGCGGCGAAGGACGAAGCAACGAGGTTTGGTGGTGGGAAAACCCCAAGCCGAACTTCGACGCGCCACGCTGGACGCGTCGCGCAATCAAAGCCTCCGGCGGACGCAAGCACCATGACCTCATGTGGGGCGATTTCGACGGCGACGGCAAGCCTGACCTCGTGTTCTGGAATCAGGGCGACCAGAAGCTTTTCCTGGCGCACCCGCCGTCGAATCCGCGGACCGAAGGCGAATGGCCGCGGATCGAGGTTTACGCCTACTCGAAAGACAGCGAACCCGAGCAGCGATTCACACCTCCGGGCTTCAAGTCCGTCAACGAGCACGAGGGGCTGTCCGCGGCCGATATCGATGGCGACGGTAAGGTGGACATCGTCGGCGGAGGCATGTGGTTCAAGCACCAGGGCGGCGACAAGTTCCTGGCAAACCCGGTGGACCCGGGCTACACGTTCTCGCGCGCGGCAGCGGCGCAGTTGATCGAGGGCGGACGGCCGGAGATCCTGCTCGTCGTCGGCGATGGAGTCGGACCGATGATGCTGTACGAATGGGTAAAGGGGCGCTGGACGGCGCGGCGAATTCTCGACGCGGTGGACAACGGGCACTCGCTCTCACTGGTAGATTTCAACGGCGACGGCCACATCGATATTTTCTGCGCGGAGATGCGGCTGAGCGGTGGTAACCCGGATTCGAAGACGTGGCTTCTGTTCGGAGACGGGAAGGGCGGATTCAAGGAGACTGTGGTGGCCACCGGTTTCGACAATCACGAATCGAAAATCGCCGACCTTGACGGCGACGGCGATCTCGACATCTTCGGCAAGCCCTACAACTACGAAACCCCGAACCTGAACATCTGGTTGAACACGGGCGCGAAATAGGCGGCTGCGGTGCGCGTGGCGAAGGCGCCACTTATAATTGGAGCCATCGAGAGGGGTTGGCGCATCCAATCGGGCGGGTCCACTATGAGCGCTACAGGTATTTCCAGTGTGTTCCACAGGGCTGAGTTCGGCGGCCCCCGTAGCCGCACGCTGTCAGTTCAGGTGTCGGGGATTTAAGCTCCTCATGCCGCGATACTTCACCCGGGAGCAGGCAGAGGGGCTCTTGCCCGTGGTGCAGGAAGCGATGCGGCAGGCGGTCTCCCTCAAAGCGCTGCTCGATGAGGCAGCCGCAGAAGTACGCGCGGAGACCACCCGAATCATGATGGCCGGCGGGGCGGTAGTCCGCGCCGAAGCCGTCGCCTCCGCCCGCAATCGCGCGCAATCACTCACGCCGAGGCTTCAGGATATCGTGGAGTCAGTCCAGCGTCACGGCTGTATCGTAAAGGACCTGGACGAAGGCCTGGTGGACTTCCCGACGCTGTACCGCGGCCAGGAAGTCTACCTCTGCTGGAAATCGGGTGAGCCCCGCATCGAGTTCTGGCACAGCATGGATGAGGGCTTCCCAGGCCGCAAAGCCGTTGACGACGACTTCCTCCAGCACCACACCGGGGAGAACAGGTAAATCACCGCCTTCAAAGCGCCGCGAATGCGGTCACGCCGGGTTCCCGCCATTTGCGCGTTCCGCTGTTCTGATACACTGACTTAACGAGTTAATGCTACTTGCGAAGGAATTTGTCGCCTACCTCTCCCGCCAGCTTGTGAAGCACATGTCCCCTGGCATGATCGAGACGGCCCAACCTCAGGTCGTCGCCGAAGAGATCGCCACGGTCATCGTGGATGAACTCGCGGTGGAGGACCGTTTAAATGATGAGGTGCGCGACATCCTGGATCAATACCAGGAATACATGCGCAAGGAAGGCGTGAGCTATCAGGAGATGTTCCGCCGCATCAAGAACACCCTGATCACGCAGCGCAAGGTTATCCGCGCAGCAGGCCGCGATACGGGAGACTCCATGAAGCTCTCGCGCGACAAGATCAACGACATGTCCCACAAGATCGTGTCGATGCTCCGCAAATCGCGCGAAGTCAGGCTGAAGAAGCAGCCCAATGAAGTGCGGCTCGAACTAGTGCGGGAGATCACAACCCTGCTCCAGCTCGAGGATAAGGTGGAACGCGCGGCGCGCCTGAAAATCAAGTCGCAGAAGCGCGAGATCACCGAAGGCACCGAGGAGTACGACATCCTGTACCGACGTTACTATGCCGAGGAACTCAAGAAACTCGGCATCGAACTGACCCGATGATCCCGACCGTTGTCGTCGCCGGCAGCCTCAACATGGATTTCGTGGCGCGCGTGCCGCATCTTCCCGCGCCTGGCGAGACCGTGCTAGGCGGCGGTTTCCAGATGATCCCGGGCGGAAAGGGCGCTAACCAGGCCTGCGCTGCGGGGAAGCTCGGCGGTGGCCATGTGGCCGCGAGGATGGCCGGGCGCGTGGGCAACGACGTTTTCGCCGGTCAGCTCAAGGCGAGCCTCTCCGCGGCAGGCGTGGATGTGAGCGCAGTGTGCGGCACGGATGCGCAGCCCACGGGCGTCGCTCTGATCTGGGTGGACCAGGCGGGCCAGAATTCGATTGTGGTGGCGTCGGGCGCGAATCTCGAGTTTGCCCCGGACGACGTGGAATCGCTCCGGCCGTCAATGGCCGGCGCAGCGTTCGTCCTTTTTCAACTGGAGACCCCGCTCGAAACGGTTCGCCGCGCGATGTCGCTCGCACGCGAAGAAG
This sequence comes from Bryobacteraceae bacterium, assembly GCA_035561355.1. GTDB lineage: Bacteria > Acidobacteriota > Terriglobia > Bryobacterales > Bryobacteraceae > DATMXS01. Next base: position 4,720 of record DATMXS010000317.1, on the reverse strand, counting down.
GCGCGCGGAACATTCTTGACCCCGCCCCCGCGCAGCCGCTGGCGAAGGACATCCTGTCGCTTGCGGACATCCTGACGCCCAATGAGTGCGAAGCTCTGCTCCTGTTGGGCGAGCCGGCCACACGAGTGGCGTTGAGCGACGCCCCCCGCCTCACGCGTGCGCTGAGAGAGCGTGGCGCGGGTACCGTGGTGTTGAAGATGGGCGATCAGGGCTGCCTGTTCGACGACGGCGAACGGCGCATCCACGTTCCGGCGTTCGCGGTGAGCGTGATCGATTCCACAGCGGCGGGCGACGTCTTCAATGCCGGACTCGCCGTCGCACTGGCCGAGGCGATGCCTGTGGAACAGGCGTTGCGCTTCGCCAGCGCGGCGGCCGCAATCTCGGTGACGCGCGCGGGCGCGCAGGCTTCGATACCCACGCGCGGTGAAGTGGACAGCTTCCTGGGAAGCTGAGCCTACGGCTGAAAGCTTCCTCTAAAACGTCACTCCAACCAGAAACTCCACCTGGTCACGGTTCGATCTGAGCAGGCTGAACGGGTCGCGGAAGTTGTCCCACCCCCACCGCGTATAACGAACCTCCGGAGAGAGCGCTATCTGGTTCCCGAGGCGCGCGCCGATGCCCACTGTTAAGCCGGTGTTCCCCTTCCGTTCGAGCTCGATCGGGTCATCGCCGCGATCGCTGTTGAAGAAGGTGCCGGCCTGGCTGAGATTCGTGAGCCCCCGGAACGTCGGGCCGACTGTGAAGAAGGGCTGCAGCGGGCGAATGCCGGCCTTCCATTTAAGCAGCAGCGGGAAGTCCCACGCATTCGCGGTGACGCTGCGACGGACGGCCTCCCCTCCCGCAGTCCCCTGGGCTTCGTAGTTGAGCCGGCGATAGAGCAGATCGAGTTCGACCCCGAGTCCGAAGGGCAAGTTGACCTCGGCTGTGCCGCCGAAGGTGTACCGCCGGGTGTCGCTGACGTAGCCGAGATCCCCGGTCTGGGCGGTCTTGAAGGCGTCCGTGAACGGCACGCCGGCCTTGACGCCCCAGGTCAGCAACTGGGGAAACGCGAGCGGCGCCGCGAGCAGGAACGAGAAGAGGAAGCGCTTCATATCTTTGCGGACGTACTAAGGTGCCATCAGGTTCCCTGGAGCAGTGGTGGCGTAGACTGCGTAGCCACCGTTTGCGTACACAGGCGTGAAGCCGGGTACGAGGACTCCCCGCTTCAGCACGAAATAGTCGATGCCCCAGCGGCCATACGCGGGGACGTGCCACGGCTTGAACCGGCCGGCGCCCGTGCGCTGCCATCGTTCCCACCACTCCTGCGCGAAGCGGCGAAGGAAGTTGACCTGGCCGCCGCCTTTCCAATCGACGTATACGGCGCGAAGCGCGCGGGCGCGGAAGATGCCGGGAGCGAGCGTCTTACCGGCATCGGGGAACAGGAACATCGAATCCACGGGCGTCGATTCGCGCGCCCACCGCGAGAGCGCGTCAAGCTCGGGCGTGTGGGGATTCGGCGCGCGCGGAGCCTCAGGCAGCAGCGGCACGAGCAGGAACGGGAGCAGCGCGGCTGCGGCAGCGCCCGCCATCGCCCAATGAAGCTTCCGCGCTTCCGCCCATGCCGCGAAAGTCGCGAGCGCGGCCAATCCCACTACCAGGGCGATAGCGCCCGGAGACTCGATGACATCGAACAATCGTGACTGCGTGGGGATCGCGTAGGCCAGCACGAACCACAACCCCGCCTCCCACCACCTGCCCTTCGCCGCGGTCTTCGCCCCCACGACGCACGCGAGCACGCCGGCAATGAGCGTCACGAACAGCAGCGCTCGTGCAGGTTGCACTTGCGGCGCAACCACCCACTTGAGTTTTTCGAGCAGGAGCCAGGATAGCGGCATGCTCGCGATGCCGAGCGCGGGCAGCCCGATCAGGAAGAAGCGGAGGTCCTGGACGGCATCGCGGCGCACACGCCAGTACGCGAACAGCGACGCGGCCCAGAGGAACACATATTGCGGCGCCCACATCGCACCCCAGGTCGAGATCCAGTTGTAGGAGCCTCGCAGGCGCTGGAGCCGCTCGAGTTCAGGATCGATTCGTCCGAAAAAGGGCTGCACCTCGCTAACGCCGCCCTGCATGCGCGATAGAACCAGCATCACCAGCACGCCCGCGAGCAGCGGAGCCAGGCCGAGCACGCGCCGGCTCATCACCTTTACGCTCGACGGCCAGAGCGAGAGCAGGAAGTAGACTCCCCAGAACGTTACGGCCGAGGGCGGATGGTACAGGAATGCGACTGAGGCGGCGGCGCCGGCGAGAAGGTCGCGCCCATGCGCGGCGCAGCCCATCGCGAGCACCAGCAGCGGGATCGCAAACCCGCGCGGCACCGGCTCATACTCGACGGTCAACACCGTGGGCCCGCCGATCACAGCGCCGAGCGAAAACACCGCCGCCGTCACCGTAGCCATGCCGAACCCGAGCCCCATCGACGACGCGACCAGCCAGACACCGAGAATGCCGAGCGCGCGGAACACGAACTGTTGCGCCAGCAGCGCGGTTTCAAAGTCGATGCCCGCGCCGCGAAGCGCGAGAGCCACTTCGTCATAGACAGTGAAAGAAACGTGTGGACGCTGCGCAACGGGATCCCCGGCCAGGACGGAAGGGTCGCGCAGATGCTCCAGGATGGGCAGATAAATCTGCGTGTCCGAGGCAAGCAGGCTGTGACCGGGAAAGAAGGCAATGCTCAGGGCCGCAAGCAGTGCGACGACTGCTGCGAGCGCGAGGCTGCGGAGCGCTATTGGGCGGGTGTCTTCTCGAGTTGCTGTTTCGCCCAAACCCGCCTGGGATTCAGTTCGAGTGATTTCGCGATCTCCTTGCGCGCGTCCGCATTCCGCCGGGCTTTTCTCAGTGCTATGCCGTTCCACAGATGCGCCTCGGCCGACTCAGGATCGAGTTGGATGGCTTTATCAAAGTCCTTGAGCGCCAGTTCGACCCCGCCGCCAAATGCCGGCGGCAGGTAGTAATTCCCTACCCCGCGGCTCAACCATGCCTTCGACGACTTCGGATCCAGCTCCAACGCTTTGTCGATGGAGCCGCGCGCGCATTTTCCGTACTTCAGCGCGAGCAGGACCTGCGCCGGGATCACCTGCCCGCATAGTGTCCCGAGAATGCGATGATACTCCGCCACGCCGGGTGCAAGCGAGACGGCCCGTTCGGCGGCCTCGATACCGGCCTCCGCTGCGGCGCGTGCGGCGTTCTTATCCCGCAGTTCGAGAGTAACCTCAGCGAGGTAAGATTGCGCCTCGGCGAGACGGTGCTGCGCCCTGGCGTCCTTCGGCGATTTGGACGCGGCGGCCGCTGCTTCGCGCGCGATGCGTTCGATTGTCGCGCGGTCCTGGCGGTCACGCGCATCCACAACAGGATCGGCAGCCAGCGCGGCGGCCGTGAAGAAGACAGCAGCCCAGATTTTCATCTCTCTTCAACAATTCTAGCAGCGGTCGTCTGGAAGCCCAGGCGCACGACGCCGCGCTGCTTTGTGAGATACAGGATGCCGAGGATCGAGAGGAGCACGCCATTCACCGCGAGCGCGAGCGGCGCAGTCATACGGGGTATGAGTGCGCCCGTGATCAGGCTGCCAATCGGCATGCCTCCGCGAAACGCGACGTTATAGACGCTCATCACGCGCCCGCGCATGGCGTCAGACGTCGTCTCCTGCACCAGCGAGCTGACCAGGGAGAAGCAGGCCACCGTGAACGCGCCGGACAAGAACAACAGCACCAGGCTCAGGGGCAGCGCCTTCGAGAGTGAGAAGCCGGCCATCGCGGCCCCGAGCGCCACCAGCGCGAGGAGCGCGGCGCGTCCGCGTGGCACACGATGGCTGAGGCCGGCCACTGCCAGCGCGCCTGCGATGGAGCCACAGCCAAGAGTGGAGAGCAGCAGAGTGTAGGTGTTCGCACCCTGGTGAAACACATTCGCCGCGAACACGGGCAGAAAGACCCCGAGCGGAACACCCAGCATCGTCATGACTAACGCAAGCACGATCAGCGCCGGCATCGCCTCGTGCGAGCGGACAAATTTCAGCCCTTCCTTCATCGAGTCAACCAGCGTTTCAGTGGTGTAGCCGGGGACGTATCGCACCTTGAGCAGGAGCAGCGTCACCATTACGGCCACAAAGGATACGCCGTTCAACGCGAAGCACCACGCGGCTCCCAAGTTCGCGAGCGCAAGGCCGCCCAGTACCGGGCCGATCACGCGCGCCAGGTTGAACTGTATGGAATTGAGCGCGATGGCGTTCGCCAGGTCCTCTCCGCGCACGAGCGAAGGGATAAGCGCCTGGTACGCCGGCCCGCCGAACGCCTGGGCCAGCCCGACCACGAATGACAGGCCCAGGATGTGCCACACCTGCACGGCGCCAGTAGCGATGAGGAACGCGAGAAAGAAGGCGCAGCTCATCTGCACGACCTGGGAGACGAGGAGGATGTGCCGCCGATCGCGCCGGTCGGCCACCGCTCCGCCCAATAAAGAGAACAGCAGGATGGGAATTTCCCCGAGAAACGCGTCCAGACCGAGCAGAAACGGCGATTTAGACAGCTCGAACACGAGCCAACTCTGCGCCAGCTTCTGCATCCAAGTGCCGATGCTGGACGTGCAGGCGCCGGCCCACATGAGCCGGAAGTCGCGATGTTCAAATGCTTTGAAGACCCGGACGACCAAGCTTCCATTGTAGAGGCAGCAGGCGGGAGGAGTTGAG
>DATMXS010000316.1:0-3795 GCA_035561355.1 Bryobacteraceae bacterium | reverse complement strand
TGATTATCATCCGCCGCCGCAAGCAACCCGAATAGCCGCCGGCGCGGGCCAGATCCTCGATGGGTGGATGCAATGGCGCGGCACTGCACGGGCGGACGGGCCAACCCGGTCCGTACCACCCGGATTGCGCCCGCCGCACCTCCGCCACGCACATTTGAGCAAATCCCCAGTCCGGCGTTCGATCGGGTTCGGCTCGTTGGCGTGGTCGCGCTTGGGCCGGAGGCGCATATCCGAGGGATGGCGACCAGCGTCCCGAACTGATGGCGATCAGTTTTACGCCTGTAGTTCCGAACGGTGATCGGCATCGGATTGGAAGGGCGATGGCGCCATGACGGAATCGGAACGGCGCGCGTTTCTGGAGATCTGCGACGGACGCTACCTGTATCAGGGCATGAGTTTACTCGTGCCGAACGTCGCGTAAAAGGGGTGGGCTTCAGCCCCTGGGTGTTTCCCATTCAGCGCGTTCAGCGAAGGAAACGCTTGCGCCAGCGGGCGGCCTTCTGACTGCTGGTCCGCAGTTCGGCAGCGATCTCGAGATCCTGACGCCCTGCCGCGGCAAGTAGAACAGTCTTTGCGCGCTCCACCACTAGTTTCCTTGTCTCAGCGATGTCGTAGCGACCATTGACGGACCTGACGGCGACGTCTGGCGCGCCGACCAACAGCCGTGGAGCCACGTGCGGTCCACAGGTGACCTCACCTCGTTTCACGCCAGCGTCGATCCTGGCTTCTACCACAAGGTCAAGAACCATTCCGTGCGGATTCGCGGTTCAGTATACCTGACGATGTACGGGAATCCGCGTCGCGCCGTCCTTCCCATTCGAGACCGGCCGGATCCTCTCCCGACCCCGGGAGTGGGACTCTGTTCGGCTACACGAATGCGGAGAGGCATCGTTCTCAATTGCCGCTCTGCATTTAGGTCCCGACCGGATCTCGTGACGTTCGATTTTTTCGGCACGCCCTTTGTTCTCGGCGCACTGCCGATGGTGTTTCACAGGGTGTCCTATTCCCGACCCGTTTCCTATTCGCCTTTCCCGGCCGACCCCAATCTGACCCCGGTAACCCAGTCGATGCGGAACGCACAAATCCCCAGTCCGGCGTTCGATCGGGTTCGGCTGGTTGGCGTGGTCGCGCTTGAGCCGGTGGCGCATATCCGGAGGGATTTCGAGATCACCGGACTCCGCCTGGTCGAGTACGAGGCGCCGTGAGGCGTGAGCTCGTGCGCGAGGACGTGTCGAGAGTCTCCCCGAGCACGACAGTGACACCACCAGCACTCTTCGCGAACCGGTCAACGGCGGGCAGCCCAGAACACGTTCCGCGTCTGCAGGAGTTCACGGCAACGGCAGTTACTCAGTCTGCGTCAGCAGTACGCGGTTCTGAAAGCCGTTGCGGAGTATGCTGAGGCATCGCGTACACTCCATCACAACGCAGAAAAGGCCGTAGCGACGCGGGCTGCGACTGCCCGGCTCTTAACGGAGCTTGCAAGGCGCTTTGATGGATCGGATGCGGCTTCGTGGGCTGCGCACACCGCAGCACAGGAGCAGTGGCTCGTTCGAGCGATTAGCGTATTTGAGCAGCACTTACGGCAGCACTGAGAATGTCGCACCGTGTGTTGCGTCATCGCCGCGGTTTCCCCGGCAATGGTGACCGCTAAGCCTAAGCGGCCCCGCCGGTGCGCGGTTGGCCTGAGTCACGGCGGGACCCTCGCATTCGTTCAAACTACGCGCGGACCTCGAAGTTCTCGAGCGTGATCTGGGTCGCGCGCGAGAGGGCCGAATACCGCTCCGGGTGGCAGGTCAGGATCAGGAAATTCATGCGTGCGGCGCGCTCCTCGATCAGTTCGAGAATGCGTCCGAGGCGGTCGTCATCGGTATTGAGCAGCACGTCGTCGAGGACGACAGTGTGCGGCTCGTCGCGCGTAAGGACGTCGGCCAGGGCGAGGCGCGTTGCCAGGTACACTTGCTCCTGTTCGCCGCCGGACAGTTCGCCGATTCCGCACTTACCGTCCCCGCCTCCCGGCAGAACGGCGCCGGGTCCGAGCCCCTCTCCCAACTGGACCTCCGCAAACGCGCGGCCCGCGATGCGCGTGAGAATCTCGGTCGCGGCGAGCGCCACCGGTTCCGCGAGACCCGCGAGGGCTCGCGCCTTGGCTGCGTCCAGTGTCTCCCACAGAATGCGAATCGAATCCAGCCGAAATTGGTCGGCGGCGCACCTCCGCTCGAGTTCGGCCACTCGCTCCTCAGCACCGGACAGCACTTCATATGGCCCGTGCGCCAAGAGGGCGCGAGCTCCCGCTTCGGCGTCGCCGAAAGCGCGTTCGGCGCGTCCCGTCTCCTCCTGGAGTTCTCCGCAGCGACGGCGCAGAACGGCGGCCCGCTCCACCGCGTCGGCAGGCAATAACGCGAGTTCCCGCTCGACTTCCGCCAAATCGCTCTCCGCACTCTCGCACTCGCGGCGGCGCCGCATCAGATCCTGCTCCCGCTCCTCGGCCGGCTTTCCGTCCGCCATCAGCAGTGCAAGTTCGGCTTCGGCCTTCTCACTGTCATCGCGATTGCGGTCGAGCGCCGCAGTGGCTTTCGAAAATGCGAGTTCAGCCGCACTGCGTTGCGCCTCGGTCGTCTGCCAAGCCTGGCGTGCCACGCGGGCGGCTCCATCGCGTTCGGAGCGCCGGGCTTCACGTGCCGCCTTCAACGCGGCCGCATCGGGAGGGTTGGCTTCCCACTCAGGGAATTCGCCGCACAACCCGCGCCTTCGCCGGGCCAATTCTTCCGCATGGGACGCCAGGACGTCCGGCGCCGCCCCGTTGAGCAGCGCCGCAAGATCCGCTTCCAGCCTGATGCGCTTCGAGTCCAGCACGCCGAGTGTTTCCACACGGCGCGCGAGTTCGGTCGGCTGGTCCGTACGAAACGCGGCGGTTAGCGCCGCAAGCTGCTCCCCCGCAGAAGCAAGCCGCTTGCGCCAAACCGCCGCGTCGCCCGCGGGACCGGAGATGCGAAACGCAGCCGTGCCCGGCATCCGAAAGCGCACTTCGCCTTCGCTGCGCAGGTCAACTTCGCCTCCTGGCCCCACACTTACGCGGCCCGCCGGTGCGCCGATCTCTACCTCGAATTCGAGACCGATTTCGGCGGTCACGACGACTCGCAGCGCAAGGGCGTCCAACCGCACCCGCGCCTTTTCCTGTTCCCCGGCCGCGGCCTGAATGCTTTTCCAGGTCTCGCGATCGGGCGCGTTCAGAGCGGCGATCTCACCATCCACACCGCCCCTGAGCTGCTGCAATTCCGCTATCCGCCCGATCTTCTTTCGGAGCGCGTCCAACTCCGCCGTAGCGGCATTGAATTCGGCGGCTTCGTCGGCCATCCGGCACAGCGCATCGAACTGCGGATCGGGCGCTGCGGCAGCGTTCAGCCGGACGAGTGCCGCGGCAGCGTTCTCTTTTGCGGCTTCGAGGCCGGCGCGGGCCGCATCCACAGCCGCGGTCAGTTCGGGCCGGATCTTCGCAAGCTTTCGCTTACTCTCGTTCGCGATGCCGATACGGCGGATCACATCCGCGATGCGGCGGTACTCGGCATCGGCAAGCTTCCTGCGGCTGTCCGCCAGCACCCGTTTCGCGTGCAGCGCCGTGACGCGGCCTGCGTCCTCATCGGCTTTGATCAGATCGATATCGATGTTGCGCAACTCAGCCAGCAGCCCGATGTGCCGGCTGCGCTCCTTCGCCGCGGTCTTCTCGTATTGCTCGACTTGCGCGAGTCCGGCGCGGCAACGCTCCGCCTCTTCGCTCGCCTTCGCCAGTTCCGCACG
>DATMXS010000315.1:0-3673 GCA_035561355.1 Bryobacteraceae bacterium | reverse complement strand
AATGACGTATAGGACGTGGACCCCGCGTTGCCGAGCCATATTCGGGTGTAGCCAGAGGGGCAACCAAACCTGGGTGTGGTTATCCATGACGTCGGCCCCGGGCGGCATAATGCCAACGATTTCGTGCGGGCGGCCCTCGATGTCCACCTTCTGTCCAACGAGCGGTCGTCCTCCAAATGCTGTTCGCCACAATTCGTGCGAGAGAATTGCGATCGGTGGCGGTAGCGTCCCGGTCCAACGCGCGGTTTCTTCGTCACTGAAGAACCGTCCCTGCTCCGGCTGAATGCTGAGCGCCTTGATCAAATGTGCATCGACGGAGATCGAGCGTACCCGCAGAGGTCGATCCCCGGCCGTGAGGTTGACCTCGCCGGTTGTGTACGCCGCGCCTCCGGTCGAATAAGCGCCAACCGCCGCGAACGACTGGTTCATCTGGCGGAACTCCGTGTACTCTGGCGCAGAGAGCGCATTTCGGGTGCCCCCAATGGCCGGAGATTCTGCGGTCAGATACATCAGCTGATCGGATTTTGGATAGTCGAGCGGTCGCAGCAGCACTCCATGCACAATCGTGAAGATGGCGGTGTTTGCTCCAATCCCAAGCGCCAGCGTTGCGACGACAACTGCTGTGAACCCAGGACTCTTCGCTAAAGACCGAATCGTGTAACGTACGTCTTGTACAAGATCCTCGATAAAGTTAACGCGGCGCATATCGCGGCACTCCTCCTTGTATTGCGCGATGCCTCCGACCATGCGCTGCGCAGCCCGGCGGGCCTCCTCGGGCGGCATACCGGATGCAATGTTCTCTTCAATGAGCTGATCCAGGTGGAAACGAAATTCGGCTTCGAGCTCGAAGTCGACATTCGGACGGCGGAACAGAGACCGAAGCCGCAAACGGGCTTTGTCTAGCATCCGCATTGCTAAGCCTCCTGGACCACTATGTTGACGGCCGTCGACAGCCGAGCCCAGTTTGCCAATTCCCTTTCCAATTGCTTCCGTCCCGAACGTGTAAGCGAGTAGAACTTTGCCATTCGCCCGGTCTCAGTCGGGCGCCACTCGGCCTTGATCCAGGCCTGCTGTTCCAGACGGTGTAGCGCCGGGTACAGGGACCCCTGCTGGACCTGGAGAGCTTCTTGTGAAACCTGTTGGATGCGCTTGGCGATGGCCCAGCCGTGTTTAGGTTCGAGCGAGATGGTCTTGAGGATCAAGAGATTGAGAGTGCCTTGGACGAGATCGGTCGGCTTTGCCATATGCCCAGATTACCAACAATTGTAGACGATCATAGTGTGTCATTGCGCAAGTCTAAAACCCAAGGCGGTCCGCCTGGAGAGTCTCATTTCGGAAAGTGGACCTGGAACAGTGGGCTCACCTGTGCCGGCTGGCTCCTGCCTTGTCGCCCAGGGTTTAGGAATCGTTTTCGGTCGCAGGCTTCCCTGATGGACGAAAGACGGCCTACCGGGACACGTGGACCAAACGGTACGAGATCTGGGGCAAATGTACGGTCAGTCCACTTTCGAGGGAGTGACCGCAGACGGCGAGCCTAAGTCCAGGTAAACGCTGTGGTGCTGCTCTATGCCCGACACATACAGCGGTACATGCTGCCTGCGCGAGTAGGCGAAGACTTGCCCTGGCGTTTTCTCTGCGCTTCGATGGTGATTCGAGGCAGTCAATGCCCCTATGTCAACGGCGATCGGCATATAGTGACGATTGTGACCATTGATCGCCTCCGGTTGTGGGCGGGCTGGACGGCCGTCGTACTGTCGACCATCGTCATTTCCTTTTGGGCGTTCTGGGGCGCTGCCGAAGCGTTTCATGAGGGCTGGTATCATCGCAGCCTCTGGCTCAACCTCGGCCTCACCTTCATACAGTATCTGAGCCCCTCGCTGGTGCTTCTCCTTCCAGTCGCGCTTGCGCTGCGCTGGCCCCGCGCCGCATTGCCCCTGTTCTTCGTGCTTGCCGTCGCGGTGGGCCTCTTCTTCGGCGAGGGCACTGGGGTGACGCTCATCGCTTTGCCACTCGCCGCACTGGGCGCGCTGTTCCAGTTCGGCCGGCCCGAGCCGCGCCGCTGGGCATGGCGAGCGGTCCTCATCCTCCCGGCGCTGACGGCGCTTGTCACAGGGGCAGTGCCGGGGTACCGCGCCATGACGCGACTGGATGACGGCAACTACGGCGCCCGTCTGGTGGAAGGAAACGGCGTGCGGCTGGTTTGGGCGCCGGAGGGTGCGGGTTGGGGGGAACGGCATGCATCCTGGGACGAGGCGGTGCGGCGTTGCGCCCATCTCACTGCGGATGGACGCGCGCTCAGCCCAGCAACGGTGAGCATCTGGCGACTCCCAACCGTTGACGAGGCGGTCCGGTCCATGGTCCGGCACGGCCGCCATGCCGGAGGCACGTGGGATCCTAAACGCCGCAAGACGGCCTACCGTACCTGGCCTGAAAAGGAGACGCCGCTGTGGCGACGCTACTCTCCCGTGATCTACTGGTGGACGGCGACGGAGGACGGCCCCAAGCGCAGTTTCCGGATCGCGTTCAACGGCTACGTCTCCTCGACCACGAAGAGTGGCTGGGGTACGGTGTCTTTCCGATGTGTGTGCTCCCCGGAACGATTTGAGGGCAGCCCGACGAACTGAAGATCGCGTTCCCAGTTGCGATCCCGACTGGCCAACCAGCCAACGGAGCCGAACAGGCATCGTGTACGTCATGCGCCTAGGTTCCTCACCATAATCGTCTGAAACGCAGAGTGTTCCGCGACGTGGAAGAAGCCCACGAAGAGGATGTTCCCTGGATCGTGGGTGGCCAATCTCACGGAATGTGCGGCTATGCCGTTCCGTTGATTGCTCCGGCTGGTGCGGTTCAACGACCTTCGCAGAGCCGGACCAGCATCGTGCTGCCAATCGCATGCAGCATGTACAGATGGAAAGAGGCCGCAAAGGGCATGCAGCCCTCCGCGGCCTCGGGTGTGCGACGCAATCAGACTTTCAGGTTGTGGAGGAACGGATAACTGAGCTGCGTGCTGTCCTTGTCTTCCACTTCCACGAAGTAGTTCTTCAAACCAGTCGTCTTCGCCGTTTGGAACAGGGCCTTCCAGTCAACCACGCCTTTGCCGATCGGCACCATTTTCTTCTCCGTGGGCGACCAGTCCGCCAGGTGAAGGGAAATAATCCGGCCGGAGTACTTCTTCATATAATCCTCGGCCTTGTAGCCCTTGGCGATCACCGCCACCTGGAACTGCATCTTGATCACCTTCGGATCGAAGGTCTTCATCAACTCGTCGTACACAAGCACGCCGTCGAGCTTCTCAAACTCCATATCATGATTGTGGTAGCCGAGCTGAAGGCCCGCGTTCTTGACTGTCTCGCCGGCCTTGTTCAGGTTGTCTGCGGCGCGCTTCCAATCGGCAAGCGTCGGGTTGCGGCCGAGGCCGAACGCGGCGAGAATCATCTGCGTGAGCCCGAGGTCCTTCGACCAGGCGATGCGCTCCTCGAGGTTCTTGTCGGAGACATCCGCTGGCCCGAAGTGGCAGCTCACGCATTTCAGCCCCGCATCCTCGATGATCCGGCGAAGCTCCGCGCCTTTGTACTTCGCCGCCCCTTTGAATTCGCCGTAGCTGAACGGCGAACACAACTCGCAGCTCTTGTACCCGATCTCTGCCATCTTCTTGAGGGTGCCCTGGAAATCC
>DATMXS010000314.1:0-2426 GCA_035561355.1 Bryobacteraceae bacterium | reverse complement strand
ATGCAGACGTGAACCGGGCGTCGCTCACAAGGCGGCGCCCGGTTCACGTCTGCCGGACTACACTCAAGTGTGGAGGAGGCGCACCATGCCTAAAGTCGCTCGATCATCTGCTCTAATTCTCTTGTTGATTGCATTGCAGTGTTGCGTCGCTTTCGCCCAGACATCCGACAGCAAGTTGCAGCAGATGTTCCAGTCGGAATGGGACTACGAGATGCAGCAGAATCCGACATGGGCTTCGCTGCTGGGGGACCGCCGCTGGAACGATCGCTGGGATGACCTCAGCCTTCAAGGCCTCGACGCGCAACACAAACATCATCTCGCAGTGCTCGAGCGCCTACGGTCGTTCCAGCCTGCTGAGCTCTCTCCCACCGATCAGATCAATTACGCTGTCTTCTACAACCTGTACTCAACCTGGGTCGAAGAGGACAAGTACCGCTGGTACCTCGTGCCCGAACACCATATGAGCGGCTTGCCAGAGGATTTTCGCATGCCTCCCGGCGTGCAGAGCGCTGCTCAACTAGCTACCAACTTGCGTTTCGAAACGGCGAAGGACTATCAGGATTGGAACACGAGACTCGCCACGTTCCCTGCCTACGTCGATCAGGTGATTGCGCTCATGCGCGAGGGTATGCGAAACGGCATGATGAACCCCAAGGTCGTCATGAAGCGCATCCCTCCGCAGGTTGAAAAACTGATGGTTCCGCGCGTTGACGACAGCTTGTTCTTCAAACCATTCTTGAAGATGTCACCCTCCGTTCCGCCCTCGCAGCAACAAGAACTGGCGCAGACGGCGCGAACGAATATCGAGCGATCTGTCGTTCCATCGCTGCGACGCTTCAACGACTTTCTCGTCAAGGAATACATTCCGGCAGCTCCCGACAAGGTTGGCATCTGGCAGATGCCTTCCGGCAGCGACATGTACGCATTCTTTGTCCGAAAGCACACGACGACCGACCTCACCCCAGAACAGGTACACCAGCTCGGGCTTAGCGAAGTGAAACGTATTCGTGCCGAGATGGACGCCGTGTTAAAGCAGGTCGGATTCAAAGGTACCCTGAAGGAGTTCTTCGTATTCCTTCGCACAGATCCGCGCTTTTACTACAAGCAGCCCAATGATCTGCTAATCGGTTACCGCAACCTCGCGAAGCAGATCGACCCGAAGCTGTTGAAGATTGTAAAGACACTGCCCCGCGCACCCTACGGCGTGGAACCTACGCCGGCCGAGACCGCGCCCGACGCAACGACCGGCTTCTACTTCCCAGGGGCCCCTGATGGCTCCCGCCCCGGCACATACCTCGTAAATCTCTATCGGCCCGAGACGCGCCCGAAATGGGAGATGCTCCCGCTTACCCTGCACGAGGCTGTTCCGGGACACCATCTGCAGCTTGCACTCGCGATGGAAATGAAAGACGTCCCGAACTTCCGTCGCTTCGCCGGATACGCGGCATACTCCGAGGGCTGGGCGCTCTACTCCGAAACCCGGCTCGGCTACGACATGAATCTATACAACGATCTTTACGATCGCTTCGGACAGCTCACCTATGAAATGTGGCGAGCCGTGCGGCTGGTCGTCGATACCGGGATGCACTCCATGCACTGGACGCGCCAGCAGGCAATCGAGTACTTCCTGGAGAATTCGCCTCGCCAGGAGTTGGACATTACCAACGAGGTTGATCGCTACATTGCCATGCCCGGCCAGGCGCTCGCATACAAAATTGGCGAGTTGAAGATCGGCGAGCTTCGCAAAGAAGCCGAAAAGAAACTCGGTCCCGCTTTCGACCTCAGAAGCTTTCATGATGCAGTGCTGGCAATGGGGCCCGTCCCGCTCAATGTTCTACAGAGGCAAATTGAGAACTGGATTTCATCGCAACAAACGCAGTGAACCTTTGCGGATACAACGGGAACGGCTTACCTCAGCGGCTCACGCCGCTTGTCTTGCAGATTGTGATGGCGCGGCTGAAGCCGCGCCCCTTCAAAGCTGGCGACATAAGTTAGCTGCAACATAGCTGCGACACAAGATCGATTCAGCCACAGAACTGTCGAAAGGTCCTTCGACTAGGGATTGCCCTTTCTCAGGAGGGCAAATTCCAAACCACAGTTTCTCGGTTGCGGTGAATTTGATTTCCTCGACTGAGCATTGCGAGTATTTTGTATACATTATCCATTCGGCGGGATTTTCGACCAACACGCCGGTGAAGGTGAACCATGCGACTGAAGTCCCTTGCACTGTTAATCGCGCTTGTCGCGATCCCCTACACGGCGGCACTGGCCGAGGCTCCCGCTACTTTTCGCCTGGACTACTTCCATACGGGCAACGCAACCCAGGAACTGTTCAGCGTCGATCGCACCGTCATGGAACCGCTCGCCTGGCCGGGCAATCCGCAGAAGTCGATCGATGATACGAACCGCGGTGTGTATTTCTATGA
>DATMXS010000313.1:0-8762 GCA_035561355.1 Bryobacteraceae bacterium | reverse complement strand
CGTGCCTCCAGTGCGCGGTAGGTGACGCGATCGGCGTGGCCGGCGATGCCGAGCGCGGGCTGGTCGCCGAAGCGATCGACGGCGGCGAGGAGCAGGCGGTTGAGCGTCGCTTCGGCGAAGGGGGCGAGAGCGGGGCCGGCGAGCGAGCTGGAATCCGGGGTATTGCGGCTGATGGCGCTCATGAGGTGAAAGCTACCGCTGCGGGGAGTCGCGGGAATACGATGCGGACTGCCGTGTGGTGGTGGTGCCCTCTGCCCGCGCCGGGCGTTTCGTGTCGAACGAGGGGCGATGCAGTGCGTCGACCCGCAGCCAGGCGTTGCCCGCCTTGCACGTCCTCGAGCGCGAGCGGCACCGACCTGAGGACGACGATGATCCACACCCCCGTGCTGCAGCGCGGCCCGTTGGAGGTCCTGAGCCCGGCCGGTCGGCTGTAGGTGGCGTCCTTCCGGCGAGCCTCAGCCTCACCCCAAGGTGCCTCGCACGATATGTCGCAGCCGTACGCAGGATATTGCCGCAGGATCGGCTGCAAGTGAAGGCAGCCGGATGAGTTGAGGGCGGCAGGGACGCGATACTGCCTCGATGGTTGCAGGACCTCAGCGGCGGACGCAGGATATCGTGGTCGTATAATTCACGTTAGGTGGACGACGAGCCGCTCTGTGAGGAAGAGGCATGACGAACTGGCCATACACGGTGGGCCTCCTGTCGTTCTTCGCGCTCCTCATGTGGCTCGCGTTCGCCTCTCATCGGGCGGCACAAGAGCAGCACTCGAACGCGCTTCGGCTCCTGGCGTACGCTCAAGAGATCAGGGAAGTGGCATTCTGGTCAGCTCTACTCGGCGCCAACCTCGAGCACGCGCGCTCAGCTGTGTCCTGGATCGAGCCCATGGAGCTCATGCGCTGGCGGGACGATGGTGCAGCGTATGCCGCAGCGCTCGCCATTGGCCTAATCAAAGAGATTGAGTCTCAGCAGCCATCGCTCCAGAAGCGCCTTGGCCTTTCGCCAGTAAGTGGCGAGGATCGGAAGCGCGTCGAGGCCGTTTTCACCGGCCTAATGGGCAGGCAGAACGAAGGGGCACATTGGGCCACTCGCGATGACCCGACGGTCACGGCGCTTCGGGAGTTCCTCGCCCGCAGGACGGGCTCCGCGTAGCGATTAGCATCGACTTCAGACCACTCAATGGATGACCCATCCCAAGCCTGACCGATCGACGTACGTCCCGAATCATGTGAAGTCGCCGGAGAACGATCACCTCGACGTCGGCTGGAACGAGGGCTTCCTGTCGGACGGCCGTCCGTATCGGATCGAGATGTGGGCGCAGGATCAGATCACCAGCGTCACCGTGTTCATGTCTACCGAGGGCCTCGAGACGTACGCCAAGGAGCAGCTCGTCGAGCTTCTCGAACGCGAGCGGATCGTGACGTGGTTCGAGGGCGTCTTCAAGTCAGCGTACGCGGTGCCGTGGACCGACTCTGCGGGTCAGTCGATGTGGTCCATCAACGTAGTAGTCGGCGCCGACGACGCAGTGTTCGCCGACTCGGTTGCGGTGCGTGCCTACGGCTCGCGACCGGCCACCTAACGAGTCGTTGAAGCTGACAGGTACCGGGCGTTCTGGGGCTCGTGGCGCCCGTCAGAATCGCGATCCAGTCGTTGGGTTGGGATCCTGTCGCGGCCCTGCAGCTTAACTCTGGCGTTACCTGGCCAATATATTAACGCTTGACGTTATGGGCGCGTTGCGTTATGGTTCTGGGTGATCCAGAGCTTCGCCGATCGCGACACGGAGCGCCTCTTCGCGCGGGAACGCGTCCGGCGCCTTCCGGGCGGTCTTCATCGCACGATGCTCAAGAAGCTCGTCATGCTCGACGCGGCGGAGCAACTAGAGGATCTCCGCGTGCCGCCTGGGAACCGGCTCGAGAAGCTGGGGCGCGATCGGGTCGGCCAGCACAGCATTCGCGTCAATGACCAATGGCGCGTGTGCTTCCGCTGGAAGGACGGTCATGCGTACGATGTGGAGATCGTCGACTATCACTGAGATGACTGAAGGCGGGAGGCGCGTATGGCGTCGCGGAAGCTAGAGCCGATTCACCCCGGAGAGGTGCTCGCCAGCGAGTTCCTGGAACCGCTCGGCCTCTCGCAGTATCGCTTGGCGCAGGACATGAGCGTGCCGCCGCGGCGAATCAATGAGATCGTGCACGGGAAGCGGGCCATCACGGCCGATACCGCACTGCGTCTGGCTCGCTACTTCGGCACCAGTGAGCGCTTCTGGCTCAATCTGCAGTCACGCTATGATCTCGAAGTGGAGCGCGACCATCTCGGCGCCCGACTGGCGAAGGAAGTTCGGGTGCTCGACCGGGCGAGCTAACTGGCGCTGCAGCCGACGGGCGATCTGCGGAAGCTCGCTGCGCTCGCCTTCTGTCTGTTCGCCCGCAGCCGAACTGAAGCGTTGATATGACTGGGCTGTTGTCAAGCGGGGCGAACAGGGGTAGAGGTCGCGGTACGACGTGGGCGCGAGGCAGCATCGACGGTTGATCCTGCTGATATACGCCGGTTGCCGAGTCACCTCGGCAGTGCGGCAAGAAGCGGATTCGTCGGGAGCTGGCTCATTCCAGGCTCGGGGATCCTGCGCGCTCAGGGCGTGCGGCAGGCCGCATAACGCCGTCGAGAGTGCTCGCACATCGAGCCTCGGCGCCACACGCCGGACCACGACCGACGGTCATGCGACGGCGGCTGCCGCCGGCGCAGTGTCCTGCATGATGGCCCAGAGAAATCCGACGAGCTCCCGGGCGACGGCAACCGCCGCGATCTGCGGGAGCTTGCGATAGCTGAGGTGGTTGAAGCGCTGATGGAGCCGCTGCTGCGCCTTCCAGACGTGGGCGATGGCGCCGGGGGGTTGTCCGAGCTGTCGCCGCTGGAGTCTTCTCGCGACACGAGGCCCAGATAGCAGGCCAGCTGTGATGGCCGTTCGAACCGGCGCCAGTCGACGATCTCCGTCGCGAGGACCATGGCGGAGTGCAGCGAGATGCCGCGGAAGCACTGCAGCCGCGCCACGGCGGGCTTCCACATGGGCAGCTCGGCGAGCCGCTCAATTTCGCGATCGAGATCGTCGCGCCGCTGCAGCTTGTAGAGCAGAAGCGCGTGATACTCGCGGAACACCAGGCGGTCATGGGGGGCGAGCAGCGATCCCTCCGTAGTGAGGTGCTGCAGCCACTTGAGGTGCGGGGTGCACCAATTGGTCCCCTCGCGGAACACGAAGCCACGCCGGGCGAGGAACTTCAGGATGTAGTGTCGCGACTTGTGGATCTCGCGCTGGAACGTCTCGCGGCACCGCACCACGTCGCGGACGCGCTCTTCGGCTTCGGTCGGGATCCGGACGGCCGTGAGCTCCCCGGCACGATAGAGCCGCGCCAGGTCGGCGGCGTCGCGCTTGTCATGTTTCCGCTGGACCCCGGGCCGCTTGGGGATGAGCGACGGGGCGATGACCTCGCACGCGTACCCCCACTCGAGGAGCGCCCGATGGAGGACGTAACCCGCGCCACTCGCTTTATAGCAGGCCCGGAGCTCTCCGTCCCGCGCCGCCCGATCGAGCCACCGCCTCAGCTTGGGGAGCTCGTTCGGCAGCTTGTCCAGCCGGGTCGGCGCCTTAGCCATCTGCGGCAGGGCCGCCATGGTGATGGAGTCCTTGTGCACGTCCATCCCGAGGTAGATGATTGGGTGGGCGATAACCGCGGCGGCAGGACCGGTCGTGGGTGACATGGGTTGGTCTCCGTGTGCGACAGCACGTGCGTCGCAGGTGGCTCTGGTGACTCCGGATCTCCGCGAGGAACTAACCCACGCTGAAAGCGGAGGCCAGCCCAGTCATAACTTCTAGACAGCCACGGAGCTTGGATGGCCGCCACCATTGATGCTTTCGTCGATCGAGTCCGCACTCGCGGCGCACCGCTCGGAGTGACGGTGTCGCGGTGGGGTCGCTCCCATCGCCGCAGTCCCAACATTCTCCAAGTAACCGGCCCGAGCGGTCGCATCCTCCTGTACGCGAAGGCACGCGGACCAGGCAAAGGATTTTGGGGCCTAAACCCAAATCAACTCGCGGCACTCCGAGGAGCTGGTCACCCTTCGCACGTCGCGCTTCTCCGGATGGATGATGAGACTGGCTATCTGTTGGACCGAAGTGCGATCGACTCCGGCATAGCAATGTTCTGGCACCCAGGCCATGACGGCGAGTACAAGGTCAACCAGGACGGCAACTTGGAATCGCTGGCGTTTCCTCAGCATTTTCTTGAGCTCGAGCATGCTATCCTAGGCTTCGTAGGGGCGGCTGGCTAGCGTGTCGCTGCAGCACACGGCGGGTGGTGAGCATCGGGTTGTGCCCTGCTCGGCTCCATCGCATACTCAGCTCCAACCCGCGCGCTCGGCGCCCGCAGCTGAGCTGCGGCTTCGGCAGCATCCATCGTGAGAGCCGGTTCGCATATGACTTCCAAGGAACTAACGGCGCCGCCGCCATCCGTTGTGCCATCTGCGCTGTCGCCCGGCATCGTTGCGCCGTCGAGGAGTGCGACCCCGTCCGCTCCCAATCTCGCGTTGGAAGAGTACAAAGAGCTCGGACAAAATATCCGGCAGTACGCTACCCTGCGCTTTGCCCAGCTGACAATTTTCGTGGCCGCTTCGGCTGGCTTGGTCACAGCCGCGTTCGGGGCTCGATCCTCGACAACCATTGAACAGGCCGCAGCCAGTGCGGCTGGCCTTGTGATTACCGCCGCGTTCTACGCAATGGAGGCAAGCGCTGTTGGTTACTGGCGACGGTTCAAGGACCGCGCCGTAGAGCTTGAACGCGAGCTTGGGTTTGTACAATACACGACCAACAGACACCCCAGGCCACGGGTGAACGCTACAACCGCGGTCGCGGGACTGTTTCTTACGGCTGGCCTGTACTGGATGGGCAATCTCTTCCGGCTGGCGTTCTTCTAGTTCATCGGCACATGCTGCCTAACGAACGCTCAAGCCGACGAGCGATGCGCAGAGTTGCACGCACCTTCCCCTCGGGCTCTCATTGATTCGGTTGCAGTGTACTAAGGCGTTACGCCGGCCATTGTCGATCACGGAGGACTCGTGCGATTGCGCGCTCTGCTAGCGGCAGCGGTTGTCTTGTCGACGCCCGGGGCGGCGGGTGCCCAGTGCGTCCCTGGCAGCGCGGATTCTGCCTCCGTTCTGCGGGAACTTCGGCTGTTCGCGTTCGACACATCGGCGCAGGTCCAGGCCTATAAGCGAGAGGCGAGACTCGAGGGCATTCCTCCTGAACGGTTGGTCGTTGAGACCTGTCCGAGAATCTGTAGAAAGGTGGCGGACGGCGTAGCTCGCCATTACGGCTTGTGGCCGCAACGCGCTCAGTTCCTTGTGATTACCGGCCCCGAGGCCTATTACGCCTACTTGCCAGCAGTTCGGGAGAACCGCGTCATCTACATGGTCGACCGAACACTTGCCACCTTCGGAGTTCTCTCTGGGAGTGCGCCTTGGGAGTAACCGGGCGCCTGGCCGCCAGCGGCATAACGAGCTGTTGCGTCTGCCGGCACGACCCGCATCTTCATGTGCGGCTGGTGACCGCTTCTGGCATATGGCAGCCGACATCGAACGGAGGACATGAGCGCCGCAGGTGAACGCAGGGTCATACCGCAACCCCTCGATTGAAGCGCGGCTTTTGCCACCCGCACACCCCCCGCGTAAGGCGACCGGCTGCTGTCGGCTCGTGGTGGCTGGCCTGTATGTTGGCTGGCCTCTTGGTCCTCCCCCACATGCGAGCTGCATCGTGAGTGCCCCGGCCTGTTTCCGGTACTGCGCACGTGCCATCCTTGCCATTTCCGTCCTGCTCGCCTCGAGCGCGCAGGCCGGCGCGCAGGCGCCTCCCGACTCCGAAGTGATCGTTGCCCTGATGCGGAACGCCGTCGCGAACCTGCCGCCGCGCGACGCTGCTCTGCGCCGGGCCCCCTGGCGAGTCGAGGTTTCCGACTCCAGCTCGCGCGCCTGGCGTTTGGTGGCCGCCGGCGTGGAAGCGGCGATCGCGAGGCGCACAGTATCACGACAGGATACCGTCCAGGCGGTGATGACCCTCGGCGAGTACACGCATTCGGATGGTGTGCATCGCCTATCCTTCGACGTCATCACGATGGGCCGGTGCGGGACCTCGTGGCGGCGGGCGTGGGCCTACATCACGTGGTATGAGGTCGAGGCACGTCGAGCGTCCAAAGACTGGGCGTTCATGCCGCTGCGCGAGGTTGCGCATGGCGATCCGACCATTTGTCTCGATCGGCCCGACCTCGGCGTGGATGGACGGCCACGCACCCGTGCCAGCCGGAGCGCGAGACACGACGGGAGGTGAGGGACAGCCGCCGCCACCGAACCCGCGTTGCTCACAAGGTGGCGCCCAGGCGTTCGACTCCTGCCTGCTCGAACACATCTTCTCCACGGCCACATGAAGCTCTACACCTACCTGAACTACGGCGGCAACTGCCGCCAGGCCTTCGAGTTCTACCAGGCGCACCTCGGCGCGCGTCTCCTCTTCCTCACCACGCACGGCGAGGGCAGGGTGCCCGACAGCCCCCCGGCATGGCGCGACGCGGTGCTGCACGCCCGCCTGGAGATCGGGGGAACGACCCTGCTCGGCGCCGACGTGCCACCCGAGCGCTTCCAGCCGATGCGCAGCGCCTACCTTTCGCTGCTGCTCGACAGCAGTGAAGAGGCGGAGCGGCTGTACGATCTGCTGCGCGAGGGCGGTGAGGTATTCATGCCGATGGGCGAGACCTTCTTCGCCCATCGCTTCGCGATGCTGCGCGATCGGTTCGGCACCTCATGGATGCTGCTGCACGAGCGGAACGAAGGTCCCCCGGCGTCGTGACCGTACCCGCACCCGCACCCGCTCTCCCTCCAGGCGAGGCTGGTGGGTTCGGAGGTGCTGCCGCCTGGCGTCACGATCGAAAGGCACGGCGACCAGCGCCCGGCAGGGCTCGTCGGCGGCCGGCTCCGCACCGTGTGTCGAATGCCAAGCGAAGGCCCCGATTATGCGGCGGGGCGAAGCCGGCTGTGGCTTCGTACCTCCTCGCGTGCCTGAACGCGCGACGACATACGCAGCGCCATCACATCAACTCGAGACGACGTCGCATGGGCAGGCGGTTCGCGGTCGGTGATTGTGTGCGGGTGCCGGACGGGCGCGTGGGACGGGTGCGGGCGCTGGAGGGGCGCGCGTACCGGATTCGTGTGCAGCGGCGGACGAGCAAGACGCACCAGTTCCTCGAGCTGCGAGCGGGCGAGCTCGCGCGGGCGGAATGCCCGAAAGGTTGGATGAGTCCGGACGGGTACCGGCGGTACCTCAAGCCGACCCTCGCCAAGCAACGCGCGCGGCAGCGGAAGAAGAAGCGGTCGGGGAAGTGACGCGTCGATCTCAAAACGCCCGCGATGCCCTCGACGCGGGGCGCTGCGATCCGTGCGCTGACGGCGAGCTAAAACGTCGGCGATAGCCGCACGCCGGTCCGCTGCGAACCCCTGCGCCCACGGCGAGCTATAGCGTCGCCGATAGCCGCGCGCCGGGCCGCTGCGAACCTTGCGCCCACGCGGTATAATGGCGGGGCAATCGTGCCCAATGCCTCCCACCACCGAGGACTTCATGGTCGATCAGCTGCCGCTGCACGCCGGTGCCAACCCCACGCTCGACGAACTGTGGCGTGGATGGGCCACACGCCTGTCGCCTCGAACGGCTGCGCTGTGCCTGTCGTTCGGCGTCGCCGTCGTCGCGGGAAGCCGCCTGGGTGACGTCACGTGGATTGCCACGCTTTCCGGGGTGATCATCACGGCCTTCGGCGCCGACGCCCTCCTCTGGTCCACCGCCGGCGATCGGGAGCACCGAAGCCGCGCGCGGCACATGGCAGGCGTCGTCGCCCGAATGACGGCGGCGCTCGCGGCCGCAGCGATCGCGCTCGTCGTGCTCGGGATGATCTTCGGCGACAAGATCGAGGTCATGCGCCGCTGAGCGTGACCCGCCGCGGTTGAATTCTCCGGGTCACGCGTCCACTTTCCTGACATGACCGGCAAGGACCACTGGGAGGCGGTGTACACCACGAAGGCGCCCGATGTGGTGAGCTGGTACCAACCCTCGGCGGCGCGATCGCTGGCGCTCATCCGGCACGCCCTGCCCGATCGTTCGGCGCCGATCGTGGACGTAGGCGGTGGCGCGTCGGTCCTGGTGGACGACCTCCTGCGCGCCGAGTACGGCGACGTCACCGTGGTGGACCTCGCGCCGAGCGCGCTGGCGGCGGCGCGGGCGCGCATCGGGGATGCGGCGTCGCGCGTGCGCTGGGTGGAGGGGGACGTTCGCACCGTGTCGCTTCCCCCGGAGGCGTACGCGCTGTGGCACGACCGCGCGGTGTTCCACTTCCTCGTCGCGCCCGAGGACCGCGCGGCCTATCGCGCCCAGCTGCAGGGCGCGCTGCGTGCCAACGGGTTCGCGTTGGTCGCCACCTTCGCGGAGGATGGGCCGGCCAGGTGCAGTGGCCTGCCCGTGTGCCGCTACTCGGTGGAGGAGCTTCGGTCCGAGATGGGGCCGGCGTTCGCGCTGGTGACCCACGAGCGCGAGGTGCACCGCACGCCGTCGGGGGGCACGCAGGCCTTCAACTACTGCCTGTTCCGGAACCGCGCGTAAGGGGACAGGCCGGGAAAAGCCCGCTGGACGGATCACCCGGGCAACCGCAGGTTGCGAACTGGCAGGTTGGAAGGGCGAGGTG
>DATMXS010000312.1:0-18920 GCA_035561355.1 Bryobacteraceae bacterium | reverse complement strand
GAAGTGATCTCGCCGTTGCTTCAGGGCGGAGTGATCCCGCTCGAGGCGGTCGCGTCCTGGCGCGCGTCGCCGCATAAGTTCCAACGGCGCGCCGTGCCGGTCGCAATGCTCGGGCTCCTGAAGACGGACACGGCCATCATGCCTCTGCTCGACTTCATCCGGCCTCTCATGACCGACAGCGAGCGTGTGGTGCATCAGGGAGCCGGTTGGTTCCTGCGCGAAGCCTGGAAGAAGTACCGCGCACCGGTAGAAGCGTTCCTGCTCGAGTGGAAGGACCAGGCGCCGCGGCTCATCTACCAGTACGCCACCGAGAAGATGACCGCAGCGGAGAAGGAACTCTTCCGCGCGAGCCGCCGGCCGGTGAGATAGAATTCCTACATCAGTCGTGGAACCGCTATGAAAACCATCCTGAAGATCACGCTCCCGGTGTGTCTTCTGACTGCATCGGTACTGGCACAGCAACCCCCGGTCCTCGATCGCGAAATCTTCTTCGGCGACCCTGAAATCGCCGGAGCTCAGATTTCGCCCGACGGTAAATACATCGCCTTCATCAAGCCCTGGAATAAGACGCGCAACATCTGGGTTAAGAAGGCCGAAGAACCTTTCGAAAAGGCGAAGCTGGTCACCGCGGACACCAAGCGGCCCATCCCCGGTTTTTTCTGGAGCCGGGACAGCAAGTTCATCCTCTACGTGCAGGATCTGGCCGGAGACGAGAACTACAATGTCTACGCGGTGAACCCTGCGGAAGCGCCGGCGGCCGGCGCGGCAGCCCCTCCTGCGCGCAACCTGACTGATGCGAAGGCCGTGCGGGCCATGATCTACTCGGTCCCACGATCGGATCCCGACATCATCTATGTAGGCATCAACGATCGTGACAAGGCCTGGCACGACCTGTACAGAGTCAAAATATCGAGCGGCGAGCGCACACTGCTGCGCAAGAATACTGATCGCATTGTGGGTTGGGTGTTCGATAACAAAGACCAGTTGCGGCTCGCAGTCCGCTCGGCCGACAACGGTGACACCGAGTTCCTGCGAGTAGACGCTGACGGCTTCAAGAAGATCTATTCGTGCGGCGTACTCGAGTCCTGCGCACCCAACCGGTTCCATAAAGACGACCGGAAGCTGTACATCATCACGAATAAAGGCGATACGCAGAACCTCATCCAACTCGCTCTGATGGATCCCGCCACGGGGGCCGTCACGCCCGTGGAGTCCGATCCGAACAAGCGAGTGGACCTCAGCGGCGCGCTGTTTTCCGATCTCACCGACGAGATGCTGGCTACCGTATACATCGACGACAAGCTGCGCTTTTCGTGGAAGGACAAGTCGCTCGAAGCGGATTACAACCGGCTCAAGAAGCAGCTCGGGGATAAGCAGGTCAACTTCGGTTCCAGAACCAAAGATGAAACGTTGTGGCTGATCACCGCGTCCGCCGACACCGAACCCGGCGAGACGTACTTGTTCGATCGCAAGACCAAGAAGCTCACGCTGCAGTACCGCATCCGCGAGAACCTCCCGCGGGAGTACATGGCGAAGATGGAGCCGGTCCGCTACGAGTCATCCGACGGGTTGGAAATTCCGGGCTATCTCACGCTTCCCAAAGGCGTGGAGCCGAAGAACCTGCCCGTGGTGATCGTGCCGCACGGCGGGCCGTGGGGGCGCGATATGTGGCGCTACGACGGAATGGCTCAGTTCCTCGCGAACCGCGGCTACGCCGTACTTCAGCCGAATTTCCGCGCCTCGACCGGATACGGCAAGAACTTCCTGAACGCGGGCAACCGCGCTTGGGGCGAGAAGATGCAGGACGACATCACCTGGGGCGTGAAGTATTTGGTGCAGCGGGGCATCGCGGATCCGAAGCGCGTCGGCATCATGGGCGGTTCCTACGGCGGGTACGCAACGCTCGCGGGTGTAGCCTTTACGCCCGACGTGTACGCGGCAGCCGTAGCGATCGTCGCTCCGTCGAACCTCATCACCCTGCTCGAAGCCATTCCGCCTTACTGGGAGGCGATCCGCAAGACGTTCTATCAGCGCATGGGCGATCCGGGTACTCCTGAGGGCAAGAAGCAACTCGAGCGGCAATCGCCGTTGAACTCGGCTTCGAAGATCAAGACGCCGCTGATGGTAGTGCAGGGCGCGAACGATCCGCGCGTGAACAAGCGGGAATCCGACCAGATCGTGATCGCGCTCCGTGACCGGAATTTCCCGGTCGAGTACCTCGTGGCCCCGGACGAAGGGCACGGCTTCGCGCGTCCGGTGAACAATCTCGCGATGTACGCCGCCGCCGAGAAGTTTCTCGCCAAGCACCTCGGGGGGCGCTTTCAGGAGGGCGGCTCACCGGAAACGATGGCGAGGCTGAAAGAGATCACGGTCGATCCGAAGACGGTTATGCTCGCCAATAAGGTGGACGCATCCGCTGTAACGCTCCCGAAGCCGGCGTCCACCCTGACCGCGGGGACGCACAAGTACCTGGCCAAGATGCAGATGGGTGAGCGTGCGATCGAAATGGCGATGTCCACAGCCATTCAGGAAGGTGAGGGTGGCTGGACTATTACCGAGACCACGAAGACTCCGATGGGAGAGGCATCCGACACCGCGGTGCTCGACAAGATGGACCTCAGGCTTCTGAAACGGAACGTGAAGCAGGGCCCCGCGTCGATTGACCTCGTTTTCGCGGACAATCGTCTAAAAGGCAGCATGGCGATGGGCGGCCCACCGAAGGCGGTGGACGCTGCGGTCGGCGGTCCGCTGTTTGCCGACGCGGCAGGCGCCGGATTCGTAATCGGCACTCTCCCCTTGGCGGATGGCTACTCCACTGTCTTCCGGAACTTCGACGTGCAAAAGCAGAAGGAGAAGCTGATGCAGGCGAAGGTGGCGGGATCGGAAGATGTAACGGTTCCGGCGGGCAAGTTCGACGCGTGGCGAGTCGAGTTGACGTCCGCTGACGGCGGCCCGGATAAAGCAACGATGTGGATCGCGAAGGAGTCGCGGAAGCCGGTGAAAATCGCAACCGTAGTCGCTGCCATGAACGGAGCAACGCTGACCATCGAACTGCAATAGCAGGCATAGGGAAGCATAGACCGAGCCGCGACGGGCCGGAAACGGCGTCGCGGCTCGTCTGCGTTCGGGCGTTGGTTCAGGGCGGTGTTTGCTATCGTGGATTCAATTCACTTTATGAAAGCACTGGTAAAAGCTCGCCCTGAACCCGGCTTATGGCTTGAGGACGTTCCCACGCCCCAAATCGGCATCAACGACGTTCTGATCCGTGTGACGCACGCATCCATCTGTGGCACGGACCTTCACATCTGGAAGTGGAACGAGTGGGCACAGAAGACGATCCCCGTCCCGATGGTGATAGGCCACGAGTTCGTGGGCGAGGTCACAGCGGTTGGCAGCAACGTGTCGGATTTCTTCCCCGGCGACGTCGTGAGCGCCGAGGGACACGTTGTCTGCGGACGCTGCCGCAACTGCCTGGCGGGTCGTCGGCATCTGTGCGCGCGTACCAAGGGCGTCGGCGTGAACCGCCCCGGTTGCTTCGCGGAGTACATCTCGGTGCCGATGACGAATGTGTGGCACCACGATCCCACCATCCCCCGCGATATCGCGAGCATATTCGATCCGTTTGGAAACGCGGTCCACACGGCGCTCACGCACCCTGTACTGGGGGAGGACGTGCTTGTCACGGGCGCGGGGCCGATCGGAATCATGGCTGCGGCGGTCTCGAAGCACGCAGGTGCGCGCCACGTCGTCATCACCGACGTGAACCCGTACCGGCTGGAACTGGCTCGCAAACTCGGCGTGACGATGGCCGTAGATGTACGGACGACGAAGCTCGCGGATGTGCAGCAGGAACTCGGGATGAAGGAGGGCTTCGACGTCGGGCTGGAGATGTCCGGCAACGAATCCGCATTCCGGGACATGCTGGCCAACATGGCCCACGGCGGGAAAATCGCAATGCTCGGCCTCCCGGCAAAAGAGATGGCGATCGACTGGAACACCGTCATCTTCAACATGCTGACGATCAAGGGTATCTACGGACGGGAGATGTACGAAACCTGGTACAAGATGACCGTGATGCTGCAATCGGGTTTGAACATCGCCCCGGTAATCACGCACAAGCTCCCCTTCAGCAAATTCCAGGAGGGCTTTGAGGCAATGCTCTCCGGAGAGTCCGGCAAAGTAGTTCTGGAACTCGATTAGCGAGCGCGACGATGCGGCCGCGCCCGTTGCAATCAACCCCGCCTCCGCTTTCGTGATGAGGAACCGGGTGCTGCGGTTCGGACTCGGCCACGCCCCTAAACGCTCACTACCGGGCAGGGCGATTGACGGATGATGGCGTAGGCGTTCGTACGCAAGCGGCCGAAAACGCCTCCTGCTGAGCCTCGGCCGATGACGAGCAGGTCGCCCTTGTTCTCCGTCACCACATCGCAGACGCGGCGGGGAGGATCACCGCGTTCCACCGCGATTTGTGCGTCCACTTCGAGCCCGTGCCGCAGCTTCGCGAGTTCCTCGTGCGCGCCCTGAGCCAGTTCTCCCGTGAGTTCCGCGTCGAAGTACTCGCCCGGCTTGGATTCGATGCACGGAATTGCGTGCGTGAGCACGAGTTTTGCGCTGAACGCCCCCGCAAGGTGCGCCGCCCAGCAGACCGCCTTGCGGCTCTGCGGACCCAGGTCCACCGCGCACACGATCGTGCGGAAGCTGATCGAATCGAGAGTGGGCGCTTCCTCCATGTGGACTCCCGTCAGCACCGGGCAATCCGCGTCGTGGAGAACCTTAGCCGTCACCGAGCCTAAAATGAAGCGCCGGAACGGTCCGTAGCCGTGCGTGGGCATGGCAATCAATCCGACCTTCTCCTGGTGCGCGTAGCCCACGATCATCTCGGCCGGATCGCCGTCTTGCAGAACGCGGCGCACCGGGACCGAGGTCAACTCCTCTGCCAGGAACTCATTGAGTTGGGCGCGTGTTTGCTCGGTGCGGTTCTGGAGGAGATCGGTCATCACCGCACCGCCGAATTCCAGAGAAGAGAGCTCGTAGCGGATGGGTTCGAGGGCGTGGAACAGCACGACCTCGGCGGAGAAGTGCTTCGCCAGCGCCTCGGCGTACCGGGTGGCACCCAGGCAGCGCTCCGAAAAATCAATAGGGACGAGGATCTTCGTAAGCTCGAGCATCGCTCCTCCTCTCGCAACCTGAGGGTAGTTTAATGCGTCCTGCGCCTGACAACAAGTACGGCGCGGGACAGAATCCTATGCGATCGCCGGCGACGGCTTCGTGTCGAGGTATCCCATCCTGGCCGCCGCTTCCGTAAGCTCGTCCCGGAATTTCGGTTCGGCGATCTGAATCAGCGCCTCGGCCCGCTGGCGGAGTGTCTTGCCATGCAGGTAGGCGACGCCGAACTCGGTTACGACATAGCGCACATCGGCGCGCGACGTGACCACGCCCGCCGCTGTCTTGAGCGACGGCACGATGCGCGAGAATGCCCCTTCTTTGGCGGTGGCGGGAAGCGCGATAATCGGCACGCCGCCCTTCGACCGCGAGGCGCCGCGGATGAAATCCACCTGTCCGCCAAAGCCACTGAACGGAAGGTTCGAAACGGAATCGGCGCACACCTGGCCGGTCAGGTCCACCTCGATCGCGGAGTTGATGGCGACCATGCGCTCGTTCTGCGCGATCACGAACGGATCGTTGACGTACGCCGTGGGGTGGAACTCGAACGCCGGGTTGTCGTGGACGAAGTCGAAGATCTTCCTGGTGCCGAGCAGAAACGCGGTGACCACTTTGTGCGGATGCAGAGACTTCCTGTCGTTCGTGATGACGCCGGACTGGATCAGGTCAACCACGCGGTCCGGGCACATCTCGCTATGGACGCCGATCTCTTTATGGTCCTTGAGGGCGATCAGGACGGCTTCAGGGATTCCCCCGATGCCGGTCTGAATCGTGGCGCCGTCGGGAATCAGGTTTGCGACGTGCTTCGCGATGACGCGGTGAACGTCGGTGACGTCGAAGCTCCTGTACTCGCACAGAGGGTGCGAAGTTTCGACGATTGTGTCCGCCTTGCTCACGTGGAGAAAGGCGTCGCCGTGGATGCGGGGCGCCTGGTCGTTCACTTCGATGATGACGTGCCGCGCCGTTTGCGCGGTGGTCAGGGCGATATCGGTCCCCGCGCACAGGCTCATAAACCCGTAATCGTCCGGTGGCGAGCACTGAAGCAGCGTGACGTCGAGAGGCATAGCGCCAGAGCGGAACAGGCTCTCGATCTCGCTCAGGAAGATCGGGATGTAATCGGCCCGGCCTTCCTGCACGGCCTTGCGGACGTTGCTCCCGATGAAGAGCGCGACGTGGCGGAAGATACCCTCGTATTCGGGCTTCACGTAATCGGCCGAGCCCATGCACGCCATGTGGACCAGTTCTACATCCCGAAGTTCGGGGGCGCGCGCCACGAGCGCGTCAACAAGCGTGGACGGCTTTGAGCAGCCGTTGTGGATGTGTACGCGATCGCCCGAGCGGACGGCGCGTACAGCCTCTTCGGCACTCTTCACCTTGGAGCGGTACTGTTCGACCCAGCGCATAAAGGACAACCAGACCCGGTACTAGTTTGCCACCACTGTGTCGTGGGTGCAATGCGAAGAGATAGCCTCGGCGAGAGGCTTATACTCCGTTTTCCAGGCTGCGGCGAGGCGTTCGTGAACGCAGCAGCCCTGATACGTGTAGACCGCCCGTGTAAGATCGGGGCAGGACGTGATGGCAGCCTCCAAACCCTCATCGGCCATGCGGATGAGATACGGCAGAACCGCCTGCGCGCCGGCGATGCTGGTGGAGCGGCCCATGTCGGCGGTCAGGTTCGGCACGCAGTAGTGGACGATGCCGCGGTGCAGATAGGTCGGCTGCCGCAGCGTGGTGGGCCGGCTGGTTTCAAAGCAGCCGCCCTGGTCGATTGCGACGTCGATGATGACCGATCCGGGGCGCATGGCCTCGACCATTTCCTTGCTCACGATGTGGGGAGTACGAGCGCCGGCAACGTAAACCGCTCCGATTGCGACATCGGCGGTAGCGAGGGTGGAGGCGATTGAATCGGGCTCGGCAAGAGCCGTGGCGACGCTCGGCATGTGCTCCAGTACGTGACGAAGGCGGTCCGAATCGATGTCGAGCACGGTGACGCGCGCGCCCGCGGCCATGGCGCTGCGGGCGGCCCAAGTGCCGACTGTTCCGCCGCCCAGGATCACGACGTGGGCGGGAGGAACGCCGGGACTGCCGCCGAGCAGAATGCCGAGACCTCCCGAACTTGACCGCAGCAGGTGCGTCGCGAGCGAAATGGTCATCTGGCCTGCAATCTCGCTGACCGCCGCGAGCACGGGCAGACGCCCGTCCGCTCGCTGGATGACCTCACACCCGATGGCGGTAACCTTGTGATCCAAGAGCGCCTGGAATACGGCAGAGCCGGCGACGGCCATGTGGTAAAAGGCGAGAATCGCGGCGCCTTCGGGACAGTTGACGAGCTCTGCCGCCGACGGGCCGGTGATGCGCACCGTCACGGCGCTCCGGCGCAGCACCTCCACGCCCGTGTAGGCGATGTTGGCGCCAGCCCGCAGATAGGCGTCGTCCGGGAACATGGCGCCCACGCCCGCTCCCGATTCCACCCACACCATGTGGCCGCGCTCGGTGAGTTGCCGCACCGCCGGCGGAGTCAACGCGACCCGCCGGTCTTCAGGATTTGTTTCCTTCAGGACTCCGATGTTCATAAAAGGCTCGTAGCTTGCGGCTCCTGGCTCGTGCGCTGTAACCGTTTGAAAGGGCCGCGATCCGTCTTTCAGTATCCGCCTTCTGCTTTCGGCAGGGTTTCCGTCCAGTGACGATACACGAATCGCTAACAGGTCGCAACCGGGCGAATCAAAGCCGGTGTCCATGGGCGGCGGGGCTGTGCGAGTAGTGGTCCCCAAGGAGGTCGAGGCCCCAGTCGCCGCCGTCGAGATCGCGCCAGACGGAATGGATGTGGTTAGCGCCGTTCTGGGTGTTGTCGTACTCGATGAGGAACGCGGGCGCCTGAACCCGGTAGTAGTGCGGCCGGAGGCGCTCGGCTACGCCGGCCCACGCGAAATGGACCTCCGGGCCGGCTTTGCGGAGCTTCTCGAGCCGGGCAGCGGCGAGAGCATCAGGCAGGTTCCGCGCGTACTCGGCGACAAGCGACGTAAGGAGGTCGCGCTGCTTCGCTGTCATGCGGGCGCCGGGGAGGCCGGCCGGCTTGCCTTCGAGCGCCGCCTTGCGGGATGCGCCGGTGAGGATATCGGGGAACGCCGTCGCCTGAATGACAGCCGTATCGCGTTGCGCAGACGTCAGGCTGGAAAGCAGACTGCGTGCGAGATCTTCCTCGGCCGCGAGGATGCGCAGGCCCTTGCGCGGCCCGTGGCGAACCTCGGCAGGGTTGGATCCGAAGAATGACGGGCTGCCCGATGCACGGTCCCTCGTGATCGTGAAGTTCAGGCTGAGGTGGTGGCCTTCGATGCGGTAGCCCCACGCGCTGTCGCCGGCGGGATCCCCGAAGATGCTGAAGTAATACTTCTCCGTGTTGCGGCGCTCTCCGCTGTCATTCTCGAGGATACGCAGCACGTCCTCCAGGCTCATGATGCTGGATGCCTTCACGAAGCCGCGCGTGCCGAGGCCGGCGCCCAGGAGCGCAGTGGCCAGGTGCCGCTGCGGTCCGGTCATTTCACGGAACGGCAGGCCTTTGCGCTCTCTTGGCACGAAGTGAAAGTTGAAGCGCTCCTCATCGGCAAAGCCGAAGCTGGTGCGCGCCTTCTGCTCGGGAGTGAGGGAAGCGAGAAAGTTGCCTGCCGTGTCCGCCATCCGGCGGATCGAATCATCGGCGGCGGCGGGAGTTGCAGAGATGAGCGGCGCCGATGCGGCCGCGCCTAGCCAGACACGTCGAGTCATGCGAGCCCCTTGGCCTAAGTTGTAGCAGAAAAACCATTCGCTTTCAGCCATCAGCCATGGAGTTGAAGCGCATGCTGAGCGGCGCGGCTCTAGAAAGCTGATTGCTGACGGCTGATCGCTGAATGCTATTAGAACGGGAAATCGCGGCGGACTGTGTCGCGCTCGGCGCGTTGATTCATGAAGCGGCTGGGATTGCGCGGCGTCCCGTGCTGGCGGACCTCGTAGTGCAGGTGCGCAGCTGTGACGCGCCCAGTCGCTCCCACGTAGGCAATCCGTTCGCCTTGGCGAACTTCCTGGCCGGGCATGGCGGCAAAGCGGGAGAGATGCGCGTAGTACGTCTGGAAGCCGTTGCCGTGATCGACTACCATCAGGCGGCCGTACCCGCCCATCCAGGTGGCATAGAGCACGACGCCATCGGCTGTGGCGCGTACCGGCGTGCCGGTGGGAGCCACGATGTCCACGCCGGTGTGAACGGCGCCTTCACCGGAGAACGGGTCTACGCGGTGGCCGAAGTAGCTTTGCAGACGGCCTTCCGCCGGCCATAGCGCGGGCATGACGTTGGTCTGCCAGGAGCGGCGGTACCGATGATAGTAACTGGTCAGATTGGCCGTGCGGAGGAAATCGTACTCTTCCAGGCTCTGCTGGAACGTCGGGACCAGAGCGCGGCCCTCGGCCGAGATGTCCATGGGGCCTTCGAGCTTCTGCTTCAGCCCGTAGGCCATCGAGACTTCGCGGGCGAAGAGCTGCAGTTCAGCAAGCTGGTCATCCTTCTGGGTCGCGATGTTCTGCACTTCCTGATAGCGCGTCCGAAGGGCCGAAATTTCGTTGCGCAACGAGTTATAGTTGGCAACTTTCCAGACCATCCGCGCGTAACTGGATGCAAGGCCTACCACTGACACGAGGCCGAAGAGCGCGAGCGCGAAGACCGCATACAACACCTGATGCGGAATGTGCACACGGCGGAGCCGACCGTGGAGGGAATGCGCGACGACGACAATAAAATACTGCTGCTTCATGTGCCTGAGTAGCTGTGTCGGTGCGGGCCGAACGCTAGGCACTCCACCCGCAGGTTCTGGTACTTTAGTACTGCCGGGCCTAAGATGACGTACTAATGGATCGGTAACTGCGAGATCAATGTAGCAACTCGGGAATACGGCTGTCAACGATAAATCGTGTCATCCCGCCACGGCGAGTGTGTCTACCCGCTACGGGGGGGAGCAGACCAACTCAGTGAGGCTGAGGCGTTTGGAGGCCTGCTTTGACCTCATTTCGGGCATGAGCGGGGCCATTGCCCCACTTACGGACTCGTACACGAACCCGTTTCCTGCCGAAGCGCCGAGCGGACGCATTGCTTTTCAGGAAGATGTCGATCTCGTGGCCCTTCATGCGGCGGCCGGTGTCGGTGATTACAAACTCACCGATGAAGCGGCCGCGCGAAGTGTGGACGTGAACGCGCGAACCAAGCGGCAGCACCTTAGGATCCGCGGCAGCAGTACCCTCGCGAGCCATAGTACCCGACGCTTGCTTGCCGTGAATGGAGTAAGCGGTGGCGCTCATGTGCAGAACGGTCGCGCGTTTCGCCAAGGCGGCCGGAACAGCCGGCGCGGCGAGGGCGAGCGACAGAACGCAACATAGCGCGGTGTTCAACATCATCATCTCTTTACAGAATAGGACCGTGTTCGGCCAGCCACTGCACGACAGGTGGAGATGGCTTCGTATTGCATTTCTCGCCCCATTCACCACGTCTATTCGCACGGGGTGCGTCCGAATTCCTAGGGGTTGGAATGGAACTCCGGGTAGTAATCGGCCAGGCAGTCGGGGCAGAGGCCGTGCGAGAAGCGGGCTTCCGAGTGGTCGGTGATGTACTTCTCGAGATCGTGCCAGTGTCCCTCCCGATCGCGAATCCTCTTGCAGTGGGAGCATGTGGACAGCAGGCCTTTCAGAACCCGCAATTCCTGTTGAGCCTTCCTCAGATCCGTAATGTCAATAACTGTAAGGACCATCACTGTACGGTTGCCGTTCGCGTCATACCCCCAGGAACCACACCATAGGCCCTGCCACTGGCGGTCGGTCGAGATCGTCCTGGCCGTCATCTCGAGGTTGTGGACAGCCTCACTCCTGAACATCCGGCTGGTCGGCCAATTCTCAACCGGGATAAGCGCCCCGTCGAGATCGTACAAACGGCATATTTCGGGCCACTTGCCGGTGCGTGTACTTGCCGCCAGTTCCTCCCTGGAACGAACGCCGTGTAATTTCAGGAAATGTTCATTGACGTCGACGATGCTGCCGGCCGGGTCAAGAATGACAACGGCGACGTCGAGCGCCTCAAAGATGGCGCGCTGTTGCGCTTCTTTGTTCGCCAGCGCCTCATGCGACTTCCGGAGTTCCTCATTGATCCGCGTCTGATATGCATTGCGCGCTTCGGCGGCCAGACGCTGCCGCTTCGTCTGCACGAACCGCTCTCCGAAGATGCTGAGGCAGATTCCGAGGACAGCAAATACGGCCAGGCCCACTGCATCGTCCACTTCAGTGGGAATGAACCCCAGCGTCACTGGCCTGACGAAGAGGAACCCACAGAAGAGTACGGCCACGGCGGTACCGGCCAAACCGGCAATTACTCCCCCGTACAACGCGGCAAGCGCGACCGCGAACCCCTGCAGAATGAACGGCGCCTGCAAGCCGAGCACGGGGTTCAGGGCATAGCGGATCGCCGTCGCGACCAGAACGCAACCGAGAGCGAAGGATAACCGTCTTGCCGGGGTCGGCAGCGCATCCGACGCTGAATCTAGCCCTCGAGGCTGCAAACAAGACCTCTCGTTGAGGCGCGACCCAGGATCGCCAGAGCCGCTCTATCGAGAGAAACTTCTGGCGCCGTGGGCCTGGTGGCCCGGGGTCTGATTGTATCACCCCCGCACCGAGGCCCGAATCAGGACGAACTGGTCTGCTTCCGCCAGGCCGCCAGTTCCCGGGTAAGGCGCTCGCGAACCGTCACGAACGCGGAGTTCTCGTACTGATTGACTCTCTCTCGCGGGTCCTCACGGGTATCGAAAAGCTCGTTGGGACCGCTGCCATCATTGCGCAGGACTACTTTGTAGCGGGCATCGCGCGCCATTTCTGTATTGCGGAAATGGCCGAAAACGAGATTGCGCCAGACCTGTTCTTTCGGGAGCGCCTGGCCGAGCGCGAGCGGCAGGTAACTGCGGCCGCACAGCCGCCGGTCCGCGGGTACTGGAACGTCCGCTGCATCACAGAGAGTAGGCAGAACGTCGTAGAAGCTCACCAGTTCGGGTCGAACGGCTTCGGGCGGTGTCTTGCCCAGCCAGTTCCAGATCATTGGCGTCGAAACCACTTCGTCATACATATTGATCGGGTCGGAAGCGTGCCCTTTGCTCCACAGGCCATGGCGCCCGAGGAGGAACCCGTTGTCCCCGGTGAACAAGACCAGCGTGTTCTCGCGCAGGCCGCTCTCATCGAGCTTCTTGAGAATCGGGGGAATCTGGTCATCGAGCGCTGTGACGGCGGCCGCGCAACGCCGGATGTTGCCGACGATGTCCTTCAGGTACTCCTTTTCCCGCAGTGCATTCGCCGCAGGCGGTTCCCAGCCGATCGTCTCGAAGCGCGTCTGCGCATACATGTCGTAATACTTCTGCGGGTGCCCGTCATAAGGCACATGCGGGTTGAAGTGGCTGACCGTGAGAAAGAACGGTTGCTGCGCCTTCTGCTGGCCGATGAAGTCCACCGCGGCTCGGGTGAAGAGCTCCGCAGTGTAGCCCTGCTCCTCGGTAAGGGCACCGTTCCGGCTGATGCGGGGATTGGTGTTGGCGCCGCCGGCCATCGTGTACCAGGACTTATACCCGTGCTGTGGTGTGGCGTCGTTGCCCATGTGCCACTTACCTACGTACCCGCAGTTATAACCCTGGCCTGCGAGAAGGTCGGAGATCATGACTTCCCTGTCGAAGGAGGCCGGGGGAGCCATCTGACCCTGGGGCGGTTTCTCGATGGGCTTATTGGTGAGGAAATCGTGGATGCCGTGCTGCCGGGGAGTGCGCCCGGTGAAGAGAGTGGCGCGGCTTGCGGAGCATATGGGGGTACAGACGAAATTGTTCGCGAACCGGGTGCCGGTGCGCGCCAGCAGGTCAATGTTGGGCGTACGGATTTCCTTGTTCCCGTAACAGCCGAGCATCCAGGCAGCGAGATCGTCCGCGACGATAACGACGATATTCGGGCGCGAGGCGGCACGCTTCGGCTTGGCAATCGCGGGAGCGGCCACGGCGGCTCCTGCCAGAAACTCACGGCGGTTCAGCGGCACTTCAACTCTCTCCTCAAGAATTCCGCTCTGGCGCCGGTCTGGCGCACGTCGCGGAGCCTGACTCATGGGACCTGGCTGCTTGCACTCTTACTCGGTGATGACAGCGCCGGTACCCTGGATCTGATAAACGGTCTGCGGACCCTTGACGGATGCTGGGCTAAAAGGCTTTTTGTTTTCTTCAGCTTCGTGCTTCGCCTGGGCGACAGCCTGCTGCTTCGTGAGCTCGAGCTTCACGAACTTGCCCTCCGCCACCGCGGCTTTACCCGCTGCGTCCTTCGGGAAAACGATATCGCCGTCCTTCACCTTAATCCTGACGGCCTTGTTGGTGGCAGCGTCGGCGATCTGTATCCAGCAGCCCATCTTCTGGCACACTTCCCGAACCGTTCCCTTCACTTGAACGACTTTTCCGACGTACTGATCCGGCGCGGCCAGGAGCTTGTCGATTGCAACCTGATCCGTGAGCGTGAGCGGCTTGCCGAGCTTTGTCTCGCCGGCGAAGACGAGTGCGGCGGATGCGAGCAGCAGAATGACAGATCTCATGTTCTTCTCCAGAAGAAATATGTTACCGCGCCGGGCCGCCCGAAAATAAATCAGCTCCGGACCACGGCCTAACGGCGTATGATCTTGGGCAGGAGACTCGGCCATGAATCCATTAGTGGTCGTTTCGGTGTACGGCACTGCGTTTCTTTTCGCACTGGCGCTCCTCTATATCCGCCACACGGCGTGGTACTGGCACGTGATCGCGGTTGCGGCAGCGCTGGCGCTTGGCCTGACCCCATTTCCGGACGGGATGCGCCCGCCCGATCTCGTGACCGGCTTCGTCTTCGTTTTCCTGTTGTTCTGGGGAATCGGCGAAGTGCTGGTCCATCCGTATCATCGCCATAGGATGAACCACGCCTGAGTTCTGGGGGGCCGGTCTGCGCGCCGGCCCGTCCCAGATAGCCGTGCCGTCCGCCTGATGCCGGGATAGCTGCGTTCGTGCTCGTCCCGCCTGACCTGTGGCGCTCTTGCGGCCGGCCTGTATCATGAAAAGACCATGCGAAGAGATCCCGATTTTTTCGGCGACGAAGAGCTGGTGCTCATCTACATCGCGAAGAAGCTTCGGGATGCAAAGGCGCTTGAGACAGTGCTGACCGAAGCATCGCTCGATTACCTGGTGGAGCCGGACCGCTACACCGGCGGAGTGATCTTCCGAACCGAGAGGGTGGGCGCGTTCTTTTATGTCGCGCCCCAATCGGAGAGCATGGCGCAGGCCGTGATGAGGGATAAAGGCTACCGGCCATACGATGAGCACAAGGGGTAAGGATTTACACGGGCAGGCTCACGCGAGGCCTGCCCGTATAAATCGCCGCTACTGTTCTTCTTCGGGCGGCGTCGGATCGAACACCGGAATCGTGACGATGTTGCTCACGTAGACGTCCTGAGCGATCGTGACCTGCGTCTTGGGGTTCGTCGGCAGATCCGAGAGCAGCTCCAGGTGAACCTCGTAGAGGCCCACGGTTCCTGGTTTCATGCCCATGAAGAGCACGTTCGCCGTCTTGCCCCCGGCAAGGGCGTCCATCCGGACGGTCGCCTTATTGAACGCCGGACCCTTGTAAGTGAAGCCGGAGTACAAAGCGTAGAGGGCCTCGTCAGGCCCCACCATCCCCAAACCGGTCGCGTAGAGGATGATGTTCTCGCCCGGCACCGCGGGGTTGCTGTCCGTGATCAGTGCGCCTTCCACGTTCGCGCAGCAGAGCTTGTCCGTGGTGGCGGTCATAATCACATTGCTGCCTTCACTCTTCGTGCTGTACGGAATCCCGTTGCCTTCCGTTCCGGGAACACGCGCGCGCAGGCGAATGCGTTGGAATTGGCCGGCCGCAAAAGCCTGCACCTTCGGATCGTTCGCGTTGATCTGCTCGATCAGCTTGTTCATGACGATCAAAAGCGTGTCATCCGCGACGAGCGTGTAAGAGTAAGTACGGTCCTCAATGGTGATCGAGACTTTCTCACCGGTGTTCGGCGTGCCGTCGATGGACACCGTGCCGACGGCGCTGCTGCTGCCGTGCATGGCGACAGCGGGCCGGGGGTCGGTGCCTGCAAAGGTGAAGATGCCCGGGTTAGCCGGGACCACCGGAATGCCGAGCGCGGAAGTAGCGGTCACGTTTCCACTGCGGTCCTGTTTGCGAATCCAGGCGGTGACGCTGGTCGCGTCATTGACTTCAAACGGAAGCTGCGCGTTGATCTGGTTGCGCGTAACGCTCATGATGGGCGCGCGCATGCCATCGACGTACACCTGAACGCCGGCAAGATCGACGGGAAGGGGATCGGCTGCGGCGGGCGCCTGTACCACTTCGCCTTCGGGAAGGTCCGCCAGGTTGTTGCCGAAAATCGAAATCAAACTCCCCGGGCCAAGCTTTGCGGCATCCTGGCCGCCGCTGAGACTAGTGCCCGAAGCCGTAGCCAGGATCGTCGCAGTGGTAGAAGGCGAAGTAGAAGTCTCGAGCTTTGTATTGTTGCCTTCTTCGCCACCGATACGCGACGTGAGGACCACGGCGGTTAAGGCGAGGTTGGGGGTTGCAATCACAGACGGATCGCCATCGCCCGCGTTGATCAGATCGGCGACGCCAGTGGTGACGGTCCCGAGCGTTTCGTCTTTCTTGACCTGGTACTTGTATTCCTTGTCGTTGATTTTGATGGTGATATTGTTGCCTTCGGTGATCGTTCCGGAAAACTGCACGGAGCCGACGGCAAAGACATCCAAACTGGCCGCGTTCCGGATACCGGTGAGCGGCAGTGCGATATCGGCTGGAGTGAAAAACAGCACGCGCCGGGCGAAGGGATCCGCTACCAGGAGGTTGTTGCCGTCCCATGCGAGCGAGGTGGGAGTGCGAATGGCGTCCGCCGCCCCGCGGCGCGAAAGGAATGGGCTGTCGCCGTTGTCCGAGGTCTGGATTACGGTGTCGTTAATCTGGCCCAGAACCGCATTGGCTGCCGCGCCGTTCTGCTGCGGAATCGCGTTGTAGACTAGAACACGATCGTTGCCGCCGTCCGCGACGAAGAGCCGGGTGCCGTCTGACAGGGCGAAACGCGGAAAATCGAGGGTCGCGGCGCAGCGGGCGGGATACTGGGCTACTCCCGCGTCGTTTGTTCCCGTCGAAGCGCAAAGCTTGCTCGCATTGTTCGCGGAGCCGCTCGTCATGTCGGGCTGGCCCACCACGATGTCGGCGGGTTGGGCGCTCTGGGTCGGAACGCTATTCCAGATGAGAACGCGGTTGTGACCGAGATCGGAGACGAAGAGGCGCTGGCCGTCCGTAGTGACGGAAACGGGGTTTAAAAGGCTGGCGGCGTTAACGTTGAACTCGCGTTGCGTGAGGTCCGGTTCGATGCGGGTGGTGAAGTTCGGCTGCCCCAGGACGACTTGGGCGGGCGCGAAACTCTGCGTGGGGATGGGGTCCCAAATCAGCACGCGGTGATTCTGGTCATCGGCGACGAATAACTTGTTGCCGTGAATCCAGACGCCCTGAGGCCCGCGGAGGGATTTTGCAGTAGGAGCGCTGGCGCTGCCGGGGCAGGACGAATCGGCGTTCCGCGGCCCGACGGCGTTGGGGCAATCGGTCTGGAAATCCGGCTGCCCGAGGACGATGTCGGCCGGCTGGGTAGTGGAAGTGGGGAGCGAATTCCAGAGAAGCACGCGGTTGGAGTCCGTATCGGCGACAGCGACGCGGACGCCGTCTGTTGCGACTGCGGCGGGAAGCCGGAAGGAATTGTTGCCGAGCCCGATGGTCCACATGGGGACGTTATCGACCACCTCGCGCTTGCCTACGCTGAGGCCGGCAGGGAGCAGGCAGGCGGGGCAGCGGATGTCCGTATTTGTGGACAGAACGGCTGTCGGGGACGGGACCAGCTGGTTGACGCCGCGGTGAACGATAATCCGCGGATTCAGCGGGCCCGCGCCCAGGCGGTTGGCGTCGCCAATCACCAGGACGCCATTGGCGTACGCAATGGCGCCGGCGGCGCCCAGAACGCCGTCAATGGTATTCGATTCAGGGGACTCCTTGGTAAATGTCTTTTGTCCCAGCACCAGGCGTGCCGCCTGGCCCGTCGAAAAATCGGCCGCAAAAATACTGCAGGCGGCCAAAAGGAAAACCGCTAAGTGCCTCATACTGTGCAGAAAACTGAATCCAATAGTATACCAGCAAGCCTCGCATGCGCCGCACCGCGCAAAACAAGGCGTTTCCACCGCGGAGACTGAGGAAGGATGGACACTCCCCGGCCTCACCGGCCGTCATGGCTCTGCGCCAGGCAAGTGAGACGGATCGGGAACTGCACAGGTTTCTGAAAGGAGAAAAGGCATTGGCGGGTGGACCCACCGCCGCTACTGGAGGGGGGAACTGTCACGGATGAGGGATCTGGAAGCGGAGTCCCAGCGGTACGCAAATGCGGGGGAGTGTTCGGGCAGTGATCTCTCAACCGTTGCTCCCGCAATAGAGCGCCGGATGCGGCTCTCCAGTTCCGGTCCGAAGTACAGGACGCCGTCCAGGTGTTCCGGGACGCCGAGTAAGACGATGCCGGGTTTAGCGACCTGTGCCGTACGGGTGTCGTGGGCGATCTGCTGAGCCAGATTGTCAGCCGTGGCGATGACGTTCCGCCAAGCCGAAATGTTGTACGTAAGAGCCGCAGCTTGCACGAGCAGGAACAGAGACATCAGAACCGCGGGGCAGCGCCGCCCGGCGAGTAACACGAACAGGAGTGTGGTCCACACGGAAGGCCAGTACACGTGCCTGCTGTGCATCAGCGAGGGCTGAATCCAACCGATCACGTTGACTGCCGGGACGGCGCTCAGCAGCGCAAAAAGCACGAGAGCCCACTTCCTGCGGTCACGGCTTCCGGGGTAGGCGAACGAGATACCCAGGATCACGCACACGAACCCTGTGACGGTTACGGCGCGCCAAACCGAAGGCGGTGCACTGGCGTTGATGCCGAACACGGACAGGGTAAGCGTATTAACGACCAGGAGGTAGCACGATTTCGCCGAAATGGGCGCGCTGCCGTACCCGCCGATACCGCTGAACAGCGCCCAACGCAGGGTGAGGAGTGCGCCGGCGCAGGCGATCAGCGCCGCGAATAAAACAAGTGATTTCGATCTGCCGGAAGATTCGAGCTTCCAGAGCCGGTGCGTGGCGACCAGCGCCGCGATGACCAGAACGGCCGAGTAGGCAGTCTCCTTGTTCAAGACGGCGGCGGTGAAACTGAGCAGGCAGATGCTCGCATGACCAAGTCGTACGCCCTCGGCGCGCCAGAATCGCAGGAAGAAGATCAGGGCCAGGCAGGTGAATGTCGTGGCGAGCAGATCGAAGCGGGCCGCGGGCCACACGACAGCCTCGAAATGGATCGACGCCACGCCGAAAACGAGCGCGGCCAAGCGGCCGGCTGGCCGCGCCATCCCGAGCCGGACCGCCAGCACACCCACCAGCGCGGCGTTCAGCATGTGCAACGCGATGCCCTGGAGATGATAGCCCCACAGTTGGTCGCCAAATAGCCGGTAGTCGGCCCAGAGCGAAATGAATGTCAGGGGCCTGTACATTCCATCCGGCTGGGGCGTCACGAACAAGCGGCCGAAAGCGGCGAGCGACGTGAGGCTTGCGCTGATGTGCCGATGGGTCCAATCGTAATGCTGGAAGTTGACCTGGAGCGAAGGGAGATA
>DATMXS010000311.1:0-6684 GCA_035561355.1 Bryobacteraceae bacterium | reverse complement strand
TCATCCTCGCCCCGCGCGACTGGGGAAACGTCAGCCCGAAAAAGGGCGATAAGTCAGGAGGGGCATGGGATGAGCAAGGTACGTGTACTTGTTGGGACACGC
Organism: Bryobacteraceae bacterium; assembly: GCA_035561355.1. Classification (GTDB taxonomy): domain Bacteria; phylum Acidobacteriota; class Terriglobia; order Bryobacterales; family Bryobacteraceae; genus DATMXS01. The sequence goes on along the minus strand of DATMXS010000311.1, from coordinate 6,582 downwards.
AAGGGCGCGTTCGTATTGGAATCGGACGGGGCGCGCAAGAACTGGGAGGTCAGCGGACCGCACTTCGCGGGTTGGGAGATTTACCACGTCAAGGGGTCGCCGGCCGATCCGAACCGGTTGTATGCATCGCAAACCAGCGGTTGGTTCGGCCAGTTGATCCAGCGCTCGAATGACGGGGGCAAGACCTGGGAGCCCGTAGGCAATCAATTTACTTACGAGGGCGTTCCCGGCACTCACCAGTGGTACGACGGTACGCCGCATCCCTGGGAGTTTAAGCGGGTGTGGCACCTGGAGCCATCGCTGACCGACCCCGAGACGGTTTACGCAGGAGTCGAAGACGCCGCGCTGTTCCGTTCGACCGACGGCGGGCAGACCTGGCAGGAACTCGCGGGACTGCGCGGCCACGGCTCGGGACCGCGATGGCAGCCGGGCGCCGGCGGGATGTGCCTCCACACAGTCCTGTTGGATCCGAGCAACGGCGGCGGACGGATGTTCATCGCAATCTCAGCCGCGGGCGCTTTTCGCAGCGATGATGCCGGCAAGACGTGGCAGCCGATCAATCGCGGGCTGAGATCCGAATACATTCCGGACCAGGATGCCGAAGTCGGCCACTGCGTTCACCGCATCGCCATGCACCGCTCGCGTCCGAACGTGCTCTTCATGCAGAAGCACTGGGACGTGATGCGCAGCGACGACGGCGGCGACTCCTGGCACGAGGTCAGCGGCAATCTGCCGACCGACTTCGGTTTCCCGATCGACGTTCACGCGCACGAGCCGGACACCATCTACGTTGTTCCGATCAAGAGCGATTCGGAGCACTATCCGCCGGACGGAAAGCTGAGGGTCTACCGGAGCCGCACGGGAGGAAACGAGTGGGAGGCGCTGACGAACGGCCTGCCCCAGAAGGATTGTTACGTGAACGTCCTGCGCGACGCGATGGCAGTGGACTCGCTCGATAAATGCGGCGTGTACTTCGGCACCACCGGCGGGCAAGTGTACGCATCGGCGGATGCCGGAGACAACTGGGCTCCGATCGTCCGCGACCTCCCGGCGGTGCTTTCTGTCGAGGTCCAGACGCTGTCATGATCCGAGTCGTACTCCCGCCGCACCTGCGGACTCTGGCGCACACCGGCAGCGAGTTGAATGTTGACGTCGAGGGTCCGGCGACGCAGCGCTCGGTCCTCGACGCGCTCGAGGCCCACTATCCGATGCTGCGCGGGACAATCCGCGACCACGTGACGCAACGGCGCCGCCCGTTCCTGCGCTTCTTTGCCTGCGAACAGGACCTATCCCACGACCCGCCGGACACGCCACTACCCGACGCGGTCGCATCGGGAAAGGAGCCGTTCCTGATCGTGGGCGCCATCGCGGGGGGCTAGGACGCCCCCTGCGTCTCGGCTCATGGCCGTCCCACGGAGACGGTCACAACGTTGCTTCTCGCATCGCCGGTGGTAAGCACAAGTCGATAGTCACCCCCTGGCAGGTCAGGCAGCCGGATGTTGGCCTGGGCGAGTCCAACCATTCCTGGAGTCAGCCCTAAGTACTCGAGACCGGCGGTATATGGGAAGTCGGCGGTTGTATCTGACCCGATCAGAACGGAAGCAGGAAGCGTCGCCCTGGCCAGTGGCGAAAATGGCGATGCCCCACCGGTAACCGGAGGAGTCGAGACCGGTCCCTGACCGATCAGATAGACCGTAATGACGCTCCGGCTGGGAGCAGGATTGTCCACGCCGTTGAGAGATTGGTCCTCGTTGATCGCGATGGCGCGGGATGTGCCAGGGATAACCGCGATCACGGGTGAGGCGGTCTGTACTTGGAAGAATGCCGAGGCGCGCTCTCCGCTCGCGGTCACGACCTCGACGCGACGCACCCCCGGACGGACTTCCCAGGGCACCTGCAGATTGATTTGCGCCGGCCCGACGTAGAACAGCGGAGCGGGAACTCCGTCGACCGTGGCAGAGACGCCGCGCGCGATGAAGGGCAATGGAATCGACTGCGCCTGCTCTTCACCGTCAGCCAGATCCCTGCCAAAGATGGAGATCAGCGAGCCTGGTGAGATCCTGTCTTGAGAGTAAGTGAAAGGGTCGACCACGCCGCCGGCGCTGATGCTGGGAACGGGAAATTGCACCTGCATTACCATGGCCGATCCGACTGATCCGGGGTTCGAAGTGCGATTCATGTCCAGCCCTCCGTAACCAGTAAGAATGGCGCGATTCTCCGAATTGAAAACGATGCCCGTCCCAATCGAATCCGTGAAATACGACGAGTAACTCATGCGTGAACCGTCCGGTGCGACCTGTGAGAGGAACGCGGCTGGACTGAGAATGTTCGGCGGGACGTAACCCGGGGTTGACTGGCTGTCTCCTACCCTCGGAAAACCAGGCGAGCCAGTGTACCCGGTCACCAGCGCGCTGCCGTTGCTGTCCACGGCCAGCCCCAATGCCCAGTCCGGCCGTTCTCCGCCCAGGTATGAGCTGTAGACGACGCTGGTACCGGCAGCATTCAACTTCGCGACAAAAGCGTCCGTACCGCGGGGATAGTCGGTGGTGTCCATCAGGCGCCGAGGGTCGCGAAAATAACTCCCTCCGGCGAATGCGCGCTGGAAGCCTGCGGCTGTCCCCGGAAAATCGATCGATGCGGTCGATCCCGCGATGTAAACGCCGCCGGCGGCATCGATCGCGATCGCGTTGCCGTAGTCGTTCGAGATTCCACCCAGATATGTGGAATACAGCAGTTCCGTTCCGGCCGGGCTGACCTTGGCAACGAACGCGTCCGAGCCGGGCGCAGCGGCGAAGTAGAGCCTGCCCGGAGTGGACGGCGCGGCGGCGAATGCCGTCACGTAATTGATGCCGACCGAGGTGAGCGCGGACTCGCCGGAGAGCGCCAGCGCGGACTGCTTCCAGGACTGCGAGTTTGAAGAGAGCTTGTAGAGTTCTCCCGGGACGAAACTACCGCCGGCCCACGACCCGCGCCCGGGCCAGGTGTACAGGCCGCCGGACGCATCTGAAGCGAGGATCTTAATAAATGTAGGCGCGCCCTCACCGATCTCCTTCCACGAGATACCGCCATCGTCGCTGCGAGAAGTCGAACGGGAGCCGCTGAAGAACAGCGTTCCTGAGGGCGAAATGGCAAAGTACGACGCTGCGGCAAGGATCTTCCACGTGGCGCCACCATCAGTACTCTTCTTCAGACCTCCCCAATAAGTGCTCAAGTAAATGGCAGAAGATATGGCATCCACTTCGAGTTGCCGGATCTCATCCGTAAAACCGGGGGAGTTCTCGGGAGCTATCATCTGCCATGTATTACCCCCATCCGTGCTTTTTGCGAGCCAGTTCCGACCGGCATAGACCGTGCTGGAGTTCCTATCCACGGAGACACAGACCGGGCCGCTCGATGCCCTGGTCAACACCGTTCCCGCGCCCACATCCCTCCAACTGGTTCCGCCATCCAGGCTGCGGAAGAGAGTGGCGCCGTCGACGGCGTACAGCGTCGAGGGGTGGGCCCCATCAATCGCCAGCGCAGAAATGCGGGCCCTGCCGAGTCCTTCACCAACTGGGATCCACTGTGCCCCCGCATCGGTGGTTTTGAACACCCCTCCGGCATGGAGCACTGCGTATGCCACATCCCCGTTAGAGGGATCCACAGTAACCAACTGGACGGCAGCAGTAATCCCGTCGCCCGCCGGCTTCCACGTCACGCCGCTGTCATCGCTGCGGTAGACAAATGCGCCGCCCGGTTTGGGCTGGGCCGCGTTCACGACGGGAAAATCGGTGCTGTTGTGCACCACGCCGGTCAGATAGGCATTGCCGGCACTGTCCAGTGCGATTCCCCTTCCTTCTTCGTCGCCGCTGCCGCCGAGGTAAGTGGCATAAACGAGTTGGCCCCGAGGGTCGAGCTTCGCAACGAACGCATCCGTCCCGCGCAGCGCAGTCTGCGCCGCTCCCGAAGTAACCGGGAAGTCAGCGGCTGCCGTTGAGCCGGTCACGTATGCATTGCCAGCACGATCCACGGCGATGCCGCGGCCGAGGCCGGGCCCGGGGAAAGATGTCCGATAGAGAAAGGCGTCCCCGGCCGGGCTCAGCTTAGTGATCTGGATGCCCTCGGCCAGGCCAACATGATTGCCGGTATAGGTTGACGCGATGACGTAGGCACTGCCCGAGTGATCCACGGCGACCCCGCTTACCTTTCCGCTAACGTAGGTCGAATAGACGACGGTTGCGCCGTCCGGTTTGAGCTTCGCTACGAAGGATCCACTGGAGACGTTGTCCGCCGCGCCTGGCGTGATCGGGAAGTCGTACGAATCCGTGCGGCCGGCGATATAGATGGCTCCGGTGTCGTCCATAGCGATAGCCTCCCCCTGGTCAGTACGCGCGCCGCCGAACACTGCGGCGTAGACCACCACGACAGGGTCGATCACAAGGAGTCGTTTGCGATCGTACCGGCCCGTCTGTATGGCGAGATCGCCGCTGCGCCAGACGTATGCGACCTCGACCGGGTGCCGCCGGCCTCCCCACTCCTGATACGCGACTGGTTTGCTCTGGCGTACCTCTCCACCCGGCCCCGACAGGATCAGTTCGCCGTCCTCGCGGATTTCAGCCGTCTTCGCTCCGCTGAATCGCATCCGGATCTGCCGAGGGTCGCCGCCCGGTGAGACCAGAAAGTCGTATTCGATTCCAGCAGGCGTGCCCCGATAAACGAGATCGATGCCTCGATACAGGGCAGGCACTCGCAAGGAGGAACAGATCGGGACATTGGTGCGCCACGCTCTGGGGTCGGTTCCCACCAATTCGTTCACGTATCCAGGAAGGCGCTCCCCCGGCGATGCGACGGCACGCTGCGAGCCTGGAAATGTGAGGCTGACGGAAGAGGGCGCGCTGCGCCCGGGCAGGAGCGGGTACCTGATAGAGAGACCCGACCCCGACAGCAGGACGTCATACCGCCGCATACGAGCGACGTACTGGAACTGCCCTTTCGCAGCGCCTTTCGGCTCGAACCACACGGCTGGAGCGAGGCGTTCGGAGGCGAGGCCGGCAGACGTGAAGATAAGAAGCGCCAGCGACATGCCCCGATAAGGTCGAATCATACGGAATGAGGCTATAGGACGTCAGTTTGGCTAGTCAAGGCCGAGCGGCTAGTCTGCCTGTGCAATGGGCGAGACGGCGCGAACCGGAGATGAGGCCCAGCCCAGCGCGTCCCAAGTCCGCCAACTCGCTTGCAAACACACCCAGCCCGACTCACTCAAGGAACTCGGCATCTCGGTATTCCCGGTAGCTGTGCTGCGCGAGCGGCGCCACCAAGCGGACTTGTGCCCCCAGTTCCCGCACCCGTGCGGGCAACTGCTGCAGGACCGCGTTTAATAGTGCCTCTGGGTAGCGGTTCACATGGTCCTGCAACTGGCGTTGGCTGCCTCTGAGAGCCCGGCCCTCACCAACCCCCCGGGTGATGTGCAAGGATGCGACGTTTCGGAATGATCGCTCGCCCTATTTTGCGGAGCATGGCACCCGCAGGTGAGACAGCCCGCAAGGGTGACGCTTGCCGATTTGATAAAACATGGCAGCGCGCTTCGAGTCTTCTCTCTCTAGGCTGGGCAGCCCGCGAGGGCACGAAGGAGATGGTGGAGTGGCTCTTAAGCAAAGGCGCAGACCCGAACCTGCCCGAAGATGAACCGTGGGCGCTACCCGTCGATGGGCGAGGCAAGGGATTGTCGAGTCTCTGAGGTAGCCGCCGGACTCCCCTGCCCCGCCCGCTCGCGCCCGGAGTCGTTGAGCGCGATGGCTGGGACGGGAGGCGGGAGGATCAGCGGTCCGAGGCGCGTTGCCGCACCTTGGGAGACCGGACTATTTCCAGAGAATGTCGTGCTCTTCGCACCACTCCAGCGCAAGTTGCCTCAACGCCTCGGCGCGGAATGTAAACCAAGCCTGCTCGATTCCGTGCCTTCTAATCCTGTCCTTGAAGTGCCGGAACGCACCTGAACCGTGGATAGCGTTTAGCAGATCGTCGCGAATTCTGTCGGATGCGACCGAACGCGCGAAGTCCTGCATGATCCCCCACTCGTGGACATCGAACTTGCTGGGAAGCCGTATGAAGCGGTCGGTCACGACGATTCGTTTGGCAATTTCCCATTCCTCCCTTTGCCAGTCAGGGAGGTTCGGTTCCTCGTCGCCGCCGGACTCTTCTGCGTGGCTCAGAAGGTCGTGGGAAACGGTTTCGACGCGGCCGGTATCGAGATTCAAGAAAGACGAGGTTTCATCGAATTGCATGTCGAGCGCATCGATGATGTCCGTCAGGAGGACGGTCGCATGCATGGCTTTCACTGACCATTCTGACGCGGAGAGTGGACGCCTTTCTGCCGGCTCATTCTGGCGGAGGCGCTCGGCGCAGGGCTGTGCTAATCCCTCGCTACATGGCTCCGATCAAGAACGTCACCAGCACGTTCGCGCGGACCTCGACCGTGCCGGATTCGATCGGTGTAGGCACTCCCGGCGCCATCTCGGCCCTCGCCATCATCGTGTCCATCGGACGGATCGGCCTTTCGCCGCCCTGTTCCTCGGCTGAATGGACTCCGAGTATCTTCACGCGCAG
>DATMXS010000310.1:0-9664 GCA_035561355.1 Bryobacteraceae bacterium | reverse complement strand
GAATACGTCGATGCGAACGTCGAACCAGCGGGCCGCCCAATAATGACCGAGTTCATGAATCAGAATCATGACCCCGATCAGAACCAGCAGCCAGACGATGTCGTGGAAAGCACTCATAAAGTCAGGGTCCCAGTGGCTTCGGCGCGAGCCAGAACGGCCTCGCGGGCAGCCTTACGCGATTCCTCATCAATATCTAACACCTCGGCCACCGTCGCGGGTTGCCGCACCGGTATGGCATCGAGCGTCTGCTGCACAACATCCGCAATCGCCGGAAATGTTATTCTTCCGTCCAGAAAAGCCTGTACGGCGATTTCGTCAGCCGCGTTCAAAGTACACGTAGCAGAGCCGCCGGTTTTCTGCGCCTCATAAGCCAGGCGCAGCAGCGGGAATTTTTCCAGGTCGGGAGGGCCAAAATCCCAGTGCCGCGCAACGGACCAATCCAGGCGCGGTACCGGAGCAGCGGCCCGGTCGGGGTACGTGAGGGCGTACTGGATCGGCATCCGCATGTCGGTGGCGGAGATCTGGGCGAGGATGCTCCCGTCGGCGTACTCGACCATGGCGTGCACAGAGGACTGCGGATGGACAACGACGTCCACTTCGGACGGGTCCAGCCCGAAAAGCCAACAGGCCTCAATTACCTCGAATCCCTTGTTCATCAGAGTGGCACAATCGATCGTGATCCGCTGCCCCATCTTCCAGGTAGGATGATTCAGCGCGTCTGCGGGCGTTACGGCTGCGAGGCGCTCTTTCGGATACTCACGGAATGGGCCGCCAGACGCGGTGAGGAGCACGCGGGACACTTCCCCGCGCTTGCCCGCTCTTAAACACTGGTGTACGCCGTTGTGCTCGCTATCGACGGGGATCAACTCGGTCCCGGCCTCCAGGGCAGCTTCGGTGACGAGGCGCCCGGACGCCACCAGCGTTTCTTTGTTCGCGAGACCGATGATCTTCCCCTTCCGGACGGCTTCGTATGTGGCTTCGAGACCCGCTACGCCCACGATGGCCGACATCACAAACTGGACATCGGAGGCGGTCGCGGCATCAATGCGGGCCTGCCGGCCCTCGTCGAGTTCGGGCCATTGTGAACGCGGCAGTCCCGTTTCTTCCAACCTACTTATTAGATTCCCCAGGACGGCTTGGGTTCCAACAACCGCGACCCGGGGACGGAATTCTACGATCTGCCGGGCAAGGAGTTCAGCATTGCGGCCGGCGACCAGAGCAAACACCGAGAACTCGTCCCGCCGGCGGCGGATGACGTCCAGGGTGCTCGTGCCGATCGACCCGGTGGAACCCAGAATGGTGACATTCTTCATGGATGTGGCGTCGCGCCACCTTTTGAAGATAACCCAAGCTCGTGGCTTGTGGCTGTCAGTTTGTGAAGCAGGAGGCTTTGCGTTGCAGGAGAACCGAGCCGCGAATGGAGTGACGGGATCAAAGGACGGGAGCGTACGGAGCCGCCATAGGCCAACAGACCCTTGGCCAGTGCCGCTCTTCTTGGAAGCAACCCCTTTTTTTAGGTGCCGGGGAGGATGCTTCAGGGGTCTTTTATTTAGAGGTTAGTCTCGCTTTGGTGGGAGTTGCCTCCCCGGCTTGATTCCAATTCTAGGATATCCCTCTCAGGAATGCAACAGAATTTTGTATATCCTTTTTCTATGACCCTGATGGCGAGGTACTATGGGCCTTCACTTCGACCCCTGCCCACCCCTCTAACACCTTGATAGTAGAGCAGAAATCCTCATCTGCAAGCCCTATCGCCATGGCCGCCCGGAACATCTGCTGGGTCAATCCCGTCAATGGGAGCGGGACCCCGAGTTGCTCCGCGCTGTCCAACATCAGCCCAATATCCTTGTGCATCCACCTGGTTGAGAAGTTCGTCTGGAAGTCCCGGCGGAACACGTAGGGGGCTTTGAAGGCGATCAGACCTGAACGCGCAGCGCTATTGTTGAGAATTTCAATCATCAGCTCAGGATCGACACCCGCCTTAGTGCTGAGCACCAGTCCCTCGTTGAAGGCCTGGAGCAGGTTCGAGAGGATCAGGTTCTGCGTAAGCTTCGCGTGGAGCCCCAGGCCGGGCCCGCCACAGTAGAAAAGCTGCTTCCCCATCGGCTCGAAGTAGCTCCGGATGCGTTCAAACACCGCCTTGTCGCCGCCGATCATGAAGGTGAGCGTCCCACCTTCCGCGCCCGGCTTCGAACCAGTGCAGGGCGCATCGAGGAAGTGAATTCCCTTCGCGGCCAGCGCGGACCCAATCTCGCGGCTCTCATCCGGAGACACCGTGCTGGCGTCAGCAATGACACTGCCTGGGCGCGCGCCTTCCACCAGCCCATTTGCGCCGAGGATCGCGTCCCGGGACATATGGGTATCGCCGACGCACAGGAACGTGCATTCAGCGAACTCGCCCACCTGCCGCGGAGACTCGCAGAAGACTCCCTTTTCGGCTGCCGCCAGTTCGCGGGCCTTTGCCGCTGTGTGCGACCACAATGCGACTTCGTGTCCCGCTCTCAACAGATTGCGTGCCATGGGGTAGCCCATGATGCCGAGCCCGAGAAATCCGAGTTTTGCCACGTGTGCCTCCACAAGAGCCTGACAAAAATCTGCAGGCGCGTTCGAAGCACCAGTATATTCCGTGAGAGTGCCGGGAGGGATCGTCTGGACAGCAGGTCGCGGAGGCCCGCGGGCCTCCGCCACCGAACCTCCAAAGAAAAGGGACCCAGGCTGCAGAAGCCGGAATGGACCGAATCCGGCCTTTCGCGAAGTGGAGAACTCCCCCGCAGAAGTTCTCCACCCGTCCGCAACCTGAGTCCACGAAGGAGATTTCGTCTATCTAGTGTTTCTCAGGGCCCGAACGTTTCAAAGAAAATGAAGGCGCGCGAGAAAAAATTTCAAAGGGCGCCCAGTAGTACGGCTTTCGCCATGCGCCTTCTGATCGGAGCAGCGCGAGTTTAGCCGTCCGGAGGGCTTCAGGCGGCGAACCGCCGGCCCCGATCGCCGCGTAGAACTCGTCCATCAAGGCCGCGGTAGAAGCGTCGTTTACGTCCCACAGGCCCGCCACGACATTCTCCGCCCCCGCGTGCAGGAATGCCCATGCGAAACCGACCAAACCCTCACCGCGGTACAGGCGCGAGCCCGCGCCACGGCAACTCGAGAGAGTCACCACGCGCGCCCGCAGCGGCAGCTTAAGAATGTCGCGCGCGTAGAGCTTGTATCCGCCAGGCGACTGTGAAAGCACGACGGCGGAATCGAGCGGGTCCTGGCTGTTTGATGTGGCGTGCGCGGCGAAGTGGATCAGCGAAAATCGGCCCGGTCCTGCGTCGCCGTATACCGGTGGCTTCGCCTCAGGACCTGTATACACGCTCTGCTGGAAGCTTTTGAGCCGCTCACGGACGCGTGCGACCTCGCCCGCGGCGGCCGGTAGGGCTTCGAACTCACCTTCGGGTGGCCGCGGATCCCCGATCAGCAGCAGCGTCCGGCTGCGCGTACTCCGTTCGCGGGCCCGGGCAAGTGACAGCGAAGGCACCACCGCAATCGTGACGTCCTCAATCCAATAGTGTGGCTTTGGCGTCTGAACCGGCAGCGTCTCCAGGTTTACGGCGTGAAGAACACCGTCCAGGGCAATCAGGACGCGCGAGCCGGCGGGAATATTGAGCAGCGGCAGAAGTGCGCCGGCCAACCTGCGCCCGGCATCGTTCCCGGTATCGATGGGATCGCGGCCAAAGGTGATCGCCGCGCTGTAGGCGTCCACAATCCCGCGCAGTTCACCTTCGGGTGGAAGCGTGGCGGCGCGCACGCCGTCCGGCGTAACCGTCCAAACGAAAGAGCGGCGCGGCGCCAGCCAGAATGAGACCAGCACCGCCCCGGAATCGCGGGCCAGCCGCATGAAACCGGCAGCGTCCACCGCTCCCGAGGAGCCTTTCTTCTCGATGGCGCCCGCCAGCCCCAATCGCCCGGCCAGCACCCGGGCGCGCGAGGCTTCAGCGACCGCGAGCGCGTCCTCGGTCCGTCCGGCCGACATGAGGAACTCGACGTAGTCCTCATAAAACCGGCGGGAAGCGGATTGAAACGAGAGTTGCCAAGCGGCACGCTGCAACCGGCTCCGGACCTGCTCGAGAGAAACGAGGGCGTGGCGAAAACCGGCCTCCGCCTCCGCAGAACGGCCGGAACGCCAGAGGAGTCCCGAAAGCAGGGATTGAGCCTGCCATGTCAGCGAAACCGTCTCAATCGTCGAGCCCGCTATCTCACGGTAGATTGTCTCGGCGTCTGCGACACGCCCCTGCGCTTCCGCAATCCGGCCCTGGACGAGGGTGGCGCCCACTCGTGAATCCGCTGAACTCAGCCTCGACGCGAGTTCGAGCGCGTCCGCATTCATCTTACGAGCCGATTCAACGTCACCCAGATCCAGCGAGACGGCGGAGAAGGCGTTCAGCCAGGCGCATACTGAGTATGGGTCTCTGACTCTTCGCGCGGAGGCGAGCGCTTCCTTGTATGCCGCAGCTGCGCGCTTCGGCTCGCGCTGTTCCTGAAAAATCCCGGCAAGCCCGCCGAGGCAGATCTGGCGGCTGTGCTCGTCACCGATCGCCTTGGCGCCCTTTTCAGCTCGAGAGAGGAATTCCGTCGCCCGCTCCAGGTCGCCCATGCCCTGCCAAGCCTTCCCCAGATTAGCGTATGAGGAGTTTTCGATCTTCCGCGCCCCGATGCCGCGGGCCAGTTCAAGGGCTCGCTCGAAGTGGGGGATCGCTTCTTCAAACCGGCTGCGGTGCAGCGCGAGGAAACCTGAGTTGCCGCGTGCGGACGCTTCAATGAAGGTGTCGCCGGCCGATCGGCCAAAAACCAGCGCCTCGTGGAACGCGCGCTCCGCTGCGTCAAATTCTCCTTGTCGCACCAGGGCGGTGCCGCGCCGGAGCGCAACCTCGGCCTGGAGCCGTCGATCGCCGGATTCGGCTGCGAGCGAGGCCGCTTTCACGAGCGCGGATTCGGCATCCGGATACCGGCCCTGATAAAGTCGCGCGGTTCCCAGTTGAGTCAATCGGACGGCGCGGAGCCGTCCAAACCGTGCCGGCGGCTCGGCATCCACCAGCGGCAGCGCTTGCTCCAGGCCGCCCTGCGCCAGATGCACCTCGGCCTTTTTGAGCCGGAAGCGCCAGTGATACTCGGACGAAGGATCGCCCTGCCAGCGCCGCCAGCCTCGGTCGGCGGCGCTCAGGGCCTCTGCCAGTTCTCCCTTCCTCAACAGCAGGTCAGCCCGGTCCAGAAGCACCCGGTCCGAATCGCCGCCGCATCCGCACAGGACCGCGGAAAGCAGCAACGCCGCATACCGTAGGTGTCCTACGGAAACCATATGCCGTTGTTGTCGGCGCCTGCCACAATCACCCTGCCCGCAGCGGGGCTGCCCAACTCCAACCGGAGCATATTGATGGACTGCCGATTGGGCGCGGCCGTCCATTCGGCGAAGTAGATGCGGCCGAAGTCAGGCTGATAGTAGTACCCGTAGTTCTCGGGTTCATTTTTCAGTTCAGGGCTGCGCGCCAGGGTGTATAGGGTCTCTCCTTTGCTGGAGGGAATCTCGGAATGGTCCTTGCGAAATTGTTTGTAGTCAGCCGCTTCGGCTGCCATGGCGTCGTCGAAAGTGATGTCGAACGTCCGGCCGCCAATCGAGACCCCACGGAAGGCGGAACCAGTCATGCTGACCTGGCGGCCTTCGTCCTGGGCCGTGGTCTCGACGTGCAGCGTGATTTCCGCGACCTTAAACACTCCGAGCACGTCAAGGTCGCGCACCGTCGAGTTGATTACTGTCCGGGCGGAGGCTCCGGTGTCGCCACCCTCGACGGAGGTTTCGCTGGACCCGATCTTGAGAATCAGATTGCCGGTTGCCGGATCGCGCACTTCGTATCCGACGGAAGAAGAGGAGGCCTTTCCGCCCGTTTGAGGCAGGACGCAGGCACTCTGGGAAGGGATGAAACCCTGGAATGGGCGGGTGAGTGTTCCGCCCAACGCAAGAGCATTGGCGTTGTAAAGGAAACGGGACATGATGGTGGACTCAGTGGAATCGAAGTTCGAATGGGAACCGAACTTCCAATGGGAAGCGGTGCTCGGCCTGCCCGTCCGCCGGCGAGAGCACCAGGACGTAGCGTCCGGGCGCCAATGATGCGGGTATGAGCAGGTTGAGCGGTTCGCCTGGAACGGCGGGCGTGCGGGCCTGCACGCGCCACTTCGTAACGCCCGAGGCGTCGTCCAGCCGGCAATTCCAGACAGTAGCGGCGTCGCCCGGCGGCAGGTCAAACGTCAGGCCGAACTGGGTGACGTCTTTTCCGATAGTAACGGTCTGATCGGCCGATCGGGTCACCGATCGGAGGAATGTAACGGGATAAGCTCGCGGTGCGATAAGAGTGGCGAAATGTGCTTTCATCTCCGGGATGCGAATGAACTCTTCCCAACCCAGAATCAACAACGATAGCGTTGCACCAAAAGCGAACGCCGGCCAGAAAGCGAGTCGCCAGGAGCGTGTCCCAGCCCGGCGGGGCTCCGGAAAGGCCGTAGCTGCGTTGGCGGCCAGGATAGCTCCAGCCTCAACGCCCGCGGCGCACTCCGGGCAGTCGAAGTAGTGCTGTTCAAACGCCTGGCGTTCCGCCTCGGGCAACTCGCCCAGCAGATAACGCTCGAGCGCTCGACTATCGACCGCGTCCTGGTGTTGCATCTGCCACCTATCTGTAAGTGACGGAGAAGCCTCCTCCGTTTCAGACTTTCTTGTATTTCTTTCCGCTAAGGCGTTCCCGAAGCTTGCCGCAGGCCCGGTGGACCACCACCCGGAGGTAATCCGGCCGGACTCCCAATACGCTGCAGACCTCCGAACGGTCGAGCCCCTCGAGGAAAATCATCCTGAGGGCGTCCCGCTCCTTCTCTGGCAATTCGGCCATTACGGTGCGCACATGACGCGCGCGCTCCGCGTCGACCAACTCGCGGTCGAGGTCAAGCCGGCCGTCGATGAAGTCGTTGGGGCCGTTCTCCTCCATGCGCCCGCGGTCCCGGATGTACTCGAAGAGAACCCGGTCCGCGACTGACGAAATGTAGGCGCCGAGTCTCTCGGGTTGCTGAATACTACCTTTGCGAATTGCAGCAAGCGTGCGTGCAAAGGTCTCCTGGCGGACATCCTCGAGCATGTCGAAGGAGCGCACGCGCGACCGCAATTTCAGGTGGAGGAGCCGGCCGAAATGCATCGCAAACTGCTGGTTTGTGGCGGGGTCGCCCTCCCGCAACCTGCGCAAGTATTCACCGTCGAACTCAGGAACCGTCAATGGCCGATTCACTCGCATCGCGAGTATATCCGCCTGTGGCGGCATTCCGCAATCCGTCGCGCGGCCCAGAGGTACCAAAGCGGGCAAACGGGACTGTCCAGGACGTTGGTTCCAGGAGGGAGAACCGGCACGCGCAAACAGAGACGGTTGCGGAGCGCGGCCGCATCCGGATGGACCTGAAGTCGTGCCCTGATACGAGGCAAAATCGGTGACAGCCGACGATGCGCCTGGCAGCCGATGATTCAGCAATCAGCCTTCAAAAGTGTAGGGACGTCACTGCCCCACCTCAGATTCGGTCTTCGGCTCCTCGAGGGCCGCCTCCGTATAGACGTTCGACGGCGCCCACATGAGATAGCCGGCGTAGTCGCTCCCCAGCGCTGCCTCAGTCGCCCCGATTTGTGCGCGGACACGGCCGGCATCATAAATCGCGCCGACGTCAAAATCCTGTAGCCAAGGCCGCAGCTTTGCCAGCCTCGGAGTTGGGGCCTGGGCGGCGCCGCCGGCCGTGGGCGCCGGGCGCTGAAGAGCGCGCAGTCGCGCCACGGCTTTTTCCATGGAATACTTCACGACCTCATACGGGTGCTCGGCCGGCTTGGGGAAGCCGCGAAAGCCCTTCGCGTAATGGGAAGGGTACACCATCGGGCAGACGTAATCGAAGTTGGCGTAGGCGCTTTCGATGACTTGGCCGATTCCCAGATCGTCCGAGTTGACCGTGGCCAGCCCGAACAGATCGGCCGAAATAGGCGTATCGGACATTTTCGCCCGAAGATAGGCGAAGAAGTCGCGGATTACGGCCGCTTTGGGCGTCTTCCCGTTCCACACGGGATAGTGCATGTCCCGCATGTTGCCGTCCGACGGAAACCGTATGTAATCGAAGTTCACTTCATCGAAGCCGTGCTTCAAAGTGTCGCGGGCGATCGCAATGTTGTAATCCCATGCCGGGCGCGAGGCCGGATCGATCCAGGCGAGACCCTTATGGTCCAGCCAAATGGTCTTCTCGCTTAGCCCGCTCTCAGCCTTCACGAGCGATGCACGGTGCACCGCAAGCTCGGGCCGGACACGCGCCAGGATGGGGTCCTGGAAGACGGTGATGCGCGCGATGACGTAGATATTCGCCCCGTGCAGGCGGTTGATCACAGAGTCGATGTCGCGGACCGTTGCCCGAACCGCTCCGTACTTCTGCGCCTCGGGGACGCCGGTTCGGTACGCCACATAGCCGGAGTAGTCCTTGATGTCGATCACGACGGCGTTGACGCCGGTTCGCTTTGAGAGGTCAATGACATAGTCGATGCGGCGTTTTAGGCCCATGGACCAAGTCGTCAGGTAAACGCCCCGAATAATTTCCGGCGGAGTGGCGAGTCGCTCTGGCGCTTGCGGGACGGGAGGAGCCGGTTTCACCACCGGGACCGGACTGGCCGTCCTTCGAACTGGAGCGGTCTTGTGGGCAGGGGCGGTCGGCTGACCACATCCGGCCATCGGAAGAAGAAAAGCGATCAGGGCGGCTGCAATCGCGTTGTAACTTCGCGGAGAGACTATCAGCACGGGACGCTCCATATTAATAAGATTGCGGAATCGATCGGGGCTTTGATAGGATGAAAACAAGTTAATCGATCGGAAATACCCTGGATCTGGGTCTGGGGCTTTACTCCGAGGGGCTGGCGACGATTTGGGATTCGTGGCCGGGATGCTATCAGTTGGAAAGCGAGTCATGTGTGAACTGAACTGGTCCACAACACTTGCTTGCCGTTCCACCCGGTTCAGGTGAGGAGAAATCGACGCGCAAATGCAATCGAGGCGCCATTCCGCGGTTTCCCTCACCGTGCCGCACTCATTTGTTTGAGTTAAAGCCTCTCGCCGCCAAGATATGCAATCTTTGATCCTTCCGGCTCCATCGCGAATGGCACGCGTGTGAAGCTGCTCAACGCCGCGCAGAGCGCATCCTGGCGCTCCGGCGGGCAATAAAACAGAACGAACCCGCCGTTTCCCGCGCCGAGCAGTTTACCGCCCAGCGCACCCGCTTCGATACCGCGGTCATAGATGTCATCCACGCATCCGTTCGTGATGGAGGCTTCCAGGCGTTTCTTTGCGCGCCACGCGCAGTCCAGCAGCCGGCCGAAGCCGTCGAGATCGCCGGAGGGGCTCAACAGGTTCCTCATCTCGAGAGCGAGCCCGGAAAGTTCGGCCAGAACGTCAAGGTGGTCCGCCGTCTGTTCTTGCTGCCGGGCCAGCACGTCGCGGGCGTGGCGTGTCTGCCCCGTAAAGAACAGCAGCAGCCGCTGGTTCAATTCGCGGTAGGTGTCCCTGGCGCAGATTACCGGATCGACGAAGACGCTTCCGTCGGCATTGAACCGGATGAACTGAAGGCCGCCATAGGC
>DATMXS010000309.1:0-2167 GCA_035561355.1 Bryobacteraceae bacterium | reverse complement strand
CGATTATCGCCCCCCGCGCCCCATTGAGCAGCCGCGCCCCGTCATCAATCTGTTCGTACGCCAAGCGCTGGCGGACGTCCGGGGCTCCGCTGTTCAGGTAAGCGTGGAGATTACCGTTGACGCGAATGGGAGAGTTTCGAGTATCAAGCCGTTCACCGCGACCGACTCGGTGCCCAAGAGGTTATGGACCGCGGCCGCCGATGCGGCCAAGCGTTGGAAATTCGAACCGGCCAGGCTGAACGGGCAGGCTGTGGCGGGCCCGATGATCCTCACGTTCAGGTTTGCGGGGACCGGAGCAAATTAGGCGGGAAACTGAGACGAACGCCGGACCCTGGGTAGGCCCGGCGTCCTTGGGAAGAAAGCTATCCGATGTTGACCAGCTCGCCCTTACCGTCGATCCAATCGAGCTGCTTCTCGAGCGGGATGGAGTACTTCCGCTCGATCTTCTCGCGGTAGGTCGGGCCGGCATTGTACGCGCAGAACGGATAGATGAGGCCGTTCGGTGCAGCGTAGTGAATTACGCACCGCTTCACGCGCTCTACGTCGTAGTTGTACGAGTCCATGAAGTGCATGCCCGCAACCATCAGTGTCTTATACGTGAAGCCCTTCTTCTCAGCGTCGCCGCGCCCGAGTCCTTTGTCCGTAAACCCCTGAAGCGTTTGAACGAAGCGATCGAACCCGAGCCCTTCCGGCGCCTTATCGTCGTGGAAGTGCTTCTTCAGGGATTGCCACGTCTTCACCGCGGAGAAATACTTCACAAGCGTCTTGCCTGCGCGCCGGGACTGCATATCGAGGTCCTGCAGGAACGCACCAACATCCAGGAAGCGCGTGACCGGTGTAGCCTTCTTGTTCTGGTCCACGAACATGTATGTGCCCATGGAGCAGTGTGGGTTCGGCGTCAGTGTCGGGATTTCCTCGCCGCGGAGCGCGCCGACGAACTTTGAAAACGGGGACACGCAGGAGAGCGGGAACCAGTCGTTATAGGCGTCCGTGATGCCGGTTTGTTCGGAGACGCAACGGGCAACGTCCGCCATCGTGAAGCGCTTCTCCTCGAGCTCGCGCCGGGAGATGCGGCCCGTAAACGCGACCGGCTGGAAGCTGATCGCGCTCACGCAATCGATGTTCTCGAGGGCCAGCTTGACGATGTCGCCGATTTGGTCGTCGTTGAAGCCCTTCACCAGCGTCGGCACGAAGCAGATCTTCATCCCGGCCTTGCGGATGTTCTCGATCGCCTTGAGCTTCCGCTCGTACAGGGATTCGCCCCGAACCTTAAGGTATGTGTCCTCGCAAATACCGTCGAACTGGAGGTACAGGGTGTGGAGGCCGGCCTCTTTCGCCCGCATGGCGAACTCGAGGTCCGTGAACATGATGCCGTTGGTGGCGCACTGGACATGGGAGAAGCCCATATCTTTCGCCATCTTGCAGGCTTCCATGAAGTGCGGATAGACGGTCGGCTCGCCGCCTGAAAACTGCACGATGCGGGCGGGAACGGGGCGCTCGTCGCGCAACGCCTGCAGCATGCGCCGGACCTGCTCCAAAGACGGCTCGTACAGGTAGCCGGCGGCATTGGCGTTCGCGAAGCAAACGGGGCAGGTCAGGTTGCAGCGGTTCGTGAGGTCCACATTGGCGAGCACGGTGTGGCTCATGTGCATCGAGCACAGGCCGCACTGGTCCGGGCAACGGCTCGCATTCGGGATAGCCGGGTTCGTAACGCCCCGGTTATCGCCGAACGACCAGTTCTCCATCTTGAGGTACAGCTTGACGTCGGAATAGATGAGGTCCCGGAAGTACCCGTGCTGGGGGCAGTTCTTCTCCATCCAGACCTTGCCGCCCTCTTCAAAGATGGTCGCTTCGATGATCTTGGTGCAATCCGGGCACAAGGACTGGGTGATCTTGGGGAGCCCCTTGTGGACCGGGACGATGCGTGACCCGCCATGGGTCGTATCCGGCTGGATGACTTTGAAGTCCTTCGCGGTGGTCGGCGAGAAGGTGGTGGTGCTCAAGCTGGAATCCTCCTGTGGACGGCGTAAACCTGTACACCGGCAGTATAGGACCTGGAAACCCGATGCACACCCGAAGAACGTCCAACGGTGCGGCTGAACGGTTGTATGGAGATTTTCGGACCTGAATGGAGAGCGCAACCGCGGTCCGTTCTGAACAAATGCCA
>DATMXS010000308.1:0-4199 GCA_035561355.1 Bryobacteraceae bacterium | reverse complement strand
GAATGGCGTTGCGCTCTCGCGTGAAGGCGGACTCGACTTCGGCGACCTGCGCCTGGAGGCGCTTCACTTTGGTGTGGGCTGGCGTGAAGGTGGAGCCGGCATCGGCGAGCTGCTGGCGGAGTTCGGTGAGCTTGGCCTGATAGGCGCGCAGCGAGGTGTTATCGAGGACGTCGGCCAGGGCCTCAGGGGGACTGCTGCGGGCGATCTCGAAGCGGGACTGCTGGGCGACGCGATCGGCCTGAGCGCGGCCGAGCTCGGTCTGGACCTGGCGAAGCTGCTCCTCAGAGAGCTTGGCGCCGCCCTCGCTGGAGAAGATGAGTCCGGCGGAGCGGGCGTAGGCCTGGAGGCCGTCTTCGGAGCGCTCGAGCTTGATGCGCATGTCGTCGAGCTGCTTGGAGAGCCATTCGCCGGTGCGCTCGCTCATGCTCCAGCGGACCTCGAGGTTCTGCTTGATGTACTCGTCGGTGAGGGTGTTGACGAAGTCGGCCGCGAGTTTGGGATCAGTGGAATCGCAGAGAAGTTCGACGATGCGGGTTTCGCCTGCGGAGCGGATCTTGACGTTGCCGGCGGCGGAGGCGAGAGCGGCTTCGTAGGGCGAGACAGCTTTGGGCTCGCGGAGCTTGAAGACGCTGCGCCAGGCGGAGACGCGGTCGGTTTTGGGGGGCGCGGCTCCGGGCTTCCGGCCGGCGATGAGGCGGGCGGAAGTGCGCTTGAGGAGGGTGGCGCTTTCGAGGATCTTGACCTGGGTGGGGATGTCGCCGAGGGTGTAGTCAGTGACTGGGGATTGTTGAACGGGAGACATCGACCGCATGTTGAGGAAGTCCTCATTCAGCGGCTGAATTTCCAGCGTGGCGCGGGCCTGGAAGACGGGCGTTTGGGGAAGAGTCAGGAGCACCGAGAGCAGCGCGCCGACGAAGGCGACGAGGAGCAGGGTCCACTTACCGCGGCGGATAATACGCCAGTATTCGACGAGGGCGCCGGCGCCTTCGGCCTGGTCCTGGTAAGGACCGTAGCCATATGCGGAGGCTTCGAGGTACTGCACCGGAGCGACGGCGTCTCTCGCGGGTGGGCGCGGGACAAGACCGGGGGCCGGCGGCAACTGCGCTGGATCGTTTTGCATGGCAGATGGAGAAGGCAGAAGGCAGACCGAGTTACCGGTAAATGATTACGCCGGTTCCAATGGAGAATGCGGCTTCGAGACTGCGCAGGGCGATGTTCTTAGCGCCGCTCGAGGGGACGAAGAGGATATCGTTGGCGGCTAGAAGGACGTCGTCACTTTTGCCATTGAGGATCTTTTTGAGATCCACGACGGATTCGGTGCGCGAAGTGGAGTTATCGAGAGCGCGGAGGATCCGGGCCTTGCTGGGGGCCGCGGATTTATCGAGCCCTTCCGCGAGTGCGAGGGCCTGAAGAACGGAGAGGCGTTCGCGTTCGCCGAGGACGAAACCACCGGGCTTGCGGACGGAACCGACGACGTAGATGACTTCGGCGCGAGGGACGGAGATGACGTCGAAAGGCCGGATGAGAATGTTGTCGGCAGGGCTCCGCGCTTCCATGATGGACTTGACGGAAACCTGACCGACGGTGAACTGGCCGGTGGGATCGAGCTGAGCGCCGGCGAGCGGCATGGAGCCGTAATCCTTGCGCCGCGTGATCTTGATGGTATTGCCGGCGTCGGGGCGAAGGCCGCCCGCGAGCGAGAGAACCTCGAAGAGGGTCTTGCCGGCCTCGATCTGGTTCACGCCCGGCTTATTCACGGCGCCGAGGATCGATACGGGCTGGCTACGGAACTGAGTAACGGCGACGGTGACTTGAGGATCGTGCAAGTAAGTCTTGAGGCGGCGGACGAGCTCGGCTTCCAGTTCCCGCGGAGTGAGCCCCGAAGCGGTGACGCGGCCGATCAAGGGGATGTTGACTTCGCCGCGTCCGTCGAGACGGAAGGGCTTCTCGCCGATCTCCTCGACATCCACAGCGCGAACAATGACCTCGTCGTCGGGACCGAGCTTGTATTCGGTTGCGGTGTTATCAGCGGCCGGCGCGGCGGCAGTGGGACCGGGCTGCTGGGCGGCCAACAGCGATAGGGCTCCGAGCAAGAGCATCAGGCGGAACAGGACTGGCATGGGGTGGCGCTCTCCAGGAGCGGTGCTAAGCTTTGTCGGCGGAAACCAACTGTGCGAGCCGTTCCACCGCGCGATCGAGCATAGAGACGCGGCCGTTCAGACGTTCAAGTTCGGACTGGAACGTGCGGTCACTTTGATTACGGCCGTTTCCGAGGAACTCGTGCATTGCGGAGCGGGCAAGGTCAGAAACGCTGCGGGCGCCACTCTGCGAGCAAGAACCTTTCAGAGCTTCATACTCATCCTCGGACAACCTGAAACTAATCATGCGGGATTTTCGAATCGGCATGTAAGAATCCATTTTTCCTCGAGCAAGGGCGCGAGCTAAACCAGCGCGCATGCATGGAACAGGCGGGCGGAGCGGGGAGGCTGGGCCCAGTACAACCCGTGCGAAGGAGGCAACTGATGCCGGGTTAAGTCAAACAGACAACAGGGTGTGACTGGAAAGGACAACGGCAGGACAACCAACTTCAGAGCAGCAGAACTATTTGGGCAAGCTACCGCCATTTTAGTCACATCTCCGAAGCCTGACCGGTGTTCGGATGACGCCTGGCGGGGACAGACGCAGTGCGGAATAACAGTTGTACTACACGGGACAACGTTCGTCAACGCCCCAGAAGTCACTTATAAATCGGCTTAAGTACTGGTACGTCAGTAAGATATGAAGATTTCTTTAGCTCTGTATTACAGATCGAATCAGGACGTAGCTACAGAGGGCGGATCTGACAACGATCGATCTGCGTCGCCACCGAGCGCTGGAGCAGCGTAACAGAGACGATCAGGCGGTTCCGGTCCTTCTCGGATACGAGGATTCCTTCGAGCCCGGTGAGAGGCCCTTCACCAATGCGGACGCGGGCACCGACTTTCAAGAACGGCCAGGGCTTGGTAGCGATGCCGGATTCGATGATCGTGCGAACGGCCGCGAGTTCGGAATCATCAACGGGCAGGGGAACTTTTCCGATTCCAACGAATTGGATAACACTTGGTGTTTTTAGGATGGGAAGCCGTTCGCGGGGATCGCAGCGGCAAAAGACATAACCGGGGAAGAGGGGTAAATCGACGGTCTTGAACCGATCCGACCAGCGGCGGCGACCGAGATAAGTCGGAAGGAACGTCTCGAACTCCTTTTCTGCGAGTAGATCGGAAGACAGTTTCTCACTGCGTGCGCGCACTTGCAGAGCGAACCAGCGGTGGGCTGCGGTTACGGGAAACGGAGAAAGATCAGCCATTCGTCGAAGAAGACGTTTGTACTACGTAGTAAGACCGATCGTCAACCCTCCCAATTTGAGGGGATCGTAATGCACTCAGTGGTCAGATGGGGGGAAACGTTTGGTCGATCAGGGCAACTTAGCGGCGAGGCGCACATGATACTCTGATGCGTTCGATGGCTACACCGGCCGACTGGAAACATCGCTCCGAACGAATACTGGCCCGCTATCTTGCGTGCGAGGCGGAAAGAGTGTACGGGCGCGCGGACGGCTCGGCGGAGTTAGGGATGCTGCTGGCAGCCACATCACTGGAAATTCGCGCGACGCCGCAGGGATACGGAGCTGTACAGTGCGGGCTGCGCCTGCTGCCGAAGCGCGTAAGTGCGATTCCTCCCGTGCGGCGGATGTGGGCCGTTGCGACGAGCGGAACGGGCATTGTGGCGTTCGCAGGCCACGGATTGCCGGTGCAGGCGGTGAATGCCGGGGACGGCCGGGAGTTGTGGCGCACCGCGTTGGATTCGTATGTCACGACGCTCTCGTTCAGTCCGGACGAATCAGTGATTATGGCGGGCTGTGTTGACGGAACGGTGCGCCTGTTGGCGGCGAAGACCGGGCGGGAGGCGGGCAGCCTGAAGGCTGGTCAGGACGTGGTGGCGGCGGCAGCGTCGGCGCGGGCAGCGCACGTTGCGATCGCGACGGCCGGGCGGACTTGCACGGTCTGGCGGTGCGCCGAGAAACCGGTACCGAAGTACCTGGACTGCGGCGAAGACATCGCCGCGCTTGGGGTGAGCGGGGATGGGAAGCGGCTCGCGGCCGGGAACCGGGACGGGCTCATCACCGTGTGGGACGTGGAGACGCGGGGGCGGCTGGGCAG